>NZ_JBMDIX010000027.1:0-83638 GCF_057808915.1 Rhodococcus sp. FG69 | reverse complement strand
CTGCCCACCCTGGTCACTCCGCGGGCTGCGCTCCTGCCCACCCTGGTCACTCCGCGGGCTGCGCTCCTGCCCACCCTGGTCACTCCGCAGGCTGCGCTCCCGGCCCATTTCATGTTGGTTTATGTTGTTTTACGCCCGTATCTGTTGACATGTCAAGAGCAAAGAGTAATCTCGGTCACAACAGTTTCATTTCAGTCAGAGGATCACAGTCGGGCTGACACCACATTCGAGTTCCAGGAGGACGCATGACGGGATCGCTTCGAGCGGAGATGCAGGGGACCGGGACGCCACTGTCCGGGGCGGCGGTGCTGCGCGGCACTCCTGTCGTACCTGGGATCGGCTTCGGCCCGGTCATCAGGCCCGGCCGCCGTCCCGACGTACCGGTCGACACCTCTGTCGTCGACGAGGCTGCCCGTGGCACCGAACTGGAACGGTTTCGGGAGGCGGCGTCGGTAGTTGCAGGCCGTCTACGTGGTCGGGCAGAGCTTGCCACCGGTGCGGCGTCCGAAGTGCTGTCGGCGAATGCCGCGATGGCGCAAGACCGCGGTTGGCTCAAAGCAGCGGAGAAGCTGATTGCCGCCGGGACCCCGGCAACGTCTGCGACGGATGCTGCCACGGAGAAGTTCGCGGCAATGTTCCAGAAGCTGGGCGGTCTGATGGCCGAGCGCGTGACGGACCTGCGTGACATCCGCGACCGTGTGATCGCCGAGATTCTCGGAGTGCCCGAACCAGGCGTGCCGACACCGACCGTTCCGTCGGTGTTGTTCGCCGACGATCTCGCTCCGGCCGATACTGCCGGCCTCGATCCGAGCCTCGTGGTCGGGCTCGCGACGTCGTTGGGCGGACCGACGAGTCACACCGCGATCATCGCCCGTCAGTTGGGGATACCGTGCGTGGTCGCCGTCGCCGGCCTCGACGACGTGCACGAGGGAACGTCGGCGGTCGTCGACGGAATCACCGGGGACATCGTCCTCGAGCCGGACGCCGGACTTGCCGCGGACGCCGTCGACACGGCCCGCGCCGAATTGGATCGCGTGTCTCGGTGGACCGGGCCGGGTTCGACGTCCGACGGTCACGCAGTCGACATTCTCGCCAACGTCCAGGACGGAGCCGGTGCGCGAGCCGCCCGCAAGACTGCCGCCACTGGAATTGGACTGTTCCGCACCGAACTCTGCTTCCTCGACCGAGATGTCGAGCCGACCGTCGACGAGCAGGCTGAGATCTACGGGCAAGTTCTCGAGGCGTTCGACGGACACAAGGTCGTCGTGCGCACCCTCGATGCAGGATCGGACAAGCCGCTGCGGTTTGCCAATCACGCAGACGAGGCGAATCCAGCGTTGGGGATCCGCGGAATCCGAATTGCCGAGCAGGACAGAGGAATTCTGTACCGCCAACTCGACGGCATCGCCGCCGCCGCTGCAGCAACCGGGTCGTCTCCGTGGGTGATGGCGCCCATGATCGCTACCGCGGCGGAAGCCGCAGCGTTCGCCGCCGATGCGCGGGCGCGCGGTTTGAAGCCCGGGGTCATGATCGAGATTCCGGCCGCCGCGCTGCTGGCCGAGCACATCCTCGAGCATGTCGACTTCTTGTCGATCGGCACGAACGACCTTGCGCAGTACACGATGGCGGCCGACCGGATGTCCTCGCAGCTCGCATCGTTGACCGATCCCTGGCAACCGGCCGTCATAGCGCTCGTGGCCCACACTGCCAAGGCGGGCGCCGCGGCCGGAAAGCCGGTCGGAGTATGCGGAGAGGCAGCCGCTGACCCGCTGTTGGCCTGCGTGCTCGTCGGCCTCGGCGTCACCTCCCTGTCGGCGGCCTCGGCGGCAGTGGCTCATGTCGGAGCGAAGCTGTCGTCGGTGACACTGGCACAGTGCAGAGAAGCTGCCGCTGCGACCCTGAAGACGGACAGCTCGGCAGCTGCGCGCGCAGCCGCGGCCGCTGTATTGAACTGACCGCGGTAAGGATTTGACTGCGCACTAGGATCGTTTCCTTGTGAGTCGAAACTTCGGATGGACCCTGCATGGGGACGGTAGAACGCCCGCTGCGGGCGCAGTGGTTGCACCCGACGAGCGGTTGACTTGGCCGCGCACAATCGGGATCGGCATGCAGCATGTCATCGCCATGTTCGGTGCAACACTGCTCGTGCCGACGGTCACCGGGTTTCCGGTCACCACCACGTTGCTGTTCTCGGGCATCGGAACCGCGCTCTTTCTGATCATCACGCGAGGCCGAATTCCGAGCTATCTCGGATCGTCGTTCGCGTTCATCGCGCCGTTGAGCGCGGCGCAGGCAGACGGCCCGGCCGCACAGCTCGGCGCGGTGATGTCCGTCGGAATCGTGCTCGCAGCGGTGGGCTTCATCGTGAAGTTCGCCGGCGGACGGGTCATCGAAGCCGTCATGCCGCCGGTCGTCACGGGTGCAGTCGTGGTCCTCATCGGACTCAATCTGGCTCCCGCCGCAACGTCGTCGTTCGAGGCCCAGCCATTGGTTGCCGTCGTCACGTTGCTCGCGATTCTGGTGGCGACGGTCGCCGGACCCGGATTGCTCGGGCGTCTCGGAATCCTCGTCGGTGTGATCCTCGGCTGGGTCTTCGCCGCCGTGATCGGACAGATCGACCCGGCCAAGCTCGACGCGATGCGGGCGGCCTCGTGGATCGGGATTCCGGAGTTCCGCGGCCCGACGTTCGAACTGTCCGTCGTACTCATCGCATTGCCGGTGGTGATCGTCCTCGTCGCGGAGAACGTCGGTCACGTCAAGGCAGTCTCGGCGATGACCGGTAAGTCGCTCGACGACCTTGCCGGGGATGCACTCATCGCCGACGGTTTGGCCACGACGCTCGCCGGCGCCGCAGGCGGATCGGGTACGACCACCTACGCCGAGAACATCGGGGTCATGGCGGCGACCAGGGTCTACTCGACGGCCGCGTACTGGGTCGCTGCTGCGACGGCCATCGTGCTTGCTTTCTCGCCGAAGTTCGGTGCCTTGGTGTTTACGGTGCCCGACGGGGTTATCGGCGGAGCGACGCTGGTTCTCTACGGCCTGATCGGTCTGCTGGGTGTGCGTATCTGGACCGACAGCACGGTGGATTTCACCGATCCGGTGAACCTCACTGTCGTCGCTGCTGCGCTGGTGGCCGGAATCGGTGACCTGACTCTGACGATCGGTTCGGTCGAACTCGGCGGAATCGCGTGGGGTTCGGTGGGAATCCTCGTCGGGTATCCGGTGATGCGCGCCCTGAACCGTCGAACCGCTCGTTAGTTCGGTCACCGATCACGCACGGCTCGGTCATCGACCAGGCCCGCAGGACGGTCGTAGGCTTCTCCTAATGCCAGTTCTCGTACTGGACAGCATCGAAGGAGTGAAGCTAGTGGACCGCACACTGTTCGAACCGGAGCACGATCTCTTCCGTGAGTCGTACCGCAAATTCCTCGACCAGCATGTCGCTCCGAATCACGCGCGGTGGGAAGAGCAGAACATCGTCGACCGCGACGTCTGGGTCGAAGCAGGCAAGCAGGGATTCCTCGGAACCGCGGTTCCCGAGGAGTACGGCGGCGGCGGGGTCAAAGACTTCCGCTACAACGCCATCTTGACCGAAGAGACGACCCGTGGCGGGTACAGCGGAATCGGGTTCACCCTGCACAACGACGTCGTCGCGCCGTACCTCATCGACCTGACGAACGACGAGCAGAAGCAGCGATGGCTACCCGGGTTCTGCTCGGGCGAACTGATCACGGCAATTGCCATGACCGAGCCAGGCACCGGTAGCGACCTGCAGGGCATCAAGACTCGTGCGGTGCGTGACGGCGACGAATGGGTCCTCAACGGCTCCAAGACCTTCATCACCAACGGCATCAATGCCGATCTCATCATCGTCGTCGCATGCACCGACCCCGAGAAGGGCGCCCAGGGCTTCAGCCTCCTCGTCGTCGAGCGCGACATGCCCGGTTTCGAGCGAGGTCGTAATCTCGACAAGCTCGGCATGAAAGCGCAAGACACCGCCGAACTCAGCTTCACCGACGTGCGAGTTCCCGCTGCGAACCTCCTCGGTGACGAAGGCATGGGGTTCATCTACCTGATGCAGAACCTGCCGCAGGAAAGGCTGTCCATCGCGGTGGTCGCCGCCGCAGCCATGGAGTCCGCACTGGACATGACAATCCAGTACTGCCGAGACCGCAAGGCTTTCGGAAAGTCGATCGGCAAGTTCCAGAACACTCGGTTCGTCCTCGCAGAACTCGCGACCGAGACCACGGCCACCAGAATCATGGTCGACAAGTTCATCGAACTACTCAACGCCGGAACGCTCACGGTCCAGGAAGCCGCAATGGCGAAATGGTGGACTACCGAAAACCAGGTCAGGCTCATCGATCGGTGCCTGCAGTTGCACGGTGGCTACGGTTACATGAAGGAGTACCCGATTGCCAAGGCGTACATGGATTCTCGTGTGCAGACGATCTACGGTGGAACAACCGAGATCATGAAGGAAATCATCGGGCGAGGACTGGATCTGTAACTTCGATACTTCATGGAACGGCCCGCAACCCTTGTGGTTGCGGGCCGTTCGGAGTTTCAGGTCAGAGTTTGCGCATCACCGTGACGACTTTGCCGAGGATGGCGGCGTCGTTTCCTGGAATCGGTTCGAACAGTGGGTTGTGCGGCATCAGCCACACGTCGCCCTTGGTGCGCTTGAAGGTCTTCACCGTGGCTTCTCCGTCGATCATCGCGGCCACGATGTCGCCGTTGTCGGCGACGCTCTGCTGTCGGACGACCACCCAATCGCCGTCGCAGATGGCTGCCTCGATCATCGACTCGCCGACTACTTTGAGCAGGAACAACGAACCCTGCCCGACGAGCTCGCGGGGGAGTGGAAACACATCCTCGACGGCTTCCTCGGCGAGAATCGGCCCACCGGCTGCGATTCTTCCCAGCACCGGCACGAAAGTCGGCGTCGGTAGCTGATCTCCCTCCGGGGCCGAGCCTTCGGCGACAGCAGCCGCATGGTCGGCCTGAACCTCGTCGAGTCCGCGGACGTCTACCGCACGCGGCCGATTCGGATCGCGACGAAGGAATCCTTTGCGTTCCAGGGTCCGCAGCTGGTGTGCCACCGACGAGGTAGAAGTGAGACCGACCGCGTCGCCGATCTCGCGAATGCTAGGTGGATATCCACGCTCGGTGACCGACGCCCGAATGACTTCGAGGACCTTGCGCTGACGTTCGGTCAGGCCCGCATTGATATCGGTGCCTTCGCCCTCGAACGCTTTCGCGGTCGGGACAGCGGCCGGTTTGCCGGCAGGCTTGGTTGTCGACTTGGCTGTCGATTTCGCCGACCCTGACGAGGTCTCGTCCTTCATTCGTGCGTCCTCCTGCGTCGTACGCGCGTTCGACACGGTCTCGATGATGTGCAACGGCTGTTCATTCGACCGTTCGAACGCGTGGGGTGGATGTGACGTGTGGTTTCTGACACGAATCTAACCCGAAAATGCCTCGTGATCAAACATCTGTTCGATCCGTGTCGCGTTTTCTGCTGACTTTGTCGGAGTCGCGTGATAGAACTTCGAACAAGCGTTCATCGAACGCCTGATCGAATAACGGGTTCGATCGCGTTCGACACCACGGAGGTTCCGATGACTATCTTGACCGATCAGCGCCCCATGACAACCCCGCGACCCATGACAGCCCAGCGCCCCATGACAGCCCAGCGCCCCATGACAGCCCAGCGCCCCAAAACAGCCCCGCCTGTGCGCACCAGCCGCCGCGCAACGCACGAGCGTCGGCGCTACGTACGGGGCACTGCCCCGCAGGGCGGTTCCCATGGGTCCGCCGGTGTCTGCGTGGACCGGGCGCACCGCGAAGAAAAGATCTCGTGGGCCGCAATGGTGGTCGGCGTCCTGGCCACCGCGCTGGTGATTCTGGGCTTCGTCGCGGTGGCGAACCTTCGCGCGGCTTCGCTCGAGTCGGCGTCCACACCTGCTGTCACGACAATCGAACAGGGGCAGCAGCTCACTGTTCCGGCCCAGCCGTAGTCGACGTTCGTGGCGACTCAGGCGGTCGCTCCGTCGCGTCAGGCGCCTCGCTTGTCGGGCGATCGAGTTGTCTACGTGACGCTCCGAGTATCCTCGAAGCCTGCACCTCTCGGGAGTGGTCGGGAAGGGTGCGACGGCTACGACGGAGGCGCACACATGCATTGCCCGTTCTGCAGGCATCCGGACTCTCGCGTGGTGGACTCGCGCGAAGCCGACGAGGGGCAGGCCATCCGTCGACGGCGATCGTGTCCGGAATGCGGCCGCCGATTCACCACCGTCGAAACGGCGGTTCTTGCAGTCGTCAAGCGCAGCGGCGTGACGGAACCGTTCTCACGAGACAAGGTCGTCAAGGGTGTCCGGCGGGCGTGCCAGGGCCGCGACGTGGACAACGACGCGTTGAACCTTCTGTCTCAGCAGGTCGAAGATGCAGTTCGTGCGTCCGGTTCTGCGGAGATCCCTAGCCACGAGGTGGGATTGGCAATCCTCGGGCCGTTGCGGGACCTCGACGAGGTCGCCTACCTCAGATTCGCGTCCGTGTACCGATCATTCAGTTCCGCCGAAGACTTCGAGAAGGAAATCCAAGATC
Source organism: Rhodococcus sp. FG69 (assembly GCF_057808915.1). Taxonomy (NCBI): domain Bacteria; kingdom Bacillati; phylum Actinomycetota; class Actinomycetes; order Mycobacteriales; family Nocardiaceae; genus Rhodococcus; species Rhodococcus sp. FG69. The sequence goes on along the minus strand of NZ_JBMDIX010000027.1, from coordinate 77,029 downwards.
TTCGGGCGCACCGCGAGTCGTCGTCGGTCGACTAGTACTGGCCTGCTCAGTTCCGGCCTGCACTGTCGATGGCCTTGAGTACTCGTTTCTCCGAGACCGGGTAAGCAGTGCGAATGCTCTGGGCGAACAGCCCTACCCGCAGCTCCTCGATCATCCAGAAGATGTCGAGAACTGGTTTGGTGTGGAGCCGCGACTCCGGCAGCGATTTCAGCAACCGATCGTAGGCTTCGTACACTCGGTCCAGAACATCCATGCCTGCGTCGTCGCGGCCTGCGCTACTCGGTAACGCGTTCAGCCGCACAGACGCGGCTTTCAGATAGCGCGGAATTTCCGCCAGTCGCAGCGAGCCGAATTCGAACACGAACCCGTCGAAGACCAGCCCGGCCAGTTGCTCGCGCACATCGTCGGCAGCGTCGCCCTGCGCCGTGTCCAGTACGGCACGTAGGCCGAGTGCTTCGATCAGGATCGGTCGGACGAGGGCAAGTATTTTCGATGTGCGTTCGGTGATATCGGCATTGACGGCCTTCGACAGTGCTGCGAACTTCTCCGGTGACCGGACAGGTCCGCCGTGTGCGTCCATCGACTCGTCGGCCGCTGTGGTGCGGCAGTCCTCGAGCAAATCGTCGAGGCTGCCGTACGGATTCAGGCCGAGCGCCAGCCGCTCACGAGTCGGAATGCCGGCAATCAAGGCCTTCGTTCCTCGCGGCGCCGAGTGGAGTAGCAGCGCACGGGTGCCGTCGCGCATCGCGGCACGCTGGCTTGCTGGGGTGCTCAGGACGCGGACTGCGATGCCTCCGTTCTCCTTCACCAACGCCGGATACCCCGTCACCGTCTGTCCTCCGACGGACTTGGTGACCGTCTCGTCCAGTGTGCCGAGACTCGACGACGTCCATGCCAACGCCGGAGCACGTTCCGCGGCGCCGACCGCGCTGGCCACTTCGCGCGTGACCCTGGGCGCCAGCGCTTTTCGCAGCTCCACGAGATCCTTGGCGGACCCGAGTTGCTGTCCATCGGTGTCGACTGCAACGAAGGTCATCTTCAGGTGTGCGGGCAGTCCGTCGACGTCGAAGTCGTTCGGGTCTATTCGGCACGAGCCGAGGCGCGACAGCTCGCGCGCCAGCGCGGTCGTCACCGGTTCGGAGCGAGGCGTCATTGCTGCCAGCGCCGCCGCAGCGAAGTCCGGTGCAGGGACGACATTTCGCCGCTGCGCCTTGGGGAGCAACTTGATCAGCGTCGACACGAGTTCCGATCGCATGCCTGGGACGAGCCAATCGAAGCCGACCGGCTGAACTTGGGCGAGCAGCGCGATCGGAATCCGCGCGGTCACACCGTCGGCAGCCGCACCCGGTTCGAACTGATAGGTGAGTGGGAACTGGATGTCGCCTTGACGCCACGCGTCGGGGTAGTCGCCCCCGAGTACCGATGCGGCATCGGGGTTGACGACAGTGGCTGCGGTGAAGTCGAGCAGATCGGGCTTGGTCCGCCTGGTCTTCTTCCACCAAGTGTCGAAGTGGCGCGCCGACACGGCCTCCGCGCCGATGCGTGCGTCGTAGAAGTCGAACAGGGCGTCGTCGTCCACCACGATGTCGCGTCGTCTCGCCCGGTTCTCGAGCTCGCCGACGTCGTCGAGTAACTCGCGATTGCGGTGGAAGAATGGGTGTTGAGTCTTCCACTCGCCCTGCACGAGAGCATGTCTGATGAACAATTCACGCGAGGCCTCGGCGTCGATGGTGTGATAGTTCGCCGGCCTTCCGGTGACGAGTGGAATGCCGTAGAGGGTCACCCGTTCGTATGCCATGGCCGACTGGCGTTTGACGGACCAGTGAGGCTCCGAGTATGTGCGCTTGACCAGATGCGGTGCGAGGTGTTCCGCCCACTCCGGTTCGATTCTGGCCGCCATCCGTCCCCAGAGGCGGCCGGTCTCGACCAGTTCTGCTGCCATCACCCAACGTGGCGGCTTCTTGAAGAGTCCGGATCCAGGGAACACCGCGAAATGAGTCCCACGCGCTCCGAGGAATTCACGTTTGTCTCCTTCTCGCAGCCCGATGTGAGAGAGCAGTCCGGACAGCAGAGCCTGGTGCAGCGCGACCGGCGTGGTCGGCGAGTCCGGAATAGTCCAGCCCAATCCGCGGGTGATCTGGCGGAGCTGACCATGCAGGTCCTGCCATTCGCGGATGCGGAGGTAGTGCAGGTATTCGTTGCGACACATTCGGCGGAATTGGTTGGACGAGAGGTCGTTGCGTTGCTCGCGCAGGTATTTCCACAGCTCCACGTAGGCCAGGAAGTCCGAGTTCTCGACGGCGAAACGGGCGTGCTTCTCGTCGGCTGCCTGCTGATGCTCGACGGGACGTTCCCTGACGTCCTGGATGGACAGGGCCGACACGACGACGAGGGCGTCGGCGAGCGCCCCGGTGTTGTTGGCTTCGACGAGCATTCGAGCCATCCTCGGGTCGACGGGAAGTGACGCCAGCTCCCGACCGATCGGTGTCAACTCCGATTCGCCGTCCTTCGTCGCCGGCTTCACCGCACCCAGTTCTTCGAGCAAGCCGATTCCGTCGCGGATGCTCCGTGGGTCGGGCGGTTCCACGAACGGAAACTGCTGAATCTTGCCGAGCCCCAGTGCCGTCATCTGCAGGATGACCGAGGCGAGATTGGTGCGCAGAATCTCGGGCTCGGTGAACTGAGGACGCGACGAGAAGTCCTCCTCCGAATACAAGCGAATACAAATGCCATCCGCGACGCGACCGCATCGACCGGCACGCTGGCGGGCCGAGGCTTGAGATATCGGCTCGATGGGCAGGCGTTGCACTTTCGTCCGCAACGAATACCTCGAGATACGTGCCGTCCCCGGGTCGACTACGTACCGAATTCCAGGGACCGTCAGCGATGTCTCGGCGACGTTGGTGGACAGGACGACTCGGCGACCGGTGTGTGCGGTGAACACGCGGTGCTGCTCGGCGGCTGACAGTCGCGCATACAGCGGAACGATCTCGGTACCGCGAAGTTGCCTGTCACGCAAAGCATCTGCCGTATCGCGAATTTCTCGCTCGCCGGACAGGAACACGAGGATGTCGCCGTCGCCCTCGCCGATCAGCTCGGCGACCGCGTCGCAGGTGGCGTCGACCGGGTCGAGATCGATCGTGGTGTCGCCGACATCGACCGACAGTGGGCGGTAGCGCATCTCGACCGGGAACGTTCGTCCCGACACCTCGATGATCGGAGCGGGGACGCCATCGCGGGCGAAGTGTGTGGCGAAGCGCTCGGGATCGATCGTCGCCGAGGTGATGATCACCTTGAGGTCGGGTCGGCGGGGGAGCAGCTGTGCTAGGTATCCCAGGATGAAGTCGATGTTGAGGCTGCGTTCGTGCGCCTCGTCGATGATCAGCGTGTCGTACTGCCTGAGCATGCGGTCGCGCTGGATCTCGGCGAGCAGGATTCCGTCGGTCATCAGCTTGACGAGAGTGGATTCCGACGATTGGTCGGTGAAGCGAACCTTGTATCCGACGGATTCGCCGATGCTCTCGCCGACTTCCTCGGCGATGCGTTCGGCGACCGTTCGGGCAGCAAGCCTGCGAGGCTGAGTGTGGCCGATGGAGCCGCGGATTCCGCGTCCGAGTTCGAGACAGATCTTGGGTATCTGCGTCGTCTTTCCCGAACCGGTCTCACCTGCGACGATCACGACCTGGTTGTTCTCGATTGCGTCCGCGATATCGGATTTCCGCAGGCTGACCGGGAGTGTTTCCGGGTATTCGATCCTCGGTACGCAGCTGCGGCGATGAGCAACGGTGCTCTCTGCGCTCGTGACATCGTTCTCGACTGCCGCGAGCTGATCGGGGGTACGTGCCCGGTCGAGCCGTCGACGCAATCTGTGCTCGTCACGGATCGATACTCCGGACAAGCGAGCAAGCAGTGATCGGCGAAGTTCCGAGGCCGTTGAAGTAGACATTCTTCGAACAGTTTATCCAGCGCGGGCGACGCCGGCACTGTCGGGATCACGTGCGATCGGCCTCCGCTGTGCAAAAATCCACTATGGCTGTCGAGTCCGTCCGATCCACCGAGGAGCCCACGAGCGTTCCGATCAGGGTTGCGAGGGTCGCGTTCGCCGTCCTCACCGCTGTCACGCTCGGCTTCATCCTCCACGACGGTGCGAGCGACCCGACGTTCTCGGTGGTCAACTACTTCAGCTATTTCACTGTGCTGAGCAACGTGCTGACGGTCGTCGTGCTCGGTGTCGGTGGCCTCGTGGATCCACGCGGGATGCGTTGGCAGCTGTTCCGCGGGGCCGTCACCCTGTACATGGTCATCACCGGGATCATCTATGCGGTGCTGCTGTCCAACATCGAGGTCGGGATCGCGGGGCAGTGGACCAACGACGTCGTCCACCGAATCATGCCCGTCGTGATCTTCCTCGATTGGATCGTCGTTCCCGCACGTCAGCGGATCGCGGAGTCACAGTCGCTGGTGTGGTTGACCTTCCCGGTCGTCTACGGGGTCTACACCTTGATCCGCGGACCGATCGTCGACTGGTATCCCTACCCGTTCCTCGACCCACGGAGTCAGGGCTATGTCGCACTGGTGATCGGCCTCGTCGTTCTCACGGTCGCGTTCGTGCTCATGGCGCTCGCGGTGAACGCAATCGGGCGGCTCGGCAACAAATGGCGATACGGGGAGGCATCGGCCGAAGCCGAGTGACTAAGCTCTGGCGCATGTCTTCTGTGCCAGAGCCGACGTACGAATCCACACACTCCGCGCTGTGGCACGGTTTCGCCGATATGGGCGCGGTGAGCAAGAACGGCCCGTTCGTCGTCTCGCGCGGCGACGGCGCCTACATCTTCGATCGCGAGGGCAACCGGTATCTCGATGCCACAGCTGGTCTGTGGTTCACCAATGTCGGGCACGGACGTTCCGAGATCGCCGACGCGGTGGCGGCCCAACTTTCCTCGCTGGCACACTATTCGAACTTCGGTGACTTCGTGCCGGAGACGACCCTGGCTCTCGCCGAGCGGCTCGGCGAGATCGCACCGGTCGCCGGGAGCAAGATCTTCTTCACCTCGGGCGGTTCGGACTCCATCGACACTGCCGCGAAGTTGGCTCGGCGGTACTGGCACGAGGCGGGCAAGCCGGACAAGACGTTGATCGTCGGTCGTCAGAAGGCGTATCACGGAATGCATGTCGCCGGAACCGCGCTGGCAGGCATCGCGGTAAACCGCGAGAACTACGGCACGTTGATGTCGGACGCGCGGACTGTCACGTGGGACGATGCAAAGAGCTTGCTCGCATTGATCGAGGAGGTCGGTGCGGACAAGATCGCCGCCTTCTTCTGTGAGCCCATCATCGGTGCGGGCGGGGTGTATCTGCCTCCGGAAGGCTATCTGCAGGAAGTCCGGCAGATCTGCCGCGACCACGATGTGCTGTTCGTCGCCGACGAGGTCGTGACCGGATTCGGCCGAATCGGTGGGTCGTGGTTCGCGTCGAGCAGGTTCGACCTGCAGCCCGATTTGATGACGACCGCAAAGGGTCTTACCTCGGGATACGTTCCGATGGGTGCCGTGTTCATCGCACCGCACATCGCCGAGCCGTTCTTCGCGGGTGGTGTCTGGTGGCGTCACGGTTACACCTACGGCGGCCACGCCGGCGCCGCGGCAGCAGCGATGGCAAACCTCGACATCATCGAACGCGAGAACCTGCTGCAGGAATCGGCCAGGTTGGAGGCTTCGCTGCACACTCACTTCGCGCCGCTCGCCGAACACCCTCGCGTGCAGGAGGTCCGCAGTGGCCTCGGCGCGGTCGCTGCCGTACAGCTGAACGATCCGGCAGAGGCGCTGCCGTTCGTCGGCACCCTCCGCAAGCACGGCGTATCAGGTCGGGCTGCGGGTCAGGGAGCCATGCAGATCTCGCCGGCATTCGTGATGACCGACTCCGAGGTGGAGGAACTGGCTGGGCGGATGCTCACCGCCCTCGGCTGAACTTGTCCTTCCAGCGCGCCATGCGCGACCGCTGAGACGACGGTTCTGTAACGGGAGCGGTCCTTGCCTCGGCATGCCGGGTGTGAAGCTGGTCGCGTACCTCGTCGGGGGTGTACGCGCGCCTGGTGCGCTCGGACTTGACCACCAGCGCGCCCGTCGCTGCAACACCGACGACACCCGCCAGTCCGAGAATCTTCCACAGCTTCATTGCTTCACCGTACTGCGATCTAGGCTGGTCGACATGACAGCGTCGAGAATCTCCTTGGACACCGCCGCGAATGCGACTCGAACCGGTGACATCTGGATCTTTCGAGGACGTTCGGCGGCAGACCGTGCGATCCAGACGCTGACCAACAGTCCGGTCAACCATGTCGGCATGGCCGTGGTAGTCGACGATCTACCGCCGTTGATGTGGCACGCGGAGCTGGGCAAGACGTTGCAGGACATGTGGACCGGACACTTTCAGCGCGGTGTGCAGCTGCACGACTTGCGCGCCGCAGTGATGCAGTGGTCCACGAAGTACGAGCAGCAATGTTGGTTGCGCCAACTCGGAAGCGCGGTGACTCGCGAGCAAGAAGACGCGTTGATGCGCACCATTGCCCGCATGGACGGTACGGCGTTCCCGACGACGGCCGCACTCGCCGGCCGATGGTTCAAAGGCCGTGTCCCCAGTCTGCGCAGAAACGAGCACTCGGCGACTGCGCTGGAGACGGCCTACTGCGCGGAAGTCGTTGCAATGACCTATGACTCGATGGGACTGCTCACCGGGAAGAAAAAGGCGAACTGGTTCGATCCCGGAAAGTTCTGGAGTGGAGATCGACTTCCGTTGGCACCGGGAGTGACACTCGGCGCCGAGATAGCGGTGGATGTGCCGTAGTCGGTAGCGACTTCGGCGCGTGCGCGAGCTTCAGACGTAGATGGTCTTGTCCGCTGCGACCGTTCCACCGAGTTCGATCCACTCCGGCGTGTGCGTGGTGCGAAGCACAGATCCGCGGCCCTGTTCGATCCGTAGATCACGTCCGAGTACGTCGGTGATCCACACTGCCGCCGACCCGGTCGCCTCGTCCTCGGTGATCCCCATCGCGGGCGCGAACATTCGGGAGCGAATCGAGCCGGCGGCCTCGTCGTCCCACGCCCACACATAGTGATGACCGTCGGTGAACGATGCAGGATCAGTCGCCAGGACATCGGCGACGGCGCCCATCGGATGGGGTGTGAACGTCGGCGCCCAGGCCGCTTGCGCACGAATCCATGTCGTGTCTGCCTCGTAGCGGACGCGCAGTTCTGCGGCGGGCACGGTGAGGGTGTCCAACGCGGTGCGGTGCTCGCGGAGCCACCAGGACAGACCCACCGTGGGATGACCGGCGAACGGCAATTCGACGGCAGGGGTGTAGATTCGGGTGCTCGCGTGCGCTGACCCGTCGGACGAGAAGAATACAGTTTCGCTGAAACCGAGTTCCGTTGCGAGAGATTGTCTGTCGGACTCACCGACATCCTCGGCGCGGACGATGCCGAGCGCATTGCCGTGTTCCCCTGACTCGTCGGTGAACACGCGAACGACGGATACCTCGATGGTCATGGGTAGCAAATGTACTCGAGTCCTATGGTCCGCGCACACGAAAAAAAGCCCGCATACTCGTACGTCGAGTATGCGGGCTCGTCGGTCCGAAGATCAGACAGTCACACCATCGAGTGTGCGTGTGATCTCGATCGCTTGACCGACACCTGCGACGATCGACGCGGCCCGAATGGCCTCGAAGATCTTCTCGCGGTCCACGCCTTCGTCACGCAGAGTCCTCTCGTGCGCTTCGAGGCAGTGGTTGCATCCGTTGACAGCAGACACGGCCAACGACCACAGTTCGAAGTCGGCCTTGTCGACACCGGGGTTGCCGATGATGTTCATTCGCAGCCCGGCGCGCAGATCGTCGTACTTGCCGTCCAAATACCCCTTGGTGCGGTAGAAGACGTTGTTCATGCCCATGATGGACGCCGCACCGAGTGCTGCGCTGTAGGCCTCCGCCGACAGAGTGTCCGCGGCTTCCTCGGCGATTTCCTTCAGCGTCGTAGGCGACTTGGTCGCGGCCGCAGTAGCGAGGAGCGTGCCCCACAGTTGCTGCTCGTTCAGCACCGTGGATCGGGCAATGGAACTCAGGTTGAGCTTGAGATCCTTCGCATACTCGGGCAGGGCGCTCTTCAGGTTCTCGACGCTCATGTCAGACGCTCGCCGTCAGCAGTTCGCCTGCATCGATGGTCGGGTCGCCCTTCTTCCAGTTGCATGCGCACAGCTCGTCGGACTGCAAGGCGTCGAGAACACGGAGTACCTCGTCGACGTTGCGGCCGACGGATCCTGCAGTGACCGAAACGAACTGAATTTCGTTGTTCGGATCGACGATGAAGGTCGCGCGGTCGGCGACGCCATCGTTGTTGAGTACGCCTGCAGCCGTTGCAAGCTCGCGCTTGAGGTCGGAGAGGATGGGGAACGGAAGGGTCTTCAGATCCTCGTGCTGTGCCCGCCACTGGAAGTGCACGAACTCGTTGTCGACAGAGGCGCCGAGTACCTGGGCGTCACGGTCCGCGAACTCTTCGTTCAGCTTGCCGAACGCTGCGATCTCCGTGGGGCATACGAACGTGAAGTCCTTGGGCCAGAAGAAGACGATGCGCCACTTGCCGGCGTGGTCGTCGCTGGTGACGGTCGTGAAGTAGTCGTCGGGCTGCTGTGCGTTCACCTTCGACAGGTCACCGCCGATGACGGCCGTGAGGTTGTAGGCGGGGAACTGGTCTCCGATAGTCAACAGGGCCATGTGGTTCTCCTCGAGTAGTGCTGCACAAGTGCGCAGAAACGCGCGATTTTCGTATGGGTAGTGGATCGGTGGAGGCGCACGTGAGTACGGGCACCGACGTGTACGAGTGTGCCAAAAAAGCACCGAAAGGTAAACGTGATGACTAGCACTAGACTCATAGGTATGCCCGATGAAAGCTATCAACCCACACTGTCGCAGCTGCGTGCGTTCGTCGCGGTAGCCGAGCACAGACACTTCGGGGCCGCAGCGGCGCGCCTGAAAGTGAGCCAACCGACTCTGTCGCAGGCACTCGCCTCGCTCGAACACGGCCTGGGCGTGCAGCTGGTGGAGCGCAGTACCCGAAAGGTATTGATGACGGCGGCAGGAACCCAGCTGATCGGTCGAGCGCACGCGGCCGTCGACGCAGCCGACGGGTTTCTCGCCGAGGCATCAGGTCTGGGCGGGACGTTGTCGGGGCCGCTGCGGCTGGGGCTCATCCCCACCGTTGCGCCCTACGTGCTGCCCGCACTGCTGCCGGCATTGCGCCGAGAGTTTCCTGACATCGCACCCGTCGTAGTCGAAGATCAGACCGCACGTCTGCTGGCGTCGTTGCGTGCGGGTACAGTCGAAGCCGCCGTGGTCGCCCTGCCGACCGGTGAATCGGGAATCGTCGAACTACCGCTCTACACAGAGGATTTCGTGTTGGTAGTACCGGCAGGTCACGATCTCGACGGACGGTCGGCGCTGCCACTGACCGTCTTGGCCGGCCAACCTGTTCTTCTTCTCGACGACGGACACTGCTTGCGCGATCAGAGCATCGATCTGTGTCGGTCGGTGGAGGCGGCGCCCATGACGACCGACACGCGGGCGACCTCGCTCGCGACGGTAGTTCAGTGTGTTGCAGGTGGACTCGGTGTGACCCTCCTGCCTCGCTCGGCAGTTGCTGTCGAGACGGGGCGGGGCGCGTTGGGAATCGCGGAGTTCGCCGACCCGAAGCCTGGACGGACCATCGGACTGGTGCACCGGGCATCCAGCTCGTACACGGACAAGTACCGGGCCATCGCCGACCTGATCTCGGGTCTTGGCGCAGGCGCCGGGGGATCGACTACCCGGCGATGATGGTGATCTCGTCGAACACTATCTCGCCCAGTGCATTCGACTCGTCGAGATCGATCGTGGCGCCGAGTGCCCAGCCCTGATCACCGTCAGGATCTTCGATGATCTGCCGAACCGATGTTGTCTCGCGGCCGACGGTGAGCTCGAACAATGCCGGCCCGCGGGCGGATGGTCCCGTGCCGATCTCGCCGTACTCCGCGAAGAACGGTTCCAGTTCGACCTCCCAATCGGGGCCGTCGTCGAGATCGTCGAGGTCGTCCCATCGGCCCGCCGCTGCGAGTTCGATGCGCTTGAACATCGCATTGCGCACCAGCACTCGAAATGCTCTCGGATTGGCCGTGATCGGCCTCGGAGTGTCGCCGCCGTAGGCTTCGGGTCGGGCTTCGGGCTCCTCGCCGGGGTCGGTGAGGTTCTCCCACTCGTCGAGCAGGCTCGAGTCGACCTGTCGAACCAGTTCGCCGAGCCATTCGGTGATGTCCTGCACTTCCTCGGTTCGAGCCTCCGGCGGAACCGTCTGCCGCAGTGCACGATACGCATCGGCGAGATAGCGCAGCACCAGTCCTTCGGATCTGGTCAGTCCGTAGTGGCTGATCAGTTCGGCGAACGTCATCGCCCGTTCGATCATGTCGCGAACCACGGATTTCGGAGACAGTGCCACCTCGTTGAGCCAGGGGTGCCCACCTCGGTAGATCTCGAACGCCGGAACCAGTAGCTCGGCAAGAGGTTTCGGCCAGGTAACTTCTTCGAGGAGTTCCATCCGTTCGTCGTATTCGATGCCGTCCGCCTTCATCTGCGACACAGCTTCACCGCGTGCAGCGTGCTGCTGCGCCATCAGAATCTGACGCGGATCGTCCAGCGTCGACTCGATGATCGACACCACATCGAGAGCATGGGTAGGGGAGTCGGCGTCGAGCAGTTCGAACGACGCCAGTGCGAACGGCGACAACGGCTGATTCAGAGCGAAGTCCGGCTGCAGATCCATCGTCAGGCGGGCGTGCCTGCCGTCGGCGTCCGGCTCGGGGAGTTGCTCGACGATACCTGCGGCCACGAGGCCCCGGTACAGCGTGATCGCCCGCAGAATGTGCTTGCGTTGCGCGGGTCTGGTTTCGTGATTGTCCTCGAGGAGGTGACGCATGGCGACGAAGCAGTTGCCCGGACGCGCAATGACGTTGAGCAGCATCGCATTACTGACCGAGAAGCGTGAGGACAGTGGTTCGGGGCTTGCGGCGACTATCCGCTCGAAGGTGGGCTCGCCCCAGGACACGAACCCGTCGGGAGCCTTCTTGCGTTGGACGCGTTTGAGCTTCTTGGGGTCGTCCCCGGCCTTCGCGACCAGCCGAGCGTTCTCGATGTCGTGCTCGGGAGCTTCGACGACCACGGTGCCGAGAGTGTCGTAACCGGCGCGCCCGGCGCGTCCGGCGATCTGGTGAAATTCGCGTGCGCGCAGTTGGCGCGTACGAATACCGTCGTACTTGGTCAACCCGGTGAAGAGCACCGTTCGGATCGGGACGTTGATCCCGACGCCGAGTGTATCGGTGCCGCAGATGACCTTGAGCAGCCCGTCCTGCGCCAGCTTCTCGACGAGACGGCGGTATTTGGGGAGCATGCCCGCATGGTGGACACCGATACCGTGACGGACCAGCCGAGACAGCGTCTTGCCGAAGCCTGTCGTGAATCGAAACTGCCCGATTGCGTCGGCGATCTGAGCCTTCTCGTCCTTCGACGCGACGTTCACACTGGTCAATGCCTGCGCTCGTTCGAGCGCTGACGCCTGCGTGAAGTGCACCACGTACACCGGGGCCAGGTGAGTGCTGACAAGCTCCTCGATGGTTTCGCCTATCGGCGTCGTGACGTACGAGAACATCAGCGGCACCGGACGCTCGGACCCCGATACGACGGTCGTCGCGCGACCGGTCCGGCGCGTGAGATCGTCGCGGAAGAGCGACACGTCACCGAGCGTGGCCGACATCAGCAGAAACTGAGCGTTCGGCAGCTCGATCAACGGCACCTGCCAGGCCCAACCGCGGTCCGGCTCGGAGTAGTAGTGAAACTCGTCCATGACCACTTGACCCATGTCCGAGTCCGCTCCCTGTCGGAGCGCAAGATTGGCGACGATCTCGGCAGTCGCACAGATGATGGGTGCGCCGGAGTTCACCGAGGCGTCCCCCGTCATCATGCCTACGTTCTGGGCCCCGAAGATGTCGCACAGCGCGAAGAACTTCTCGCTGACGAGTGCCTTGATCGGTGCGGTGTAGAAGGTGCGCTTTCCAGCGGCCATCGCGGCGAAGTGCGCTCCGACCGCAACCATGGACTTACCCGAGCCGGTGGGGGTTGCCAAAATGACGTTGGATCCGGACACCAGTTCGATCAGTGCCTCTTCCTGCGCCGGATACAGCGTCAGACCTCGCTCGACCGTCCATGCGGTGAAGATCTCGAACAGTGCGTCCGGATCCTGTGCCTCGTCGGTCGTGGGGGCAGGGACGAGTTCGGAGAGGAGCACGCCTACAGATTATGGGTCGCCGACGGTGTCCACACCATCGGCGTCCGCGAGGACTGCGCCTAGGTCGCGCTGCGCTCGTCGGATCCCATGGCTCCGAGCACCGCCAGTCGGGTGCTTGCGCTACCGGTGATCATGTCCTCACCGATGCCGTTGATGAGAAGGTGGCGCCAGCGTGACTCGTCGAATTCCAGAGCCGGCGTGGCCTCGAAGAACTCCTCGAGGACGTGCAGGAAGCGGATGGGGTCGTCCCTGAACGGAAAGTGACCGGAGCGTCTGAACACTGCGAGTCTCGAGCCCGGCATGGCGGAATGGGCCAGATGGGCATGGCTGACGGGTATCACCGAATCCTGATCGCCCCATACGAGTAGCACCGGAAGGTTCTCGGTCAGGTAACACCGATCCAGCATCGTCACCACCTGCCCGCGCCAGTCCACGACCGCGCGCAAGGTACGTAGGTACGCCTCGTACGCGGTGGGGTCGGGGAGGGCACTGAGTACCCGCATGAAGTCCGGCGTGTCGTGCAGGATGGCCCCTGGGCGCAGCGGCGAGCCGTTCAGTTTGCCGATCAGCCCGCCTGCGTACTTGACCAACGACAGGGCGCCCGGCACACGAAGCAACTTCACGACTTCACTGGCCAACGGGATCGATGCAAGCCGAAGCAGTGGGTGAACGTCCTTCGTCACCCCACCCGAGGAGACCAGGACGAGTCTGTCGACCATGTGCGGGAACTGGTAGGAGAACTGCATTGCAACGCCGCCGCCGAGGGAGTGGCCGACGACGGTGACATGCTCGATACCCAGAACCGAGAGCAGGTCGCGCATGCCGTTCGCGTACGCGGCGACCGAGTAGTCCGCGCGTGGTTTGTCGGAGCGGCCGTGCCCCAACAGGTCCGGCGCTATGACCGTGTAGTTCTGTGCGAGGTGCGGAATGACGTCGTTCCATGTCTCCGAATTGTCGCCGATGCCATGAATGAGCAGAACGACTGGACCTTCGCCGGCCATGCGGAAAGCCCGTCGGTAGCCGTGGACGGTACGGAAGACGAGCCGCGGTTCGGCGTCGGGAACCGGTCGAAGCTTGCGCGTGCGTGGATTGCTCATGTCGCCTGCTGGTTCCTCGTGGGCGGATCGGTCGAGTGGATCCTCGGTAGGGGTTGCGCTGTTGCCTATGACTCTCGCACGAGTTCGGGGCAACGGCGAGATATCGGAGTGATTTACGGTTACAGGTATGTTTCGGCCTGAGCGGCGCCGTCGAGAGCCGAAAAAGCGGGCACCGAGTGTGAGTTCACACTCGGTGCCCGCTCTTACGTTCGTGAGAACCGTCAGTTCTCGGACTGAGGATCGGCGTTCGGATCGGCATCGAACCCGCCCTGTTCGGCAAGGAACTTCTCGAACTCGGCGCCCAGTTCGTCGCCGCTCGGAAGGGTCTCGTCCTTCGCCAGCAGCGTCGACTGCTGCTCCTGGGCAGCGACGTAGGTGTCGTACTGGCGTTCCAGCGCATGCACGACCGACTGAACTTCTTCGTTGCCTGTTATGTGCTCGTCCACCTGCTCCTTCACTCGCGCCGCGGCCTGGCCGAGCGCAACGAGCGGCAGATCGAGACCACCGGCGGTGCTCACGTTCTCCAGAAGAGTCTCGGCGGCGCCCGGGTAGTCCGTTTGAGCGAGGTAGTGCGGAACGTGCACCGAGAAGCCCATCGACTCGTGCCCGTGCTGCGCCATGCGCAACTCCAGGAGCGAGGACGCGCTTCCGGGAACCTGTAGTTCGCCCGACCAGCTCTGGTCCGGCGGGACCAACTCCTTGTTCGAGGAGTGGGCTGTCACACCCAGCGGACGGGTGTGCGGAATGGCCATCGGAATCGAACCGAGTCCGATGGTTCGGCGGACTCCGAGTTGCTCGGCGAGCAGCCGTACCGCAGTGGTGAATTTCTCCCACCGCAGATCCGGCTCCATGCCGGAGAGCAGGAGGAACGGTGTCCCCGCGTTGTCCTTGACTGCGTAGAGATTCAGCTCGGGGGCGTCGTAGTCGGAGAAGTGGTCCGATTTGAACGACATGGTCGGTCGGCGAGACCGGTAGTCGACGAGCTCGTCGACGTCGAAGGACGCGACCAGCTCGGTTTCGAGACTTTCCCGCAGATGCTTGGTTGCCAGCTTCACCGCGTGGCCGGCGTCGGAGAAGCCCTCGAGCCCGTGCACGAGGACAGGACCGAGCCCGTCACTGGAAGAAATCTGAGGCGCTGGAAACTCCAGCTCGTACATGCTCGACTTCTCATTCATGCCGGACCCCTTTCTGTGGATCGCCCTCGGCCGACGGCACGGCCGAAACCGACGTCTAGCCAGGATACTCGCGCGTGGACGGGTACCCGGTTACTGACGCGTGCAACACACGCGCCTCCACTTCGAGAACGTCGTGGTTCCTTGCTTCATTCCCGCCGCCGACCATCACCCGCCGAAACTGTTCAGGGCCCGAATCTTGTTGGTGACGTCGAGGGCCGCGACCTTGTATGCCTCGGACAGCGTCGGATAGTTGAACACGGCGTCGACGAGGTAGTCGATGGTGCCGCCGCACCCCATGACTGCCTGCCCGATGTGAATGAGATCCGTCGCGCCCGAACCGAAGATGTGTACGCCGAGAAGGGTCCTGTCGTCGGTGGACACCAGCAGCTTCAGCATCCCGTAGGAGTCGCCGGCGATCTGACCGCGGGCGAGCTCCCTGTAGCGGGAGACACCGACCTCGTACGGAACCGCCTTCTTGGTGAGTTCGACCTCGGTCGCTCCGACGTACGACACTTCGGGAATCGAGTAGATGCCGATCGGTTGCAGATCGGTCAGACCTTTGCTCGGCTCGCCGAACGCGTGGTAGGCGGCCAGACGACCTTGATCCATCGATGTGGCTGCGAGCGCGGGGAAGCCGATGACATCGCCGACGGCATAGATGTGATCGACCTTCGTCTGGAAGTTCTCGTCGACGAAAATTCGGCCGCGAGCGTCGGCTTCGAGTCCGGCGCTTTCGAGATCGAGTGCGTCGGTCAGACCCTGCCTTCCCGCCGAGTACATGACTGCCTCGGCTGGAATCCGCTTGCCGCTGGCGAGTGTGGTTACCGTTCCCGACGGTCCGATGTCGACTGCGGTGACCGCCTCGCCGAACCGGAACGTGACAGCGAGATCGCGAAGATGGAACTGCAGTGACTCCACGATTTCGCGGTCGCAGAAGTCGAGCATGGTGTCACGCTTCTCGACGACGGTCACCTTGGTGCCGAGTGCGGCGAACATCGACGCATACTCGATCCCGATCACGCCCGCTCCTACGACGACCATCGAGGTGGGGATGAACTCGAGATTGAGGATGCCGTCGGAGTCGAGCACTCGGTAGTCGTCGAATTCGATGTCGGCAGGCCGCGCCGGAGCCGTTCCGGTGGCGATGACGACGTTCTTGGCGTGGACCGTGAGCTGCTCCCCGCGCTGCTCGTCGTCGATGACGACGGTATGCGCGTCGAGAAACTTTCCGGTGCCCGTGATGAGCTCGATTCGGTTGCGCAGCAGCTGTGACCGAACGACCTCGATCTCTTTGCCGATCACGTGCGAGGTGCGGGCCAACAGGTCCGCTGGGGTGATGTTGGCTTTGACCCGGTAGCTCGCGCCGTACAGTTCGCGCTGGTTCATTCCGGTCAGATAGAGAACTGCCTCGCGCAGCGTTTTCGAGGGGATCGTGCCGGTGTTGACGCACACACCGCCGAGCATCTTGCCCTTCTCCACGATTGCAACGCGTTTCCCGAGTTTCGCAGCGGCTATGGCAGCCTTCTGGCCGCCAGGACCGGACCCGATCACGACAAGGTCGTATTCCATCGCAACAGACATGTCTCATAGGTACTCCGTCCACGCAAAGTCCGTATGCCGGGCGGGTCACAAGCACGTGAACACAGGTCTGTTCGGCACATTCGAATGTCGCTACCGATGCATGTGTTGTGGGAGTCTGATGAAAGAAACACATTTCGAGTCGAGCGTGGAGGAATCAATGCCGCAAACAGTGCGTGGGGTCGTTGCCAAGGCCAAGGGTGAACCGGTCTCGATCGAGTCGATCGTGATTCCCGACCCAGGGCCGTTCGACGTGGTGGTGAAGATCTCTGCGTGCGGGGTGTGCCACACCGACTTGCACTACCGCGAAGGCGGAATCAACGACGAGTTCCCGTTCCTGCTCGGTCACGAGGCTGCCGGTGTCGTCGAGACCGTCGGCGATGCGGTGACACACGTCGAGGTCGGCGACTTCGTGGTGTTGAACTGGCGTGCGGTATGCGGCGAATGTCGGGCGTGCAAGAAAGGCAAGCCCTGGTACTGCTTCGATACCCACAACGCATCCAAGAAGATGACTCTCGAAGACGGCACGGAACTGAGCCCCGCGTTGGGCATCGGTGCGTTCGTGGACAAGACCTTGGTGCACGAGGGGCAGTGCACCAAGGTGAACCCGCAGTCGGATCCCGCGGTCGTCGGGTTGCTCGGGTGCGGAGTGATGGCGGGTCTCGGTGCGGCCATGAACACCGGCAACGTTTCTCGCGGTGATTCGGTGGCCGTCATCGGATGTGGCGGCGTCGGCGACGCGGCCATCGCGGGCGCCCGTCTGGCCGGGGCGACGACGATCATCGCGGTGGACCGCGATCCGGGCAAGCTCGAGTGGGCGAAGGATATCGGTGCGACGCACACCGTCGACGCCTCGAAGGTCGATGCAGTCGAAGCCGTGCAGGAATTGACCGATGGCTTCGGGGCCGACGTCGTGATCGACGCGGTGGGACGGCCCGAGACGTGGAAGCAAGCGTTCTACGCGCGCGACCTGGCCGGCACGGTGGTGTTGGTGGGCGTGCCGACGCCGGACATGCAGCTGGAGATGCCGCTGATCGACTTCTTCTCGCGCGGTGGATCGCTCAAGTCGTCGTGGTACGGCGATTGCTTGCCGGAGCGCGACTTCCCGATGCTGGTCGATCTGTACGAGCAGGGTCGGTTGCCGCTGGAGAAGTTCGCGACCGAGCGCATCGGGATCGAGGACGTCGAGGCCGCGTTCTCGGCGATGCACAAGGGAACAGTTCTGCGTTCGGTGGTCGAACTGTGAGTATGCGAGTGGAGAAGGTCGTCACATCGGGAACGTTCGCGCTCGACGGGGGTGAATGGGACGTCGACAACAACATCTGGCTTATCGGGGACGACAGCGAGGTAGTGATCGTCGATGCTGCACACAACGCCCGTCCGATCATCGACGCGGTAGCCGGCCGAACGGTCAGGGCGATCGTCTGTACACACGGACACAACGATCACGTCACGGTAGCCCCTGAACTGTCCGCGGAACTCGACGCGCCGATACTGCTGCACCCGGCCGACGACGTGCTGTGGGAACAGACACATCCAGGTATCACGCACGCCGTTCTCGAAGACGGACAGCGGATCTCGGTGGCAGGGACGGAGATCCTTGCGCTCCACACCCCGGGTCACTCGCCGGGGTCGACCTGCCTGTACCTGCCCGAAGCCGGCCAGCTCTTCTCCGGGGACACCTTGTTCTCCGGCGGCCCCGGTGCAACGGGGCGTTCGTACTCCGACTTCCCGACCATCATCGGCTCGATCCGGGAACGTCTGTTCGCATTGCCTGCCGAGACGAAGGTCAACACCGGGCACGGCGACGGAACCAGCATCGGTGACGAATCGCCGCATCTCGAGGAATGGATCGCTCGCGGAAACTGATTCGGGTCAGCGTGCCTAACGTCCGGTTCCACACATCGGTGAGAGGGTGGAACCGGACATCTGCAACTTGCCGTGTGTTTCGTTTGGAGGATCTTCCGTGCTGCGCCGCTCTACTTTCTGGTCTCGCCCGACTCTTCTCGTGATCGGACTGGGCGCTGCGTTGGCACTTGCCGGGTGCGGCTCCGATGTGGCGGGTACGCCCGCGCCCGTCGGTCAAGGGGATGCGTCCGCGACGCCGAGCGATGGCGACGATCTCGACGCTCTGCTCATCGATCCGTCGGTGTTCCCGCCGTCGTACGACGCCATCGTCCTGCCACCGCAGGCAATTGCGCAAGCATCGCCGGATCTCACGGGCATTCCGGCCGGAGCCGAGGTGTCGCCCGCAGGATGCAAGCCGAAGGACGTACAACCCGGCTCGGCATCGATGATCGTGGGTACGGACAACGCCAATCGAGCCACGATCTCGGTCGAGCTCATCTCGGTGGACGAACCGCTGTCGGTGCGTGAAGAGCAGCTCGGCGGCTGCACCGAAGTCCAGGCGACCAAATCGGGTGCCACGTCGACTATTCGATCCACCGTCACCCCCGCCCCGCCGATCGATGCCGACGAGACGCTCGCGGTTCGTCAGACCGTGTCCTCGGGAACCGGAACGGATTCGGTCACTCAGTCGATGCTGACGCTGATGGCGCAGGTCGGAGATGTGCGGATCGCCGCCACCTACATGTCCTTCGACAGCGGATCCACCGATGCCGCTACCTTGGACGAGGTCTTCACCGCCGCGGTGCAGAAGGTCAAAGCGGGTTAGCACAGACCTCCGACCGGCCTTGCGGTCGAGGACGCTGCCGACGGCAGTTCTCCACAGGGTAGGGCGTTGTCCACATGCCTTTCTTCCGCCCCAGGTCGATCGTCTCGCGGCGGGCACGACGCGGTGCACTCTGTGCGTCATGACGACATATTCCGACACTCAGTCCCCGATGCCCGAAGGTGTTTCGGGACCGGGGGACCTCCTCGCCGCAATCCCGGCCTTCCTGGGCTTCACGCCGCACCGATCGCTCGTCGTCATCTGTCTGGACGACACCGCGGGCGGCGGACCCACGATCGGCATGGTCATGCGCCACGATCTGAAGCTGCCGGAGCCGGTGGAAGACGAGCATCAGCTCTGGGGCCGAGTGAGCGCCGAGATGGCGGAGGTCACGGCCCATTTCGCCGAAATCTGCGCACGTGACGACGTACGGGGAGCATTGGCTCTGATCGTGGACGACCGCGCCCGGCCGAGCGAGAGAGGTACGAGAGCCGATCGGCACTGTCGAGCCGTCGCTCGGCGACTTGCACGAGACCTTCGCGACCGAGGGACGGAGCTGGCTCAGGTCTACCTGACAGCCGAGCTCGTCCTTGGCGGCCGATGGTGGACTGCGTTCGGACCGGCGGAGAGTGGCACGATCCCGGATCCGACTACCTCGCCGGTCACCCTTGCATACCTGCTCGAGGGCAGGGGTGTCCACGAGTCGCGGGACAAGCTCGCAGAAGCGATCGAGCCCGTCGACACCGCAGTCAGCCGTACCGTCGAGGAACTCCTCCGCTCGGGACGCTCGCGCGATCGTGGTTCGGATCGAATGCGACTCGACGCAATCCTGTCTCGACTTGCGATGTGGGCGGCTTCGTCACCGGACCACCCCGCCGTGGTTGCACTACCCGCCGAGACGATCGCCGAGTTCGGTCTCGCGCTGCGGAATGTCATGGTGCGAGACAGCTTGCTCGCGATCACACTGACCGGTTTCGCCGAGCTCGCCGAACAGCTGTGGAGCTATCTGATGCGGATTCTGCCTGCGCCCGAACGCGCATGTCCAGCGACGCTGTTGGGGTTCAGTGCCTATGCTCGCGGCGAAGGTGCCCTGGCGACGTTGGCGCTCGACATCGCGCTGGATGCCGACCCCGACTATTCGCTCGCGCAATTGCTGGATCGGTCGTTGTTGGCTGGTGCGCGGCCGGCGATGATCCGGGAAGTTGCGCTCAGTGGCTACGCGGTGGCCGAGCTGTGCGGAGTTCGGCTACCGCCCCCACTCGAATGACTAGACAGTCGACTTCGCCGCGTGCGATCGGTCGCCGAGATTCTGCAGATACGTCCATGCGTCACGGACGATGACGTCCAGATCCGTGTTGACGGGGGACCAACCGAGCTCGGCCATCGCACGTTCGCTCGACGCGATGAGAACAGCTGGATCACCGGCGCGGCGCGGCGCGTCCTCGACTGCGATCGGCAACCCGGTCACTCGCGCGCAGGCGTCGATGACTTCGCGTACCGAAAAGCCGGTTCCGCTACCGAGATTGAGGATGCGATGCGTGCTGGGCTGTGCAGACTCGAGGGCAAGAATGTGAGCTTCCGCGAGGTCCAAGACATGGATGTAGTCGCGAACTGCGGTGCCGTCCGGGGTCGGCCAGTCGGTGCCGAAGACCGAAATCTTCTCGCGCTGGCCCAGTGCGGTCTGTAGCACCAGCGGAATCAAATGTGTTTCGACGACCCGGTTTTCACCGAAACCACGGTAGGCACCGGCGACGTTGAAATAACGAAGGCTGGTGGCCGCGAGACCGTAGGCGTCGGCGTACGAGGTGATCGCATGGTCGATCGCCAACTTCGTTGCACCGTACGGATTCGTGGGCGCCGTGGGCATGGACTCGGTAATAGGCGTGCGGTCGGGCTCGCCGTAGGTCGCCGCGGTGGAGGAGAACACCAGGCGTGGTGTGTTCGACGCGCGGATAGCGTCGAGCAACGCAATTGTGGTGACCACGTTGCCGGACCAATACTGCGCCGGCGCGACCACCGACTCACCGACGAGTGACTGGGCGGCGAAGTGAAGGACTCCGTCGAACTCGCCGCCATCGAGCACTGACGCCGCGACGTCCTTGATGTCGGCTTCGATGAAGGTGGCCTGCGCGGGCACCGCATCGCGGTTGCCGGTCGACAGGTTGTCCACCACGACCACTTCATGGCCGCGATCGAGCAGAACTGCAGCGCAGACGCTTCCCACGTACCCGGCGCCGCCGGTTACCAACAACTTCACTCGTGAACTCCTGATAGACATCGGCGGGTCTGTGCATGGCAGCGCCCCAGTCGGGCCGGGAGCCATGACGTTCGGTCAGGCCCCCGCGCCGCGACGTGAAGCGTTCTCAGACCCTCTTCACCTGAACGGCGTGGGCCATCTCTTCCGAGATGTCGATTCCGCCATGACCTGGCACTGTGATGGTGACCGTGCCGGGCTTCGCTTCGACCGTGACCCGGGCATCGGGGACGACGCCGGCGTCACGGAGCTGCGAGATGACCTCAGGGTCGGATTGCACATGTTCGGCCAACCGACGCACGACGACTGCGGTGGCAGCACCGTGCGGAAGGTCGGTCAGCCGTACGAGATCCTCCGGTGCCGCGGCCGGCTGTCCGAGCCCGAGCTCTTCCAATCCCGGAATGGGATTGCCGTACGGCGACGTGGTCGGATTGTTCAACACGGCGACCAGGCGACGCTCCACCTCTTCGCTCATGACGTGCTCCCACCGGCACGCTTCGGCGTGTACGTCTTCCCAGCGGAGACCGATGACATCGACGAGCAGGCGCTCGGCGAGACGGTGCTTGCGCATCACCGACACGGCGAGGCTGCGCCCCTTCTCCGTCAACTCCAGATGGCGGTCACCTGCGACCGACAACAAGCCGTCACGTTCCATCCGTGCGACAGTTTGACTGACGGTGGGACCGCTCTGCTCGAGGCGTTCTGCGATACGTGCCCGCAGGGGCACCACGCCCTCTTCTTCCAAATCGTAGATCGTCCGGAGGTACATCTCCGTGGTGTCGACCAGATCCTTCACACTCAACCCCTTCGTCGCGTCCGATTCTACCGTTGATCGGCGCATATTGGCGCCGCAGGTCGGTCCGGTGGCGTGCCGCCCGTCCGTACTCGCCGGTAACCGAGTGCAACACTGCGGGATGCTCGCACAGTCCCGGTACGACAAGTAGCGTTGCGTTCCATGGCAGACCAGGCAATGCAGCCGCCGCCGGGAATACCGGGAACAGCGCAGGACATCGTCGTCTGGAGCGCCGATTACCTGTCGTACCGGTGGAGTGACGACCATCCGATGAACCCCACCCGTCTCGACCTGACGATGTCGCTCGCCCGCCAGATCGGCGTACTCGACGGCATCGAGCTCGTCGAGCCGATGGCGGCTTCCGACCAGGAATTGCTCAGAATCCACACTCCCGCCTACATCGAGGCCGTCAAACGCGCGCCCGGCAAGGGCATGTCCATACTGAATCCGGACCAGGTGGAGCACGGGCTCGGCTCCGATGACAATCCAGTGTTCGAGAAAATGCACGAAGCGTCGGCGATGCTGACCGGTGGATCGTTGACCGCCGCTCGCGAGATCGCCTCGGGGCGTGCCCGTCGCGCGGTCAGCATCGGCGGCGGAATGCACCACGCCATGCCGGACTGGGCATCGGGGTTCTGCGTGTACAACGACGCGGCAGTGGCCATATCGTGGTTGCTGGACAACGGCTTCGACCGGATCGCGTACATCGACGTCGACGCCCATCACGGCGACGGCGTCCAGCACGCCTTCCTGCACGACCCGAGAGTGTTGACGGTGTCGCTGCACCAGCATCCGGCAACGTTGTGGCCGAATACCGGATGGTCGAGCGAAGTGGGATCGGGTGCAGCCGAAGGAACGTCGCTCAACATTCCGCTGCTTCCAGGCACGGGTGATCGTCTGTGGCTCAGGGCGTTTCATGCGATTGTCCCGGGCGCGATCGCTGCGTTTCGGCCGCAGATCATAGTCAGTCAATGCGGCGTGGACAGTCACCGCGAAGATCCGCTTGCCGATCTCGCGCTGACGGTCGACGGTCAGAATGCTGCGTTCCTGGCTATGCGGAAACTGGCGGACGATCACGCCGAGGGACGCTGGCTCGCAGTCGGAGGTGGCGGTTACGGACTTGTTCGCGTCGTCCCCCGCGCGTGGGCGCATCTGATCGCCGCCGCACTCGGTCGTCACATCGATCCGCAGACGCCGGTCCCCGAGATGTGGCGGGATCGCGTGCGAGCCATGGCTCCCAGCGTCGACCTGCCCCAGGTCATGGGGGATGGCGGCGACATCGACTATCCCGCCTGGGATGGACCGGGAGGAGCCGTCGAGGGTTCGACCGAGGCGGCAGATCGGGCGCTCGAGCGAGTGGATTCGGCGATCATCGCAACCAGGCGGGCCAGCTTCCCACTACTCGGACTCGATCCGGAGGATCCTCGTGACTGAACCCACTGCCAAGGAAAGAGAACGGTTGACGGCTGAGACGTCCTTCCCCAAGCACTGGGTCGCCGACGTGCTCGCGTCCGACGGGGGAGTGGTCCATCTTCGGCCGATCGTGCCTTCGGATGCCGATGCGCTCATCGCGTTTCACAGCCGGTTGTCCGAACGGACACGGTACTTACGGTATTTCGGACCGTATCCGACCATGCCGCAGCGCGACGTATTGAACTTCACGACGGTCGACCACCACGCACGAGTGGCATTCGTAGCCGTTCTCGGCGACGACATCATCGCGGTCGGGCGATACGAACGGCTTCCCGAGGGCGACGGCAACTCCGCGGAAGTCGCGTTCGTCGTCGCCGACTCACATCAGGGGCGCGGCCTCGGGCCGATCCTGTTGGAGCATCTCGCCGGCGCCGCCGCCGAGAACGGCGTGTCGATGTTCGTCGCCGAGGTGCTCGCCGAGAACCGCAACATGGTCACTGTCTTCCGTGAAGCCGGATATCAAGTGTCGAGAAGCTTCGAAGGGGGCGTCCTGCGACTCGAATTCGCGATCGACCCCAGCGAAGCTCTCCTGTCGGTTCGTAACTCGCGTGAGCGTGCCGCTGAGGCCCGCAGCGTGCGCAATGTGCTCAGCCCAACCTCGGTGGCGGTCATCGGTGCGTCGACAGACAGTTCGAAGGTCGGCAACGCGGTGCTCGCGAATCTCCTTGCGGGCGGGTTCACCGGTCCGGTGTATCCGGTCAATGCCGATCATCGATCGGTCAGGGGGGTGCGCGCGTACCGCACCGTGCGGGAGATTCCCGACCCAGTCGACTTGGCAATCGCTGCAGTACCGGCGGATGCGATCGACGATGTGCTCGACGATTGTCTCGACAAGGGCGTCAAAGCTCTCGTCGTGGTGTCGGGAGGGTTCGGTGAGTCCGGTCCCGAAGGCCAGGAGAACGAGCGCAGACTCGCGCTCGCCGCGCGCGCTCACGGTATGAGGTTGGTCGGACCCAACGCGCTCGGAGTAGCCAATACCGACCCGGAGTTCGCGTTGAACGCCACTCTGGCTCCGCACCTGCCGATGCCGGGTCGTGTCGGATTCTTCTGTCAGTCCGGGGCATTGGGCATTGCCATTCTCGATCAGGCGTCCAAACGTAGTCTCGGGTTCTCGACGTTCGTCTCGGCCGGAAACCGAGCGGACGTATCCGGAAACGACCTGCTGCAGTACTGGGATTCCGATCCCGCGACCGAGGTAGTGCTGCTGTATCTCGAAAGCTTCGGTAACCCGCGGAAATTCACGCGCATCGCGCGGCGGGTTGCGCGATCCAAGCCCATCGTGGCAGTCAAGAGCGGACGTGGGGCAGTTCCACCCGCGCTCGCCACCGGGCCCGACATCGACGATTCGATCGTCAAGGCGCTGTTCGAGCAGGCCGGCGTCATTCAGGTAGACACCATCGCACAGCTCTTCGACTGTGCGATTCTCTTCGGCTATCAGCCGTTGCCGACCGGGCCTTGCGTTGCCGTCGTCGGGAACTCGACTGCGCTGGGGGTCCTTGCCGTCGACGCCGCGCGCGCCGAAGGTTTGCATGCGGGAGCTCCGATCGACGTCGGTCCGCAGGCAGGACCGCAGGAGTTCGCGGCGGCCGTGTCCGGGGCGATGGCAGCCGGCGACGTGGACTCGGTGATCGTCGTGTTCGTACCGCCCGTCGCCGTCACGGTCGAGCCGTTTGCCGAAGCTCTCGGCAATGCGGTGCTCGGTGCCGACAAACCCGTTCTGACCACGTTCCTCGCGACCGAGGGGATTCCCGACGTACTGGCTGTGCGGGGCGAGCAGGGACAGCCCATCCGAGGTTCGGTTCCTTCGTACTCGAGTCCGGAACGAGCCGTTACGGCACTCGCGAAAGCGTGGCGATACAGCGCGTGGCGTAGTCGGCCGGCATCGCAACCGATTCGGCCGAACGGTACGGACTCCGAACGAGCCGCCGCACTCGTCCGAGGGTGGTCGGCGGGCGAGACCGATCGGTGGTTGTCGGATTTCGAGACGGCAGAGTTGTTGTCCTGCTACGGGATCGAGGTTGTCGAGTTCAGATCCGTCACCGACGAAGACGAGGCAGTGGCCGCCGCAGACGAACTGGGGTACCCCGTCGCATTGAAGGCCACGGGTGAGCAGTGGAGGCATCGGCCGGATCTCGGCGGAGTGCGACTCGATCTGGTGGGTGCCGACGCAGTGCGATTCGCCTATCGCACGCTCGCGGCAGATTCCGGCGAACCGCTGCTACATGTGCAGAAAATGGCGATCAAGGGTATCGGCTGTGTCGTCCGAGTTCAGGACGATCCGAGTTTCGGTTCGCTCATCTCGTTCGGGCTGGCGGGAGTCATATCCGATCTTCTCGGCGACCGGGCATTTCGAGTTCTACCGTTGACCGAGGATGAGGCCGTCCAGCTGATCGATGCGCCGAAGGCGGCGCCGCTGCTGTCCGGCTATCGAAATGCGGTGCCCGTCAACAAGAGTGCGCTCGTCGATCTCGTACAGCGCGTGTCGGCGATGGCCGACGACATACCGGAGATTCGAGAACTCGCGTGCGAGCCGGTACTGGCGTCGGCAAACGGGGCACAGATAACCGACGCCCGACTACGCATCGGGCCGCAGCCGAGCCGGAACGATCTCGGTCCGCGGCGCCTGCGCTGAGCAAGCACGCACCCACAACCTTGCCTCGGTTTCGACCCCTATGCGCCTGGTCGGCAGCCGCGCGTCGTCACGACCCGGGAACCCCCAGCAGGGGCAGCGACGGCGAACATATCGGCGTCGCCGTGTACTTCGCGTCGAGAGCGCCGAGCACGATATGTGCCGTCGTAGGCGAGTAAGTGAGCTGATAGTGGTCCGAGTAGTCCTGGCTGCATAGGTCCTGGACGACGACGTTGCTCACGTTCCGTCCTTCGAGCACGCCGGTCGTGTACGGGGTGGCGTTCTGGTCGTAGCGCGTCATGATGTTGGTGAACTGCACGGCGGGTGCCGCATCGCCGTGCGGGTCGAGTTCGGCGAGGAATGCCGAGCCGGACACCATGTCGCGGCACGCCCCGCACACGTCCGTCAGCACCTGCCCGGCAGGTGAGGAATACAGCTCGCCGATCAGACCGGCGAGCCCCCACTGGGAGGTGCCCCGATACAGGGGCGCGATGCCGATGTACCGGCCGACCTTGTCGGCACCCCCGAGCCGGGTCAGGAAGTGGAACGGTATCGTCCCTCCCTCGGAGTGCCCGATCAGGTCGATCTCGTCGGCGCCGGTGCCGACGAGGACCTCGTCGACGAACCGGGCGAACTCGGCGGCGCTCGGCTCGACGGGCGTGATGCCGCCGAGTGTGCCGGAGAAATCCGCCCTGCCGTAGTCGAAGGTGAACACGCAGAAGCCGTGATCGCGGAGCAGCGGAGCCAGAGCCTGCCACGTCAGTGTGGAGTTCGAGACGAACCCGTGCAGAAGGACGACAGGGTTTCGCTCCGACCGGCAGGTGGGTTCGTTGGTGCCCGGCGGATCGCTGCCCGGGTCAGCGACCTGTGCCCGGATCCCGGCCACGTAGCTGAACGGGTAGTCCGCCGGTTCCGGTGCCTGCTGTGCGATGGCCGGCGCGGCCGTCGCTGCCATGACGGCTACGACGGTAGCAGCCGAGATGGCGGTGGCGAGTGCGTGCACGAATCGGATACTCATGACTCCTCCTCGGTTGACTGACCGGTCGGTCATTAACGGGAACGGTACACTCACGACCCGGACGAGGGAAGGTGGTCTCTGTGGCACGTCCCGCTGGACCTGGACGTCGAGCGCTGCTCGATGCGGGATTGTCGCTTGCGGAAGAGAAGGGCGTCGGCGCGCTGTCGATCAGCGCCGTGACCACCACCGCCGGGATGGCCAAAGGTAGCTTTTACCAGCATTTTCCGGATCGGCATAGCTACATCGTCGAGCTTCATCGCAGATACCACGACCAGCTGGAATCCCTGATGACGTCGGCGATCGAGGGGCAGCCCCCTGGGATCGAACGGCTACGCACCGGGTTCGTCGCCTTCCTCGACGCCTGCCTGGCTACGCCGGGAACGAAAGCGTTTCTTGCACAGGCACGATCGGAAACCGACTTGGGCGAGCAGGTTGCCGAGCGCAATGCGATGTTCGCCGCTCTCGTACGCGCTGATCTCGAGGCGATCGGATGGTCGCCGGCTGCACCGGTCGCGGTACTCGCAGTCGCGATGGCTGCCGACGTGAGCCTTCAGGAGCTCGGTGCGCGGGGGCCCCGTGACGACCTGCGGGCCGCGGTTCTGGCGATCGTGGCACATCCGGTAGACATCGCGGTGCCGCAGTCATGACGACGGCGCGTATCGCCGTGGGCTTGCCGGGCCCGTTCTTCTTGATACGAGTAAAGGAGCCATCAGATCGCTACGGCGCGTGGAACGTTCCGATACCTGGGATCGACGGCTGGCCGGCTGTCGGCACGAATGGTGATCCGACTACCTGTGTTGTCAACAAGATTCGGCCCGATCCGGTGTGCGCAACAACGCTGGTCGGCGTCGGGTCGATGAAGAACTCACAGGGCTTGACAGTGACCGACCCACTGGCCCCGGTAGTGATGTTGAGGTAGGAAATCTTGACGAGAGCACGTCCGGCCGTCGTCGCACACGCCGAGGGGCTGGCGGGAGCGGCGAATTCTGTCGTCGTCGGAGCAAGTGACCGTGCTGTCACTGTCGCGAAGACAGGCCCCGGAACGATGAGTCCGCTGACCGCGAAGGCTGTCGCGGGGATCTGATACACAGGCACGGCGACGGGGGCGGCCTGTGCGACTCCACCTCCCACGAACACAGCTGCGAAAACTGCCGCGATGGTTGCACATCGAAGTCCGAGGTTGCGCACCGCCTTTTCCCTTCTCGTCGTGAGTCGAAGTCGGGACGGTGGGCTCTTTCGGGTCATCGCCCGGGTTGGTGCGGCCTGCACGGTCGTCGACTGTTGAGCTCTGTTTCGGGTTTATCGACGTGCACCGCGGCCGCATTACCAAACCGGAATCACGGTTCGATGTCGTTACGTTGCGGAGTGTCAGTCGCTTGCGACGAGATCACCGATGCGTGTGGTGTTGCCGGTCCTGTCTGTCCATACGGCCACGTTGTCGGCGAGCGTAGGGTGCATGAAGCCACCGGTGTCACCCCATGGCCAGGCTGTGCCGACTTCGGCGATTTCGGTTTGGACCAGATCGGCCATCGACACCAGCGCTGTCTCTTCGTCGGCATCGACGGTCGCTCCCATTCCGTTGCCGCGAAACCCGCCCGGCTTCTCGCCTGCGATGGTGATCGAGCTCGTCAGCCACACTGCGCCCCCGTCGGGGTCGTATTCGGCCACCCAGTCGATGTGCTCGATATCGTCGCCGTACCGACGCGCACGGAGGTCATGGCTCAGCTGGTCGAGCCCACGCAACCATGGGTCGGGAAGATCGCACTGCGTCACCTCGACTCCGAGTGGTGTCCAGATCGCGGTCAACACTTGCTCTCGGAAGGGATGCACTGCTGCGAGTATGGCAGGTGCCGCTGCGGACGCTAGGTGCGCTGGTTTTCGGTAGAAGCCGAACGCGGCTGGGACGGGTAAGTCCAGTGACCGACTCTGCTCACGTGAGCGAGTTTCACGCAGCGGTCGAACCGAGATCCCAGAGGGGGGAGAGACCTCGGTTCGGCCACCGCATGAGGTGAGACAGTAGGAGCATTCACTACCGTTCCACCAGCTTCAGGGGGCTTGTCGGTTCTCGATCAGCTGGCGTACGAGCGGAGCTTCTCGGCGCGATCGCCCTGGCGTAGCTTCACCATGACTTCGCGTTCGATCTGACGCACACGCTCACGGGAAAGTCCGAAAAGCTTGCCGATCTGATCCAGCGTTCGTGGCTGGCCGTCGTCGAGACCGTAACGCAGACGAATCACCTGCTGCTCGCGCTCGTCGAGTGTCCCGAGGACGGTCCGGACATCGCTGTGCAGGAGCCCTGCGATCACCGCGTTCTCGGCGGACGTCGCCTCGGAATCCTCGATGAAGTCGCCCAGTGGCGCTTCTTCGTCGCTTCCCACCGGCATGTCCAGGCTCACCGGATCGCGGCTGTGATCGAGGAGGTCGGCGATCTTCTCCGCTGGAATCCCCGACTCGTTCGACAGTTCCTCGTCGGTCGCTTCCCGTCCGAGCTGCTGGTGGAGTTCCCGCTTGATACGAGCCAGCTTGTTCACCTGCTCGACCAGGTGCACTGGAAGCCGAATCGTGCGACTCTGATCGGCCATGCCACGCGTGATGGCCTGACGAATCCACCACGTGGCGTATGTGGAGAATTTGAAGCCCTTGGCGTAATCGAACTTCTCCATCGCGCGGATCAGCCCCAGGTTGCCTTCTTGGATGAGATCGAGCAGAGGCATTCCACGACCGGTGTATCTCTTGGCCAGCGACACGACGAGGCGAAGGTTGGCTTCCAACAAGTGGCTACGGGCTGCACTTCCGTCGCGCACGATGATGGCCAGATTCCGCTTCTTCGCTGCTGTCAGGCGCTTGGTGTTTTCCAGCACGTTCTTCGCGTAGAGCCCCGCCTCGATGCGCTTGGCGAGGTCCACTTCCTCGTCGGCCGTCAGCAGCGCTGTGCGGCCGATTCCGTTGAGGTAGACGCGAACGAGGTCCGCTGCCGGGCTCTGAGCGTCGAGATCGGCATCGGTGGGGCGCGGGCGGGTCGTGGTGCTGGGGCTGGTCATGACTTGCCTCCTGATCGGTGGTGTCTCATAGGGCTCAACGTCCGGAAGACTTTGAAAAGTTCCCCCGCTGCACCCCGTGATACCCGTCTGACCAGGCTCTATCCCTTACTTGTCCTGAGAAGTTGCTGAGAAGGTGTCAGGGCTGGGAACGCGGGTGCACATACCCGCCGGTCGGACCAAGCCGTGCCGAAGAAGACCCACCACCAGCTCGGTCGCGGAGCTCGTCAACTCGTCGACATCAAGATCGTTCGCCGCCGCGAGCAACTCGATTAGTTCGTTCAGTCGAAGTCCCCCCGGGGACAGTCCGGACAGCAGGGTGGCGCCGAGTTCGTCGATCTCGTGCTGCCAATTCGGCCCGTTTCCACGGTGCACACGCGTCACCTCGCGTGCCCAGCCCTCGGCGCCGGGCAGATAGACCCGTTCGAGCGCGGTCGAGAAGTCCAGCTCGAAGATCGAATCCACGGGATCGTTCTCTCGTAGCCACTCCAGGCGCGCGAAATAGTCGACGGCCTCGTTGCCGAGCGGGTCGTCGAACGCGTGCCGAAGGTCCTCGGCCAGCACATCCGTCGGCAGATCCGTCCGACGGAGATAAACGAAGCCGAACCCGATGCCGGTGACGTCGGCAGCGGCGAAATGCTCGAGCCACGCGGTTGCCTGGGCGGCCCCGGCATCATCACGCGGGTCGACTCCGCCGTCACGCATCCAGGTGCCGACATACAGTGCGGGGTCGGCGACATCGCGCTGCAGTATCCACGCATCGACCCCGTGATCGGGCAGCCAGGACGCCACACGAGCGCGCCAGTCTTCGCCGTCGACGTGCACCCACGACGCGAGGATGGCAGCGGTACCGCCCGGATTCAGGTGCGCGGGCGCATTCTCGATCATCAGCTTGCTCGCACCGTCCAGGTCGAGTCCCGAATCGCGATAGCTGTGGTCGACCGTGCCGAGGCCGACGACGAACGGAGGGTTCGCCACGATGCGATCGAATGTCCGACCTGCCACCGGTTCGAACCACGACCCACGGATCAACTCGGCATCGAGCTGGTTGAGCGCCATGGTTGCGGCGGCAAGGAGCATCGCGCGTTCACTGATGTCGGTGCACGTCACCGAACTGGCGTACCCGGCAGCATGCACGGCTTGGACCCCGCAGCCTGTACCGACGTCCAGTACGGAACCGACCGGCGTCGTCGGTGTACCTCGCAGCAGGGACAACGACGCCTGGCCGACTCCGAGGACATGATCGGCAGCAGTCGGGGCGGGGCGCATGCTGCCGTCCAGATCCGACACGACCCATCGTGTGCCGGTGCCGGTGTCCAACGGTCTGATGTCGATCGCGGCTCGAACGAGCCCGGGACCACTGCGCACGAGAACCGAGGCGGCGATCGCGTCGTCGAGAGAGAGTGGCGCGAGCGCCGATGCAGCATCGGCGTCGGCGATGTCGTCCACCAGCAGGAACATTCGGATGAGAACGCCGAGATCACCGTGGGATCGGGACGCGATCCGCACTGGAACGGGTTCACTGCGACCGAGCGCGGCGTGCGCATCGTCGCCGAGGGCGTCGAGAAGAGCGTCGGCGTCGTACCGGCAGCGGACGAAGGCCTCGCGAAGAGCAGGGCAGGCGGAAAGCAGCGTTCCAGTCACCTGCACAGTGTCTCAGTAGGCAGGCGGGCTCTCGAACAACTCAGTCCTCGGCTGCCTCGATCACCTTGTGTGCGCGTGGCTCGATCGCCGTTCGCTCGGTGCCTCGTCCGTCGTAGCGGCTGACCTCGTCCTTGCTGCGGGGAGGACGGTCGTTTGCGATGAGCACTGCCATCCACGGGAGCGGGATGGACGCCCCGACGATGGCCATCGCTATCCAGGGGTTGGCCCAGATGCTGTACGAGGCGGCCGCCAGCACGAGGGCTGGGATTCGGAACGACATGATGAACATGTACTTCTTCACGCGCGCGCGGTGCTGCTCCTCGACCGACGTCTGCGCTTCGGTGATCAGTGCTGGGTGCCTGGCCGAGCCGCTTTCGGCCGAGCTGTAGAACCCGGGTGTACGCGTCATGACTCCACTGTGTCACTACCTCGCTTCGAATGCACTCGTCGGCGTTGTTGGTCTCACCGGGCGCTTGTGCGGAATAATCGAGGCATGAGCACTCAGACCAAGGATCGCCCCGATATCGCCCCCGACGAAACCACCGATGACGACCGGCCGAAGTTCTTTCACTACGTCAAGAAGAACAAGATCGCCGAAAGCGCGGTCATGGGAACCCATGTCGTGGCGCTGTGCGGCGAAGTGTTCCCCGTGACGAAGTCCGCGAAGCCGGGCTCGCCGGTGTGTCCCGACTGCAAGAAAGTCTACGAAGGTTTGAAGAAAGGCGACTGACGAGGGGAGTTCGGTTGGGCGACGGTCTCGGCGTCGTCCGTCGCCTTACCGGGGCTTGTCATCGGAATCGCTCGATCTCGTGCGGTCCCCTGCAAGCCGAATCGGGCCGGTAGCCAGCCGCCATGCGACTGCGGTGACAGGTCCCGATTCCTCGTACGCGGTTTGCGCTGCGAGCCATTCCCGCATCTGCTCGATTCTGGTAGCGCGCGCCGGGAAATACTCCTGGATGGTTGCATTGAACTCGGCGCCCAGTACGACGGCGAAACCGAGGAAGAACGTGAAGAGCAGAAACGCGATCGGCGTCGCGAGCGCACCGTAGGTGTAGCCGGTTCCGGTGATCCAGGTCAGGTAGAAGCGCAGGACAGCGCTCGCGATCATGAAGAACACGCCGGCCAAGAGCGCCCCGCCCAGTAGACGGTGCCACGGCAACGAGGTGTGCAGCGCTACCTTGTAGAGCGTCGTCAGCCCGACGATCAGCAGCAATCCGACCGCGGGGTAGTAGAGGACGTCGATGAGCTCGCTGCCGATCTCGAACCACGAACTCGGGAGCAGTGCCTGGACGTAGGTCGGTCCGAGTGCCACGAGCGGCAGCACCAACACGGCGACGACGAGGAATGCGACGTACAGCAGGAGTGCGAAGATGCGCTGCCAGATCGGATGCCGAGCGTCCTGCTGACCGTGTGCCTCGACGATGGAGTCGACGAACGTCGAGATGGCGGACGACCCGGCCCACAGCGACAACACGAAGCCGGCGGACACGACTTCGCCGCGTCCCTGCTGGAGTACGTCCTGAACCGTCGGTTCGATGATGCCGTCGACGACGCTGTCGCTGAAGACGGTGCTGCTGAAGGTGATGATCTTGGACTCGATGATGTCGATCGTGTTCGGTCCGAACCAGCCGGCAACGAAGCCGAGACTTCCGAGCACCCCCAGCAGCAGGGGTGGCAAGGACAGCGTCTGCCAGAACGCGGCAGTCGCCGCTTTGCTGAAGATCGAATCGTCCCAGGCTTTGCTCAGTGTGCGCCGCGTCACCACCCAGATGAGGCGCAGGGGTCGCCCGGACGACAGCTTCTCCGGTGCACCTGCAGTTTCGCTCATGGTCTCTCCAGCATTCCCGACGATGGCCGCGCGCGCTCGTTGCACCCTCGGTGTGGCCGTTCGGCGTGTCGCTCGCACGTCGAAAAGGTCACATCTCTTCCGATGCGGGTTCGGTCGGTGCGGAGCGATAGGCTCCACGGCGGACACTGCAGGGCTACCGAGAGCGCGAGGAATTCGATCGATGCCAGGAACCGGCGGCCAGTGAGCGCTGACATGACCGACACCACAGACCACCCCACACACGCAGCCGCACCAGCGGGTGGAGCCCCGCTGCGTGCGTGGCAGAGACGTGCCTTGACGAAGTATCTGGTGTCCGCACCGAAGGATTTCCTGGCCGTCGCTACGCCTGGAGCAGGTAAGACGACCTTCGCTCTCCGCGTTGCTTCCGAGCTGCTTGCCCATCGAACGGTGGATCAGGTGACCGTCGTCGCGCCGACGGAACACTTGAAGCACCAGTGGGCCGAGTCCGCTGCCCGGGTGGGCATCGCGCTCGATTCACGTTTCTCCAACTCCACCGGCCAGACGTCGAGCGACTACCACGGCGTCGTCGTCACGTACGCGCAGATCGCGTCGCACCCGTTCCGACACCGCGTACGTACGGAGGCCAGAAAGACTCTGGTCATCCTCGACGAGATCCACCACGGAGGCGACGCCAAGAGCTGGGGCGAAGGCATCCGCGAAGCGTTCAGCGACGCGACGCGGCGCCTCGCACTCACAGGTACGCCGTTTCGAAGCGACGACAGCCCCATCCCGTTCGTGAACTACGAACCCGACGACGAGGGCCTGATGCGCTCGCGGGCGGACCACTCCTACGGGTACTCGGATGCGCTCGCGGACGGCGTCGTTCGGCCTGTCGTCTTTCTCGCCTACTCGGGCGAAGCCCGGTGGCGAAACAACGCCGGCGAGGAGTTCACAGCCCGTCTGGGCGAACCGTTGAGTGCCGAACAGACCGCGCGGGCGTGGCGCACGGCCCTCGATCCGCAGGGCGACTGGATGCCTGCGGTCCTTCTAGCGGCCAACACTCGGCTCGGGCAGTTGCGTAGCGGCGGGATGCCCGACGCCGGGGCCCTCGTCATCGCCACCGATCAAACTGTTGCGCGTGCGTACGCGAAGCTCATCGAAGTGATCACCGGTGAGACTCCCTGCATCGTGCTGTCCGACGACCCGACGTCGTCCGCTCGAATTGCCGAGTTCGGCAAGAGCGATCAGAAGTGGATGGTCGCAGTCAGGATGGTGTCCGAGGGCGTCGACGTACCCCGCCTTGCGGTCGGGGTCTACGCGACCAGCGCGTCGACCCCGCTGTACTTCGCTCAGGCCATCGGTCGGTTCGTGCGATCTCGGCGTCCGGGCGAGACGGCGAGTGTCTTCCTCCCCTCGGTCCCGGTACTGCTCGATCTCGCCAGCCAGCTCGAGGCGCAGCGCGACCACGTTCTCGGAAAGCCGCACCGCGAGAAGGACGGCCTCGACGACGATCTCCTCGCGGATGCGAACAAGCAGAAGGACGAACTGGGGGAGGAGGAGAAGGCATACACCTCCCTCGGCGCGGATGCCGAGCTGGATCAGGTCATCTACGACGGCTCGTCGTTCGGAACCGCCACGTTCTCGGGTAGCGACGAGGAGGCGGACTATCTCGGCCTACCTGGACTGCTCGACGCCAAGCAAATGCGTGATCTGCTGCGTCAACGCCAGCAAGAGCAGTTGGAGAAGCCGTCTGCGCCCGGCCCTGCGGTGCCGCCGCCGGCCGCGTCCGAGCGGGTGTCCACGTCCGGTCAGCTGGCCGCTCTCCGCCGCGAACTCAACAGTTTGGTCGCGGTGTACCACCACCGCACCGGAAAGCCGCACGGCGTGATTCACGGCGATCTACGACGCGTGTGCGGTGGCCCACCCACGGCGATGGCCACGGCAGATCAGTTGAGCGAACGAATCACGCAGCTCCGCAAGATGTGACCTGAACGCACGAGAACGGACGTCCACTTCGAGTGGACGCCCGTTCTCCTGAAGATTGTCGAGTGTTCAGATTTCTGCCGATGTGTCCTGCGAGCGAGCCGACTACACCGTGGAGTCCGATTCGGTCATCACCGTTGCGTTCACTTCACGCAGTCGATCTTCGTGCTCCTTGGCGTGGTGACCGCAGAACAGCAGTTCTCCGCCGGTCGAGAGCACAACTCGTGCGCGAGCCCCTGCACCGCACCGGTCGCACCGGTCGGCAGCTGTCAATTGTGGGCTGGTCAAAGTTCCGGGCATGACTCCTCCGTACTGGCGTTCGGTGTAACCCGATTGCCTGGGGCCGGTCCGCCGCGTCGGTATGGCGCGGTCCGTACACTCTTTCAGACGATTGGCAGTCACGCGTTGTTCCCGTAGACGTTTCTTTGTGTTGTCACTAACACGAAACACAAGAGAACCTGCTGGCCGCACATCCACGGTCAAGATCTGTTCGCTTAGAGCTGATTCCGGGCGTGTCGTACTCGCCGTCTACTGTCGAACGGTGACACGAGGCGTGGCGACGGCCGGGGTAGGTGCCCAATTCGGTATTCCGGCGCTGTTCGTGGTGGGTGGTCTGTGTCAATACGTCGGCGCGGCAATCGGAGTGTTTCTGTTCGACACCCTGGATCCGGCGGCAGTTGCCTGGCTTCGAGCACTGGGCGCGGCGGTCGTGCTGCTCGCGTGGCGACGACCGTGGAGACGTCCGCCCGGCGCAGGTCGATGGACGGGCCGAAAAGTGATGATCGCCACACTGTTCGGGCTGGCCACAGTCGGGATGAACGTCATGTTCTACGAGGCGATAGCCCGCATTCCATTGGGAGCAGCTGTTGCGATCGAATTTCTCGGTCCGGTCGCTGTCGCGGCAGCCGGGTCGAAGCGCATTCGCGACACGATTGCGCTCGGTCTGGTGATTCTGGGCGTGCTCGCGATTGCCAGTGCTCAACTCGACGGGAGTTCGGTAGGACTACCAGGTGTGGGGTTTGCCCTGGCATCAGCCGGCCTCTGGGCGGTCTACATATTGGTGGGCAAGCGGGTTGCGGACGCAGGCAATGGAATCGATGATCTCGCGGTCGGTATGGCGGGCGCCACCGTCATCCTTGCTCCCGCTCTGCTCGGACCCGTTCTGTGGACGGATGCGGACGTGTTCCTCGAGCCGCGGGTGTGGATGCTCGGCCTCGGGGTCGGATTGCTGTCCAGCGTCGTGCCCTACGTCTTGGACCAGGTCGTATTGGTCAGGATCGGGCGAGCACGCTTCGCCCTGCTCCTGGCGCTACTTCCTACTACAGCGACAGTCGTAGGAGCCGTTGTGCTTTCGCAACTGCCCACCGTCGCCGAGGGAGCGGGAATCGTTGCGGTCGTTGCGGCGGTCGTGATCGGCGGTAGCTCAGCCCGCGAACGTGCCGTCAGTACCGAGGAATTGCCGCCGCACTGACCTGCGCTGGCCTGACCTGCACTGACAGAATCGTTCTCGTGACCGAATCCACCGACACACTGCTGCACATCTGCGCCGCCGACGACTGGCATGCTGCCCGAACCTCGCCCGAACTGCGCCCGGCTTCTCTCGCCGACACCGGATTCGTGCACCTGTCCACACCCACACAGGTTCATCTTCCGGCGAATCGGCTGTTCGCAGGTCGCGACGACCTGGTGCTCCTGGTCCTCGACCCGAGTCGCCTCGGCGCCCCCGTGCGGTGGGAGCCGGGTGTACCGGGCGATC
The DNA here is from genome assembly GCF_057808915.1 of Rhodococcus sp. FG69. Classification (NCBI taxonomy): domain Bacteria; kingdom Bacillati; phylum Actinomycetota; class Actinomycetes; order Mycobacteriales; family Nocardiaceae; genus Rhodococcus; species Rhodococcus sp. FG69. The sequence goes on along the minus strand of NZ_JBMDIX010000027.1, from coordinate 39,769 downwards.
CCCAATCGATGTTGTTCCCACACCTGTACGGGCCGTTGCCGATGGCAGCCGTCACGACGGTCGTGCGCTATGTACCGGATGCGAACGGAGAATTCGTTGCGCCAGAACTGTGATGGCCGGGCTCGGTCGCAGCCGGCAGCGACCGAGCCACAATCGCGGCTTGCACTCGTGAGTCCGCGCCGAGCTTCGCCAGAATTCTCGATACGTGCGTCTTGACCGTCGTCTCGCCGATGAAGAGCTGTCGCGCAATCCGCGCATTCGACAATCCGTCGCCGAGACACCGAAGTACGTCTCGCTCCCGGTCGGTAAGATCGGTCAACCCCTGCGGTGCCTCGATGGCCGGCGAATGACTGCCGGACGCGAAGGCGTCGATCAGCGTCCGCGTCACCTGCGGAGCCAACACCCCGTCGCCGGCATGTACCGCCGAGATCGCGTCAAGGAGGTTCTCTGCTGATACCGACTTGAGGACGAACCCGGACGCACCCGCTTGGAGCGCACGGAAAACGTAGTCGTCGATGTCGAATGTCGTCAGCACGAGGACGCGAGCGAATCGACCGGCGATGATCCTGGTCGTTGCTTCGATTCCGTCGAGGCCAGGCATTCGAATGTCCATGAGTACGACGTCGGGAGTGCGGTGCGCAGCGAGATCGACAGCTTCGTAGCCGTCGGCCGCCTCGCCGACGACGGTGAAGCCCGTCGCCGACTCGACGATCGTCTTCAGCCCCGATCGAATGGCCGCATGATCATCGGCGATCAGCACTCGAATCATCGGGCGGTGCTCTTCTCTACAGGCAGAACTGCTTTCACGCACCACCGGTCGCCCTCGCAACCCGCGTGCAGCATGCCCCCGAGTAGTTCCGCGCGCTGTCTCATGTTGGCAAGCCCCGTCCCTGTACGACCGTCGACCCTTCCAGGATGGTCCGAATCCGTCGGCGTCATGTCGTTGGTGATCACGATGGTGAGTGCATCGCCGTCACACCTGATGTCCACGCCGGTCGCGGCGCCGGGGGCGTGCACGACTGCGTTGGTCAACGCCTCCTGCACGATGCGATACGCGGCGTGGTCCACCGCGGCCGGTAGGACAGTTGTGCGGTGAGCACCAGGTGTAAAATCGCCGTCGATGTGCACGTCGGTACCGCTTGCCCGCGCCGACGTGACGAGTCGGTGCAGCTCCTCGACACGACCTGGTGAGAGAGGCTCGTCCTCTGCACCGTCGCCGCGGAGAAGGCCGATCATCGAGCGCATCTCGGTCAATGCGTCGATGCTGTTGGCGCGAATCGACGTCACGATGTCGTGAACGCCGGGTCCACCGATTCCAACTGGCCTGCCGTCACGCGTCTCGACGATCCGCAACGCGGCTGCGGACTGAATCGCTATGGCAGACAAGTGTCCGGCGACCACGTCGTGAAGATCGCGTGCCATGCGGGCGCGTTCGGCCTCGACGGCGGCGCGCCGATCAAGTTCGGCAATGACGGTGGCTGCTTCTGCCCTCTCGAATTCGGTGCGCGCGATCTGCTTGTGTTGTCGCACGCTCCGCGCCCACCACAGTGGAGTTCCGAGGAACGCAGCTGCAGCGCCGATCGTGACGATCACTTCCTGCCCCTCGCCCGTGACCGCGTACACCAGCCCACACGTGAGCACGGACACTGCTGCGCTCAGACGCAGGATGCCGATCGATTGGCGATCGGTGCCGTAGAGCGCCACGCAATAGACGAGGTCCGAGACGATCAGCCACACGGGCAGTGTCGCGCCGAGCATCAGATCGAGGCCGAATGGAACGACCGCCAGGCCGAGCGCCATGACCGGCGCACGCCGGCGGAGGAGGGAACACGCGCAGAGCAGCGCGAGCACAGCGATGCGCCCCCACAGCGGCACGTCCACCCGATCGGGCACGAATCGGTAGATGTTCGTCGCATACAGGGCGCAGCAGAAGGCGAACTGTGCGGCGACGACGAGAAGGTCCCGTGATTCTGCAGATAGGTCGGACCACCGGCGCACCCAACCATCACAGCACATCGGTCCCCTCAGTTCGTCAGCCGAAGGGATGAGGTGCACCCGGGCACACGAAGAGCCGCCGCTTGGACAGCGACGGCTCTTCGATGTTCTACGGACCGGTGTGCGTGACTACTAGTCGAGGTAGTCGCGCAGAACCTGCGAACGCGACGGGTGACGAAGTTTGGACATGGTCTTGGATTCGATCTGACGAATGCGCTCGCGCGTCACGCCGTAGACCTGCCCGATCTCATCCAGCGTCCGCGGCTGTCCGTCGGTGAGGCCGAACCGCAATCGAACCACGCCTGCCTCCCGCTCGGACAGGGTCTCGAGCACTGACTGCAGTTGATCCTGCAGCAGGGTGAAGGACACCGCGTCGACAGCGACCACGGCCTCGGAGTCCTCGATGAAGTCGCCGAGCTGGCTGTCGCCCTCGTCGCCGATCGTCTGATCGAGCGAGATCGGCTCGCGAGCGTACTGCTGGATTTCCAACACCTTTTCAGGGGTGATGTCCATTTCCTTCGCGAGCTCTTCCGGCGTGGGCTCACGGCCCAAATCCTGAAGGAGTTCACGTTGGATGCGGCCGAGCTTGTTGATGACCTCGACCATGTGGACCGGGATGCGGATGGTCCGCGCCTGGTCGGCCATCGCACGCGTGATTGCCTGGCGAATCCACCACGTCGCATACGTCGAGAACTTGTAACCCTTGGTGTAGTCGAACTTTTCGACCGCGCGAATCAGGCCGAGGTTTCCTTCCTGAATCAGATCCAGGAAGGCCATTCCACGCCCGGTGTAGCGCTTTGCGAGCGATACGACGAGGCGGAGGTTGGCTTCGAGCAGGTGGTTCTTCGCGCGGTTGCCGTCGCGGCAGATCCAGGTGAAGTCGCGTCGTGCAGCTACTGGGAGCTTCTCACCCTTTTCGGCGAACTCACGCATCTTCTCCGTGGCGAACAGGCCGGCCTCGATGCGCTTGGCAAGCTCGACCTCCTCCTCGGCATTGAGCAGTGCGACCTTGCCGATCTGCTTGAGGTACGCGCGAACGGAGTCGGCCGACGCGGTGAGCTCGGCGTCTTTGCGAGCCTGACGTAGAGCCTCGGACTCTTCTTCGTCCCAGACGAAATCGCCCGATGCTTTGTCCTCGGCGGTGGGTTCGGAAGTTGCGTCGTCCTCGGTGTCGTCACCAGCGGCTACGACCTCGACTACGTCGTTGGCCGCAGCGGCGATGTCGCCGTCCGAGATGTCGATCTCATCGATGCCGGGGACATCCTCGTCGCCCTCTGCCGCGGGAGACCCGTCGGCAGCCTTCTTGGCCGTAGCCTTCTTCGCGGGTGCCTTCTTGGATGCCGCTCGTTTTGCGGGAGCCTTCTTCGGCGCTGCTTTCTTCGCCGGTGCGGTGGTCTTAGCCGCCGGAGCGGCGTCGACCTCTCGGATCGTGCCGTTCGGTGCCTCCGCAGCAGGTGCAGGGGACGCAGACTCTGTTGCTGAATCTACGGTCTGACGGATATCGGTGGCTGCCACGTACGCCCTTTCGTGACGGTGTCGTGCGGCGTCACGCCAGAGTGGTTTCCGGCGGAGAGGTCTTGTCGATTGTGCCGGCGTGCAGACCGGCATCAACCATTGTAACGACCCGTCGAGACTTTGTTACCGAGCCTGGTCCGTATGGGCTGCTGTGTCGGCCGCCAGGGCAGCGCCGACGATGCCCGCGGCGTTCAACAATGTGGCTGCGACCACCGGTGTTCTGTTGGTCAGGTGCGGAATCCACTTTTCGCTCTTTCGGCTGATTCCGCCTCCGGCGATGAAAAGATCGGGCCACAGAAGCGCCTCGAACGTCTGAAGTACCTTCGACACCTCCTTGGCCCATTCCTTGTAGGACAGGCCCTTGTTCTCTTTCACCGAGGACGCGGCCCGATGCTCCGCTTCCATGCCGTCGACTTCGAGGTGGCCGAACTCGGTATTGGGCAGAAGTACACCGTTGTGCAGTAGGGCCGAACCGATGCCGGTTCCGAACGTGAGGAGGACCACGACCCCGCTCTTGTCCTTGCCCGCGCCGTAGCGATCCTCGGCGACGCCCGCCGCGTCGGCGTCGTTCAGGACAGTGACGTTGGAGTGTCCGAGTGCGGAGGAGAACAGAGCCTTGGCGTCGGTGTCGATCCACGACTTGTCGATGTTGGCCGCCGACCGGGCGATCCCTCCGGTGACGACGGCGGGCAGCGTGACACCGACCGGTCCGGTCCAGTCGAAGTATGCTGTGATCTCTGCTACCACTGCCGCCACGGAGTCGGGAGTCGATGGCTGTGGAGTCTCGATCTTGTATCGGTCGCCGACGAGTTCGCCGGTCACCAGATCCACGATTCCGCCCTTGATGCCGCTGCCGCCCACATCGACGCCGAATCCCTGGCGTTGCCGTGAGTCCGTCGGCGTCGATTCCGTAACTGCCTGTGTCATGTGGCGTGCGCTCCTGATGTCGTGGAACTTCCTCGTACGCACGAATGCCCGTCCTCGGTGAGTACCGTGCTCCCAAAGAATAGTGCCCGTACGCGGAATCGGTAGGGCCATGAACGGAACACGAATCGTTCGAGTGGTGCGCACGCCCCGACCTGTGATCCGATGGTGCACGTGCCGAAACCAGACGACGCCTCCCACCCGAGCAATCGAGAACTTCTGGAGATCGCCCGCGAAGTCGCACGAATCGCGGCGGCACACGTGCGAACCCGTCGGCCCGAAGTGTTCGGTGGCGACGTGCGTGGGGCGTCTGCCACTTCGTCGACACCGGTCCAGACGAAGAGCACGCCCACGGACCCCGTCACCATCGTCGATACGGAGACGGAACAACTGCTTCGCACGCTGCTCGCCGAACGGCGTCCCGACGACCTGATCCTCGGCGAAGAAGGCGGCGGGCAGACGGAATCGGTGCGAGGAATTCGATGGGTGCTCGATCCGATCGACGGCACGGTCAACTTCCTGTATGGACTCCCCGCGTACTCGGTCTCGGTGGCCGCTCAGGTGGACGGTGTCAGCGTTGCCGGAGTCGTCGTCGATGTTGCTCGGGATGTCACGTACAGCGCGGCTCGCGGGGAGGGCGCCACCATGACCCGATCCGACGGCCCCGCGGTCGAACTCACCTGTAATCCGGTATCCGAACTCGCACTTGCGCTCGTTGCTACCGGGTTCGGATACGGCGCGTCACGACGCACTGCTCAGGGGCGGATCATCGCCGAATTGCTCCCTCGAATACGCGACATCCGGCGTGTCGGATCAGCAGCGCTCGACCTGTGCATGGTCGCGTCCGGTGCCGTCGACGCACACTTCGAACACGGTCTCAGTCCATGGGATTGGGCCGCAGGATCTCTCGTCGCCGAAGAAGCCGGGGCCGCTGTCGTGCTTCCGAGCCCGACTTCGACAACAGCAGGTGGTTCGATCACGGTCGCGGTCGCGCCGGGCATCGAACGTCAATTCCTCGAGTGCCTCGAGTCGATCGGCGCGCTCGACGCCATCCCGATCGACTGAGGCGATTGTCAGCAGCGTGCGCTGCGCGCAGCCTCGAGGAGTTCGATGTCGAGTGGGGCGGGGGCTGAACCTTGCGTCACACCCGCCAGCGACTGAAGTACGGACTCGGCGTCGGTATTGGGCTGCAGACTCTGGAAGTACGTACCCAACGCCAGGTCTACGGTGTCGTCGCCGCGGCCGTCCTGGATCAGTTCGGCGCACGGAGCTGCCAGCCACACGGCGCTGGCCGCGGCAAGGCCGTTTGCGCCGAACCTGATCTGACCCTGGCACTGCATGTTCTGATCGAGGTACACCGGATCGTTTCCGACCTGCACATCCGGCGCGCTCGCGAAACCGTATTCGCTCAGATCCGCTGCGACCGTGGCGGCCTGCCCGCGCTCGCCGTTTGCGTTGAACACTCGCACCTTGGTCGCCGAGAGAGCGGCGGGTTCGACATCGAGCAGTGCAGAGCGATCGACTCGTTCGCCGAGGGGCGCGGGGACCGTTCCGTCGCTCGACGGTGCCGTGGAGGGCTCGTTGCATTCGACTGTGGCAGTCACTGCTTCGTCGGAGGTGAACACCCGGACCCAGGTGAAGACACCGAGAAGCGCCAACGCAAGAAGCACGATCATGATCGGAAGCACACGCCTCCGCCGAAAAGGACGGCCGCGATCGTCGACAGAGTCGCCCTCGGTGATCAGTGAAACCACGGTGTGGACACGCCTTTCCTTCGCTGGATCTTCATGTGCGCGCCGACGTTCGAGCAACGGGCTCGGCGTGCGTGCTCACTGTAGTTGGCTTCGGAACGAAGGTCGCTGCACAGGCATGGAATGTCTGGCGGGTCGATGGTGTTCAACGGGGTTGTCAGGCGAAAAGAGAACCGTTCGGCGATTCGGTTTCGCCAAAGTCACGCGGTTCGGCTATTGTCTGGCGGCCCCGGTGGTTTCGAAAGTGAAGCGAATCCGTGGTGGACGGCACAGAAAGGTGAGGTCTCGATCGGGTTTCAACCTCGATCGTTCGGGCATTACCCGGGTAGTTTCTCGGGCACCTTGCATCACTGTCGTCCGTTGGAGAGACGAACCGGATCAGAACACGAGACGGTGAAGACAGCATGAGGCGCGATCCCCGCGGCCGACGAACTCGCCGGCACGAGTGCACGACGTTTTCACCAAATACATGCACTAGAACAAGGGGTACGAAAGAACAATGGCAACCGACTACGACGCACCGAGAAGAACAGAGTCCGATGATGTGTCGGAAGATTCGCTCGAGGAGCTGAAGGCACGCCGCAACGAGGCGCAGTCCGCTGTGGTCGACGTGGACGAGTCGGACACGGCAGAGTCGTTCGAGCTTCCGGGCGCAGATTTGTCCGGGGAAGAACTATCGGTCCGTGTTGTCCCCAAGCAGGCGGACGAGTTCACGTGCTCCAGCTGTTTCCTGGTCCATCACCGCAGTCGACTGGCAAGCGATGCGAGCGGCGTACTCATCTGCCGCGACTGCGCTGCGTAATCTACGCAGCGGTGTGATCGACCGGGAAGTGTTCGTCCGAACGAAGGTGAGGCCGAGACCGCTCAGGCGTGATCTCCGGGGGTGGGCCGAGCCAGGGCAGCGACCAGATCTTCCGGCCGCTGGGTGCTGACCAACCAGTAGGGGGTGGGGTCGTCGGGATCGTCGAGAACTATCAGAACCATTTGTTTGACCCAGGTGCGGTGTTGTACGAAGGCAAGGGGATCGAGCTGCCTTCCCAACGCCGCACTTTTTGCTGTCGCGGGAACGACGGCTGCCGTCGCAATCACGTCCAAGGGCAGGTGCGCCTGTCCGACGCGCAGTTCGCCTACGCCAGACCCGTCGCGAGAGACCTCGACCGTCATTCGACTGAGCCAGTACAGAGCCCAGATCGGAAATGGTAGGAGGAGCACGTACGGAAGCCAGGCGCGCAACCCGGGTGCGCCCATGTGCACTTCGGCTGCGAGGAGGGCTCCCACTGCAAGACCTGCGGGCCACCACCAGAGCGGCACCCACAATTTCTCCGAATGGACAAGGTCGTCCCTGGCCCCGTCGCTCGTCGGGGCGTCGGATTCGAGATCGCGGTGTGAGTCCTGTGGCACGTCCTCCAGCCTAACCTTTCCCCGGGGACGCGTGACTAGGCTCCACTCCTGCGACGGGTCGGGCAGCGTAGTCTCGGAGCACGTGAGAGACGATTCCACCATTGACCACGGCATGTCCGTGCCTCAACAGGTTCGGGTGACGCGGCTGGACCCGGACTTACCTCTGCCGCAGCGCGCGCACGAGGGCGACGCAGGCGTCGATCTGCACGTCACTGCCGATGCGTCCATCGCGCCGGGGGAGCGGATGGTAGTCGGAACCGGTATCGCCGTGGCGCTCCCTCTCGGCACCGTCGGCCTCGTTCATCCGCGCTCCGGGTTGGCAGCGCGGTCCGGTCTGTCCATAGTGAACTCGCCGGGGACCATCGACGCCGGCTACCGCGGCGAGATCAAGGTCTGCCTGATCAATCTGGACCCCCGGGAGACGATCGACCTGGTACGCGGCGATCGCATCGCGCAGCTCGTGGTCCAGAAGGTCGAGCTGGTGACGTTTCTCGAGGTGGACTCGCTGGACGAAACAGCGCGAGGCAGTGGTGGATACGGTTCGAGCGGCGGTCACGCAAGCTTGGCGCACACCCCGATTCCAGAAGGAAAGAACTGATCATGTTCGGACGTCGCAAGAAAAGCTCTGGCCTTCCCGACGAGACGGAGGGTGGGTTCGTCGCCGACGAAACCCCCGACATCTCCGAGGACAGTGCTTCCGAGGATGACGCGGCACCCGGGGGACTCGATCCCGACCAGGGACCGTTCGATCTTGGCGAACTCGACGAGGAGCGAGACGCGCTCGCCGAGACTCGACTGGACCTCGGGTCGGTGCTGGTGCCGCTGCCGGCGGGCGGACAGCTTCAGGTCGAGATGACGCAGGCGGGCGCCCCGCAAGCGGTGCACGTCGTCACGCAATACGGCCGGATCACCATTGCAGCGTATGCGGCCCCCAAGTCTCCTGGTCAGTGGCGTGAAGTCGCTGCGGATCTTGCAGAATCGCTCCGCAACGACAAGTCCGACGTCTCGATCGAGACCGGTCCGTGGGGACGAGAGCTACTCGGTGTCACCGCGAATGCAGATCTGCGCTTCATCGGAGTGGACGGATACCGGTGGATGGTCCGCTGCGTGCTCGCCGGTCCAGCAGGGAACGTGAACAACGACTCTCCGCTCGTGAAGATCGCTCGGGACGTGCTGTCGCAAACCGTCGTCGACCGCGGCACCGATCCGCATCCGGTGCGTACACCGCTTCCCGTCGTCCTTCCCGCCGCACTGACCGCTCAGCTGGCAGCCGCGCAACAACAGCAGGCAGAGCAGGCTGCTCGATCCAACGCCCAGCCGCCTCCGGCTTCGCCCGCGCCTGTCGGACCCACCGAGGGCCCACGTCGAGGCTCGTCGGGCTCGGCAATGCAACAACTCGGCGGCTGACACGCAGAGGGCTGGGGACGGGGGAGTCCTACCGTTCGAGCGAGGCCGACAGTGCACTGACGGCGCGCGCTCCGATTATCCCCGGGTCGGCGCCGATGTCCGCGAGGGTCACGGTCGACAACGAGGACCCGGCTATGTCTGCGTGCCAGATTCGCGCCACGTCGTACGGGTGAACCGGATCGTCCACGGCCGCCACGATCGCTGTCGGCACGCGCAACCGGGCCAGTACTTCTCTATCCGGTGCCGTATACGCAGATGCCTCGAGCAACGCCGCAGGTAGGTCAGGCCATTGCGCCCGCCATGACCGCGTAAGCGTCTCGGCCAGCCATGTCGGAGTCGATGCGACCATCTCGGCAGTGGTGGCCGCCAGCCCCTCGTCGACCAGTCGTCGCGAGGTGTACCGCGCGCTGGCCGCCGCCGGAGCGTCGCCCGGTGGACCGATCCAAGGCGGAAGCGCCGCAAGGATTGCGTACGCCCGGCCGGGGTTACGTGACGCCCACGCCACCGCGACGGCAGCGCCGATCGAGATTCCGCCGATGATGATCGGGCCGTGTTCGCAAGCAGCAGCGTCGAGAGCTGCTTCGTACGATGCAACGACATCGGTCGGATCGGGTTCGATCGCCTCGGTGGACGTCCCGACTGCGGCCAAAGCCGGCGCGAACGCTTCCGCAGCGAACTGCGCATCGCTCCCCGTGCCAGGCAGCACAACGGCGTGTGAGGGCCATTCTCTCATTCCGATCATTGTGCACTTGCACCCGGTGAAATCGTCCTCGGGGGGAGCCCGAACGGTGCGGTTGGCCGTACGCGATCAGCAGGTCTACAGTGGCGGAAGTACACGCCATCGAGGTGGCACAACCCGTCGTAAATGCTCCAGGAGCGCGCAATGGCACCCGCCGCCGCAGGATACTTCCGCAAGCTGACGCGGAAGTTGACCGAGGACGTCGAGGAACTCGACGCCCAAGAAATGGCCGAGTCGTCCGAAGCGTCCGGTGCGAAGCGCGCCTGTGACTGCTCCCGCGGCGATGAAGTCACTATGCTAGGCCGGCTTCGCAGCGTCGATGCGTGTTCGAAAGCCGCCAACGCGAACATCGAAGCAGAGTTCTTCGACGGCACCGATCCCGTGACGCTGGTGTGGATCGGTCGACGGAAGATCGCGGGTATCGAGCCCGGGAAGACTGTGCTGATCCGTGGTCGCGTCGGCGAACGAGACGGTCGCAAGATCGTCTACAACCCGTACTACGAACTCCGCGACGATTCCTGACGCCCTTCCGCGGGCCGTACCGGGCGATGTGGCACTCTCGTGGGTGTGACAGACAGTGAAGGCGAGAACGTCGAGGACCGCAAACAGACCATCCTGGAGCAGCTCGGCGGGCTGACCGGTCTGGTGGCGTCGACGCTGCCCGTCCTGGCTTTCGTACCTGTCAACAGCTTCTGGAACCTCACCGCCGCGATTTGGTCGGCGTTGGCCGTAGCGCTCGGTGTGATGGTGTGGCGGCTCGTGCAGCGTGCACCGATTCAGCCCGCGATCTCAGGGTTCTTCGGTGTCGGAATCTGCGCGTTCATCGCGTATCGCACGGGTGACGCAAAAGGCTACTTTCTCTTCGGCATCTATACCTCGCTCGCGTACGCCGGGGTGTTCGTCGTCTCGATGATCGCCAGGTGGCCACTCGTCGGCGTTGCCTGGGGGTATCTGAACAGCGCCGGATCGTCGTGGCGGAGCAATCGCAGCGCGGTTGCGTCGTACGACATCGCCACGTTCGCGTGGGCGGTGGTCTTCGGCGCCCGGTACCTCGTCCAGTCGCAACTCTACGACGCGGATCAGACAGGATGGCTCGCCGTCGCGCGTATCGGCATGGGCTGGCCACTGACGGGAGTCGCCCTGCTGGTGACGTTCTGGGCCGTTCGTCGAGCCGACCGCGCCCTCGCCGAGGCGTCGTCGACCGACGTGGAACTCACGCCACCAAATCCTGGTACTCGGGATGCTTCGTGAGGAAGCCCACCACGTAGCGACACTCCGGTCGCACGCGTAATCCCTTGCGGCGTAGGTCATCGAGTGCTGCACTCACCAGCATGCTCGCGTAACCGAGTCCCTCGAACTGGGGGTAGATCTCGGTGTGCAGAAACGTCACGACGTCACCGTCTCGTGAGTACTTCTCGATCCCGGCGATCTGTTGTCCTGCGAGGATCTCGTACCGAGCGTGCTCGGGGTTGTCACGGACCTGGGCCGAGTCGCTGGATGTGGTCATTGCAGACCCACCGCCGCGCGTAGTTCGCCCTCGACTTCCACCGATGCCACGAACAACAACTCGTCCCCGCCCTCGAGCGGATCGTCCTGCTGCGGCACGATGACCCGTCCCCCGCGCAGGATCGTCACGAGCGCAGCGTCCCGCGGGAGTGACAGTTTGCGGACCGGTTTACCTGCGAGTGGTGTGTTCTCGGGAAGGGTCACTTCGACGAGGTTGGCCCCTCCCTTGCGGAACGTCATGAGATGGACGAGGTCGCCGACGGACACTGCTTCCTCCACGAGAGATGCGAGCATGCGCGGTGTCGACACGGCTACATCGACGCCCCACGACAAGTCGAACAGCCACTCGTTTCGCGGATCGTTCACGCGGGCCACTACTCGGTTGACCCCGAACTCGGTCTTGGCCAACAAGCTGAGCACCAAATTGGCTTTGTCGTCACCGGTCGCGGCGATGACTACGTCGTAGGTCTCGAGGTTCGAGGCTTCCAGCAAGGAAAGTTCGCACGCGTCGGCGAGGATCCACTCGGCTTCGGGGATCGCATCTCGATCGACATGATCGAGTTTGCGCTCGAGCAACATCACCGAGTGATCGTTGCGAATCAGTTCTCGGGCAATGGATCTCCCGACGGCTCCCGCGCCGGCGATTGCGACTCTCATGAAATCCCGTCTCTGTGAGGTTCGGAGTGGCGATCAGTCATCGGAGGGTGGCGGATTCGATGCGAGCGCAACGGCTTCGGCGACGGTGCCCGACACCGCGGCGACGTAGATCTCGTCGTCGGACTGGATCACCGTCTTCTTGTCCGGCAGCAGTCCGGTTCCGAAGCGGATCAGGAACGCAGCGCGCGAATGTGTCGACTCCTCGAGCAGCGACAACTTCTTCCCGATCCATCCTTCGTGGATGTCGAGCAAGACGACTGCGACGCTGCCGGACGGATCGCGCCATTTGGTAGTCGGATCCTCACGCAGCAGATTGTGCAGGAAACGGTCCGTGGCCCAGGGAACCGTCGCGACGGTCGGTATTCCCAACCGTTCGTAGACTGCCGCTCGCTTCGCGTCGTAGATGCGAGCGACGACCTTCTCGACTCCGAACGTCTCGCGGGCCACTCGCGCAGCGATGATGTTCGAGTTGTCGCCGGAGGACACCGCAGCGAATGCCTCGGCCCTCTCGATCCCTGCCTTGACGAGAACATCCCGGTCGAAGCCCATCCCGACCACGCGATGACCGTCGAACGACGGGTCGAGGCGTAGGAACGCAGTTTCGTCCCGATCGATGATGGCGACCTCGTGACCGATCCGTGCGAGAGCGCCTGCCAGCGATGCACCGACACGGCCGCACCCCATCACCACTACGTACACAGGTCCAGCTCCATTCGGATCGTTTCTCCCGGCGTTCGAGAGGTGGCGAGAGTTACGGACACCAACCGTATCGGGCCGCCGCCCGGTTATCGAGCGGTGGATCTCGGTGGCGATGTCGAATCGGGCATATCGGAACGCGAATCGAGAGCGTTCGGCGCGTTTCGACGCTCCGGTGTTCCGGCTGGAGTACGAGCGCCTACGCTTTCACCGTGTCCAAGCTCTCGACCGCCGCCAAGCGGCTCGTGCTAGGTAGACCTTTCCGCAGTGACAAGCTAGGTCACACGCTCCTACCGAAGCGCATCGCACTTCCCGTCTTCGCCTCGGACGCCATGTCCTCGGTCGCCTACGCGCCGGAGGAAATCTTCCTGGTGCTGTCTGTGGCGGGGATCTCGGCCTACGCCTTCACTCCCTGGATCGGTCTTGCCGTCTGCGTAGTCATGGCCGTCGTCGTTGCCAGCTACCGACAGAACGTCCACGCGTATCCGTCGGGCGGTGGCGACTACGAGGTGGCCACGGTCAACCTCGGTCCGACCGCAGGCTTGACCGTCGGGAGCGCACTGCTCGTCGACTACGTGCTCACCGTTGCGGTGTCGATTTCGGCCGCCGCGTCGAACATCGGCTCGGCACTCCCTCTCGTCGCGGAACACAAGGTCGCGTTCGCAGTGGTCGCGATCGTTCTCATCACTGCGATCAACCTGCGCGGTATCCGGGAATCGGGCGCCGCCTTCGCGATTCCGACCTACGCGTTCATGATCGGGATGGTGCTCATGCTTGCGTGGGGACTGTTGCGGGTCTACGTGTTCGGCGAGGATCTGCAAGCGGAATCCTCGTCGTTCGAGCTGGTGGAGGAGGACTCTCATCTGTACGGAATCGCGTTCGCATTCCTCGTTGCTCGCGCGTTCTCCTCGGGCTGCGCCGCCCTGACCGGAGTGGAAGCGATCAGCAACGGCGTGCCCGCGTTCCGCAAACCGAAGTCTCGCAATGCCGCAACCACGCTGCTTCTTCTGGGAGTCATCGGCATCACGTTGCTGATGGGCATCATCCTTCTCGCCCAGAAGATCGGCATCAAGTACGCGATGGATCCGGCCGAACAATTGGTCGGCGCACCGGATGGGTACCAGCAGAAGACGCTGATCGCGCAGCTTGCCGACGCGGTGTTCTCCGGTTTCCCGATCGGCTTCTTCTTCATCACGATCGTCACTGCGTTGATCCTCGTGCTGGCCGCGAATACGGCGTTCAACGGATTTCCGGTACTCGGATCGGTACTTGCACAGGATCGCTACTTGCCCCGTCAGTTGCACACGCGCGGTGACCGGCTCGCGTTCAGCAACGGGATTCTCTTTCTGTCCGGTGCTGCCATCGCGTTCGTCGTGGTGTTCGGAGCCGAGGTGACCAAGCTCATTCAGCTCTACATCGTGGGTGTGTTCGTCTCGTTCACACTCAGCCAGACAGGCATGATTCGGCACTGGACTCGCCTGCTGCGTACCGAGCAGGATCCGGAATCGCGGCGTCGAATGTTCCGTTCCAGGATCGTCAACAGTATCGGGCTCGCGATGACCGCCACGGTGCTCGTGATAGTGCTGATCACCAAGTTCGCGGCCGGTGCATGGATCGCGATCGTGGCGATGATTGCGATCTTCGTGATGATGCGGATGATCAGGAAGCACTACGACACGGTGGCACGTGAACTCGAGAACGAAGAGTGGGACGGTGTGTTGCCGAGTCGAACTCACTCGATCGTGCTGGTGTCCAAACTGCACATGCCGACTCTGCGCGCGCTCGCCTATGCACGTGCCACTCGTCCCGACACATTGGAGGCCATCACAGTCAACGTCGACGAGGCCGATACCAGGGCTCTGGTGCGGGAGTGGGAGGCCAGTGACGTCTCTGTTCCGCTCAAGGTGGTGGAGTCGCCGTACCGCGAGATCACCAAACCGGTGCTGGACTACGTCAAGCGGGTCAGGCGTGACTCGCCGCGCGACGTGGTGACGGTGTTCATCCCCGAGTATGTCGTCGGTCACTGGTGGGAGCAGATCCTGCACAATCAGAGCGCACTGAGGTTGAAGAGTCGGCTGCTGTTCCAGCCCGGCGTGATGGTGACTTCTGTTCCATGGCAGCTTCGGTCCTCGGAAAAGGCGCGCCGCGAATCGATCGAGAACGCACCAGGTGCCTCGCGTCGAGGCTACGAGCCCCCATCGGGAAGATGACCATGAGCGAGAGTTGGTTCGGTCAGACCTTCGAGGTGACACTCGGCTCCCCTGGCCACGGAGGGTTCTGTGTAGCTCGGCACGAAGGTCGTGTGATATTCGTCCGACACGGATTGCCCGGGGAGGTCGTGCGCGCCAAGGTGACCGAAGACCGTGGAGGTTCGTTCTGCCGAGCGGACGCCGTCGACATTGTGACGGGATCTACGGACCGCATCGAACCGTTGTGTCCGATTTCGGGCCCCGGCGGATCCGGCTGCTGTGACTACTCGCACACGACCATTGCTGCGGGTCGGGCGATGAAGTCCGCCGTGGTGCAGGAGCAACTGCGCAGGGTCGCCGGCATCGACCGCGAGGTGAGTGTGGAGGAACTTCCGCTCACCGCAGACGGAACCGGCTGGCGCAGCAGGGTTCGGCTAGCGGTGGACGGCGCAGGTCGAGCTGGATTCCACCGGTATCGAAGCTCGACGATCCTGCCCGAATTGGCGTGCCCCCAGGCTGTTGCTGGTTCGTACGACGGTCTCGGTGACGCGCAGTGGCGACCGGGCTCGGAGCTGACCGTCACCGTCGATGGTGCCGGCGATCGACACGTCGTCGAAATCGCTCCTGCAGCGTTGTCACGCACCGGTCGTCGATCCCCTGGACGGCGTGGCGCATCCGCACGTCGTGCAGCCTCGGCGCAGCCGAGAGCCGAGAAGGCCGTGATCGGTAGTGGACGCGCGCACGAGTTCGTCTCGGGCCGTGAATGGGCGCTCGACTCCACCGGATTCTGGCAGGCGCATCGAGGTGCTGCACAGGTGTACAGCGATGTGGTAGCCGAGTGGTCGGATGCGAAGGACGGCGACGTCGCCTGGGATCTGTACGGCGGTGTCGGGGTGTTCGCCGCCAGTCTGGCCGACGGTGTCGGGCCGACCGGCCGAGTCGTGAGCGTCGAGTTCTCGCGCCGAGCCGCCACCGATGGTGCACAGGCACTCGATGATCTGCCGCAGGTACGGTTCGCCCCGGGGCGGGTCGAGCGCAGTGTCGAGGCACTACCCGCGCCCTCTGTCGTGGTCCTGGATCCGCCGCGGGCCGGGGCTGGCAAAGACGTCGTCGCAGCAGTAGCCGCTCGTGGCCCGGAGCGGATCGTGCACATCGGGTGTGACCCTGCCTCGTTCGCACGAGACGCGAAGCTGTACGCGGACGCAGGATTTCACCTCGACGACGTTCGAGCGTTCGACGCGTTTCCGCTCAGCCACCATGTCGAGTGCATCGGGCGTTTCGTCCGCTAGCCGGCTTCCACGACTGCAAGAAGGTTCGCTTCTTGTGCGGGTGCGAGAATTCGCTGCGCGCCGCATGAGCAGTGCTGGTAGCTGATCGTTCCTTCGCTTGTCCGGTGGTGGCTCGCCGTCGTCCAGCAGTGGTGGTGGGTGGGTGTCGTGGTTGTGTACGCGTTCATGAACACCACTGTGATGTAATGGTCTTGTGCATATCAACCCTTACGGAACATATGCGGTGCAGTTGGGCGTGGACCTGTTCAATTTCCCGCCGAACTCGGCCGCCGAATTGGGACGCCGTTGCATCGACGGGGGACTGGTGGTCGATACCGTCCCCACCGACGCCGACTCGACCGAAGCCGCGGCGTTCCTCGCCGAGTGGGTGAGGGTCGTGGACGCGGAGACCGACGAAGCACGCGCGGACATTCTCAACGACCTGCTCGCGCGCGCGTCGGCCTATCCGAGGCTGACCAATCACGCCGGTGATGGCTGGCACATGCACTATCGCGATCCGAACATCCCACTCGGATCGGTCATTCGAGCGTTGGTCAGCGTCGGCACCGCCCTACATTTGACCGGTCGCGGCATGAACCGGCTCGGGAGATGTGCAGCCGAGGACTGCGTGAAGGTGTTCGCGGACGTATCGCGCACGGGCCGCCAGCGCTACTGCGGAACCGTGTGTTCGAATCGAGACGCAGTCCGCAGACACCGAGCGCGCGCAAGCGCGGGGTAGGCAGCCGGGTAGGCAAGCAGGCTAGCCGAGGGCTCCTGTCAGGTCTTGCGGTTGTACAGACGCATCGTGATCGGACCGAAGACGACCAGGAATCCCGCGCACATCGCCGCAGTCACAGCCAATTTCGTGGCATCGGGATCGCCGTCCATCAGCGACCTGATCGACGTGACGAGAAAGCTGACCGGATTGACTTCGACGAATGCTCGCAGCCATCCGGGCATCGTCTGAGGATCCACGAAGATGTTGCTGGCGAAGGTCAGTGGGAACAATATGAACATCGACACGCCCATGACGGCTGCTTCGGTGCGGACGATCATGGCGATCATCGTCCATACCCACGAGAGGCAGAACGAGAACACGAGCAGCAACGCGATCGAGAGCACGACACCGACGATGCCGCCGTCGGGCCGGAAGCCGATGACCAGGCCAAGGACCAGCACAATCACCGACGCCAGCGAGTAGCGGACCACATCTCCGAGGAGTGCGCCGACCAGCGGTGACGGTCGCCAGATCGGAAGTGACCGGAAGCGGTCGAACACACCCTTCTCGATGTCCTTGTTGAGGGTCACCCCGGTGTACATCGTGATCATCACGACGGTTTGAACCAGGATGCCGGGAAGCAGGAACTGGATGTATGCGCTCGTCGAACCTGCGAGCGCGCCACCGAAGAGGTACGTGAACAACAGGGTGAACATGATGGGAAACATCGTGACGTCGAACAGTTGCTCGGGGACGTGCTTGATCTTCAGCAGTGCCCGCCAGCCGAACGAGAGCGAGGTTGACAGGGCATTCGGCTTCGGGGGACGCGATGCACCGCTGACGAGTACATCCGCGACCGCGGCAGTTGCAGCAGCTTCCTTGGTCAACGAGGTGGTCATGATGCTGTCTCCGTCTCGATGTTCGTTTCGTCTTGTGCGGTGTGCCCGGTCAGTGCGAGAAACACTTCGTCGAGGCTCGGTTGTCCGATGGCGAACGACGCCACGGCGATGCCCGCATCCTCGAATGCCGGAAGCGCGGCAGCCACCGAAGACGCCTGGTCCAGACGTGCCGACAGCGCTACCGGGTCGGCTTCTTCGGTGACCGATTCGGAGAGGAGTGTCCGAAGGATTGCGGCGGCGTCGGCACGCCTGCCCGGATCCACGACGCGCACGTGCAGCGATCCGGCACCGACGGACGCCTTCAGCTCGCCCGTGGTTCCTTCTGCGATGACCTTCCCTCGATCGATCACGGCGATTCGCCCGGCAAGCTGGTCTGCCTCGTCGAGGTACTGGGTCGTCAGGAGCACCGTCGTGCCGCCCGCGACGAGGGCGCGAACGATGTCCCACACCTGATTTCGACTTCGTGGATCGAGCCCGGTCGTCGGTTCGTCGAGAAAGATCAGTTCGGGTGTGACGATGATGCTCGCTGCAATGTCGATGCGACGGCGCATACCGCCGGAGTACGTCTTGACCTGACGGCCGCCGGCGTCGGCGATGCCGAACGCGCTCAGAAGCTCGTCGGCACGTGAGCGTGCCGACGGGCGGGAGTAGCCGTACAACCTGGCCAGAAGAACGAGGTTCTCGGTGCCGGTGAGGTCCTCGTCGAGCGAGGCGAACTGGCCGGTGAGCGAGACCTTGCTTCGAACTCGGTCGGCCTCGGTGACCACGTCGTGGCCGAGTACCCGCGCGGATCCGCCATCTATCGGGAGCAGTGTCGCGAGCATCCGGATGGTGGTGGTCTTGCCTGCTCCGTTCGGCCCGAGCACGCCGTATACACCACCACTCGGTACCGAGAGGTCTATTCCGTCCACTGCGATGTTGTCGCCGAACCGCTTGATCAGGCCCGATGTCTCGATGGCAGGCATGTGTCCCATTCCTCCAAGATTGTCCGAAGCGGACGCGAGGTGCAATTCATTTTCCCGTTCGGCCATCCGTTTCGCAGCGTGTACCGAATATGTTGTGCGGCGGGAAAACGCGGAGGTTTCGGTGTGAGAGCCACATGAGCACTACTCTCTTGATCAATGAACGTGATCAGAATCGAATCAGTTGGGATCTTGTTCCGGTGAGTGCCTCTCCGAATTCGGGCTCGCCGGACGAGGGAACGCCGGATTCAGAAGTCGACCCGTCGGTGTCCCTTGGTGCGGATGGCTCAGCATCGGACGGCGCAGCGTGCGCGGTTCCGAGCGCCCAATTGCGAAATCTGCGCGCGGACGAAGCCGAGAAGCTACGTCGGTTGATGGCTGCAGTCGCCTCCGGAGATCAGCGCGCTTTCGGTGAGTTGTACGACGCTACGAGCGCCCGTGTCTACGGAATGGTGCTTCGGGTACTGCGAGACCCCGGATACAGCGAGGAGACGACCCAGGAGGTCTTCCTTCAGATCTGGAGCTCGGCTCCGAACTACGACCCGAACCAGGGAAGTCCACTTGCCTGGATCATGACTCTGGCGCATCGTCGCGCCGTCGACCGTGTGCGGTCCGAACAATCCGGTACCGATCGTGAAGCCGCGTACGGGGCAATCAGCCATTCCCCCGAACACGACGAAGTGCTCGAGGCAGTGACGCAGCGACTCGAGTCCGACGCCGTGATCGCGTGTCTCGACACTCTGACCGATACGCAACGCGAATCGGTACGAATGGCGTACTACAGCGGTTGGACCTACCGCGAGGTGGCGGAACGGCTCGGTGTGGCGGTGCCGACCATCAAATCGCGAATACGGGACGGGTTGATCAAGTTGAAGACATGTCTGGGGGTGACACCCTCATGAGCGAGGCATCGCGACAGCGGTTGCTCGACGCCGCAGAGGTGTACGCCCTCGATGCTCTGAGCGCGGCCGAGGCCGCCGAGATCGAGCAGGAACTCGATTCGGTCGATTACACCTCTCGTGTCCAGTTCACCATCTCGGTCAGCGAGATTCGGGAAACGCTGGCACTGGTATCGGTTCTGGACGCCATCGAACCTTCGGACGAGCTGAAAGCTCGTGTGCTCGAAGGAATCCGCAGTACGACGCAGGTGACTCCATCGGCACCGTCCACCGTGTCGAGTCTGAAGAGACATCGGGATCGCCGAAGCAACCGATGGCGAACGATGATGATGGCTGCGGCGGCCGTGGTGGTCGTTGCAGTCGGCGGTGGCGTCGTCGCCAATCAGGTCCTCGGCAACGATCCGGTTCCCACCCCGGCCGAACAGATCGCGGCGGCACCGGATGTCAGGACGACGACGGCAGATTTCCCGGGCGGCGGAACCGCAACCGTCTCCTACTCGCGGGAATCGGATTCGGTGGTCGTCGAACTCGACGGCGTTCCCCAACCTGCGGCCGGCCAGGACTACCAGATGTGGTTCGTGGACGGCACGCCGAGATCGGTCGGCCTGGTGACTCCAGATCAGCTCGCCGGCGGTGACGGAACCGTCATCGACGGTATGGGGGCATCGACGAACTTTGCGTTCTCGCTCGAGCCGGCAGGTGGATCACCTCAGCCCACCGAGGTGCTGACAATGCTGACGCTGTCGTCTTAACGCCCGACGTCGAACTGCCCGAGGGATTTGATCGCGGTGTTCATCTGCATGTAGGCGCCCGTCGCCAAGGAAGTCAGCAACTGAAGCTTGACCTCGGGTGCGTTCGCGGTGAGCGACTCGAAGTCGTGCACCGATATCACCGCCACCGACAACGGCGTGTCGGCGCAGAAGTCGAGAATGAAATGCGTCTGCGCAAGCAGCGGCATCTCGCCGAAACTCATACCGGGCGACAATGTCGAAATGCGGTGACGAGACCCGCCGGGTGAGGTGAACGTCGAGGACACCTGTCCGGCAAGGACGAGGAACAATCCGGCCGCGGGTTGGCCACTTTCGACAACGACCTCGCCGCGGGCATAGCGTCTGATGGTCAGAACCGACGCGACTCGTGCGTACTGCTGCTCGGTCAGCCCGCTGAGGACCGGATGTTGTTGTGGCTCGATTACTTCGGGTTGACGCGGTCCGACGCAGTAGCGGTCGAGGAGAAGCTCTTCCGCCCACTGGATCGCAGCCCCCAGATCGCCGAAGACGCGCCCGGCGACCGCGTCGGGATCGATGCTCGATGTGGTCTGCCCCATCACTGCTCGGGGGTCGACGAGCGAGGCCCGACATCCGCGGGCGGCCAGGTGACTGCGCAGACTGTCGAACATCGTCCGGGCGATCTCGCTGACCTCGTCCACTCCACGGACATCGATGACAAGGGCATCGAGTTCCTCGTCGAGGTTGCCGATCTCGCGCACCGCCGTTTCGGCACCGGAGAACAACAAGTCCCCGTGCAGTTCGTACACACGTGCCCGGGCACCGAACTGGGCGAGCGCGGCCTGTTCGACGTCGCCCCGGCGTTTCCGCGACGGGGCCTCACCGACCGTGTACTTGCCTCGAATTGCCGATCTGGCGGCTCGGGTGACGTGCAGGAAGTGCAGTTCGAGCTTCTTCGAGAGCTCGCGACACGCCGCGACACCGCGGACGCTGTTTCCGTGTTGATCCAGCCGAGGTGAGTAGACCGCAATACCCATCTGTCCGGGTAGCACCGCGAGAACCCCGCCGCCCACCCCACTCTTCGCAGGCATTCCGACGCGGGCGACCCAATCGCCCGCACCGTCGTACATCCCGCACGTGGTCATCACGCTCAGCACTCGCTCGACGAGGGCAGGCGCCAGCGCGCGATCCCTGGTCCGAGGGTTCGACCCGTTGTTGGCCATGGTTGCAGCCATCATCGCGAGGTCGGCAGCTGTCACGTCGATCGAGCACTGTCGGAAGTACAAATCCACTGCGGCGTCAGGATCGCTCTCGATGATGTCGAACGAGCGAAGCATGTATCCGATTGCCCTGTTGCGGTTTCCGGTCCGAGCTTCGGACTCGTATACGGCGGTGTTGAACGTCAGTTCGCGGCCGGCATACCGCGAGTAGGCCCGCCGAATGCGCTCGAATCGTGCTTCCGGCGACGGGCCGGCGACAAGGGAGGCCGACGTGATCGCGCCGGCATTGATCATGGGGTTACGAGGACGCTCCGTGATCGGATCGAGGCTGATTTCGTTGAACGGCTCGCCGGACGGCTCGATGTCGATTTTCTGGGCGACAGCGATTTCGCCACGATCGGCGAGCGCAAGCCCGTAGGTGAACGGCTTGGAAATCGACTGAATGGTGAACGGAACTGCGGTGTCGCCGACTTGGTAGACGTACCCGTCGCTCGTTGCGAGCGCAATGCCGAAGCCGTCGGGTGTGACGTCCGCCAACTCGGGGATGTAGTCGGCAACGCTCCCGGACTTGTCGCCCTGACAGGCGTCGAACACGTGCTTAAGGATCTGATCCACGACGGTCGTCATGAGGGAACACTATGCTTCGACCTCGGGTTTCACACGAAGTCGTCGCGCACGGGAGTCGAGTCAGCGGAACGACCTTTCCACCGTGAACCCAGTTGTTGGGGCTGGCAGCGTCTTCACAGTATTGTCGATCGGAAGGCCCCCCGATCAGCTGTCCCGGCACCCACCTACGACAGACTACGTAGACTGTGGGGATCGAGAAGTTCGTGTCGATCGGCACAACTGCACGCAAGAAGATTTCCGGCCGGAGGGAGCGATCTCGTTGGGTGTTCTAGCTCGCGTTCAGACGCCCGAGGACCTGCGCCGTCTGGCACCGTCCGAGGTAGTGGATCTCGCTGAAGAGATTCGCGAGTTTCTGGTGGAGACCGTGTCCGCGACAGGTGGGCACCTCGGTCCCAACTTGGGCGTCGTCGAAGTGACGTTGGCGGTCCATCGCATCTTCGAGTCGCCTCGCGACCCGATCATCTGGGACACCGGCCACCAGGCGTACGTGCACAAGATGATCACCGGTCGCACGGGTGCGTTCGACTCCCTCCGGAAGCAGGGCGGACTTTCCGGCTACCCGTCTCGCGCCGAGAGCGAGCACGACTGGGTCGAGTCCTCGCACGCGTCGGCCTCGTTGTCGTATGCCGATGGACTCGCGAAGGCTTTCGAGCTCACCGGCCAGAAGGACCGTCACGTCGTGGCCATCGTCGGCGATGGCGCGCTCACCGGCGGAATGTGTTGGGAGGCTCTCAACAACATCGCGGCGGGCAAGGACCGTTCACTGGTCATCGTGGTGAACGACAACGGTCGTTCCTATGCGCCGACTATCGGCGGCTTGGCCGAGCATCTTGCCGCTCTTCGCCTGCAACCGGGCTACGAGCGCATTCTCGACAACGGGCGCCGCATCGTCCGCAGGATTCCGCTCGTCGGGAAGACTGCGTACGCGATGCTGCACGGTATGAAGGCCGGAGTGAAGGACGCGATCAGTCCACAAGTTCTCTTCACCGATCTCGGCATCAAGTATCTCGGACCGGTCGACGGGCACGACGAACAGGCTCTGGAATCTGCACTTCGGCGCGCGAAGGCGTACGGCGGCCCGGTGATCGTGCACGCGGTCACGCGTAAAGGCATGGGGTACGCGCATGCCGAGAACAACGTTGCCGATCAGATGCATGCCACGGGGATCATCAATCCGCTCACCGGACTGGCGCGATCGAAGTCCGCGCCGGACTGGACCTCCGTTTTTTCCCGTGAGCTCATCGATCAGGCAGCACAACGAGAGGACATCGTGGCGATCACCGCCGCGATGGCTGGCCCCACCGGTCTTGCGGCGTTCGGGGACAAGTACCCGGACAGACTGTTCGACGTCGGTATCGCCGAGCAACATGCGATGACGTCGGCGGCGGGCCTCGCGCTCGGCGGCCTGCACCCTGTCGTCGCGGTGTATTCGACCTTCCTCAATCGCGCGTTCGACCAGCTGCTGATGGACGTAGCGTTGCTGAATCTGCCGGTGACGCTCGTCCTCGACCGGGCCGGTGTCACGGGGTCCGATGGTGCGAGTCACAACGGAATGTGGGACATGTCGCTGCTCGGGATAGTGCCGGGCATGCGGGTGGCAGCTCCACGCGATTGTGCAACGCTCCGGGAGGAACTGGGCGAAGCTCTGGCGACGGACGACGGCCCGACTGCTCTCCGTTTTCCGAAGGGCGCAGTCACCGAGGACATCCCGGCGCTGCGGCGCATCGACGGTGTCCTGGACGTCATGGTCGAGCCGGAATCGACCGAGCGAGACGTCCTCATCGTCGCGGTGGGAGTGTTCGCGGCATTGGCTCTCGACACTGCTGCTGCACTGACCGAACTCGGCCTGTCGGTTGCCGTCGTCGACCCCAGATGGGTGTTGCCGGTGCCCGAGTCGCTGCTCAAGCTCGCCGAGGACTACCAGCTCGTCGTCACGCTCGAGGACTCTGGCGTGCAGGGCGGCATCGGGTCCACCGTGTCCGCTGCACTCAGGGCGGTCGGAGTCGACACCGTATGCCGTGACGTAGGCGTGCCACAGCAATTTCTCGACCACGCGTCACGGGACCAGATTCACCGCGAGTTGGGATTGACCTCCGCAGACTTGACGCAGCGCATCGCAGGGTGGGCCAAAGCTCTGTAGAGCGTCAGGCGGGGAACTCAGCCGCTGAATTCACCCATCGCGGGTGTCCATTCGGTGATGCGGACATCCTCGACGAGACCCGCACGCGCGAACGGATCGTGGGCGAACAGTCGGGAGACCGCGTCCGCATCGGACGCCGACACGATGAACATCGCGCCGCTGTGATCGGCAAGAGGACCTGAGGATCGAATAGTTTTTCGCCGGACCATCTCCTGAATCCATGCGCGGTGATCGGTGCGGTGGTCGTCTCGACCGCCCGACGTCTCTGCAGTGTAGGAATATTCGACGACGAACATCGGCATCAGAGTTCCTCCTCGTACTTGTCTTGCTCCTCGGCACTACAGGACCATGTCCTCGAGTTCCATGCCTTTGGTTTCGCGAATCTTGAACTTGACGAAGAAGAACGACAGCAGTGCGAAGAACGCGAAGAACGAGTAGATGAATCCCAATCCGATCGATTCCGTCAGCGGTGGGAACGCGAGAGTTATCGAGAAGTTCGCCACCCAGTTGGCAGCGGTGCTGATCCCGAGTGCCACGGCGCGCATGTTGTTGGGGAACATTTCACCGAGCATCACCCACATGATGGGACCCCATGTTGCCGCGAAGAAGATGACGAAAAGATTTGCACCGATCAGGGCCACGGTGCCCCAGGGCGTGGGGAGTGTGAGTTCGTCGCCGGATCCGACTGCCTGGGTGAACGCCACGGCAGCCAGTACGAGTCCGACGAACATGCCGATCGATCCGATCTGCAGCAGGTTCTTTCGGCCGAACCTGTCGACGAACAGAATCGCGACGAATGTCATCGTGACGTTGATGACGGACGTGATCACCGAGGTGACGAAGGACTGATTCTCGCTGAACCCGACCGACTTCCACAGTGTCGTCGAGTAGTAGAAGATGGCGTTGATGCCGACGAACTGTTGCAGAATTGCCATCGTGATACCGACCCACACGATCGGCTGAAGGCCGAACTTCGGACCGCGGATGTCGTTGAACGACGATTTCGCCTCACGCCGGAGGGTCAGTCGGATTTCTTTGACGCGTTCCTTCGGGTTGACCTCGCCCGTTATCTCACCGAGAACGCGGGCAGCCTCGTCGTCGAGGTGTTTGCCGACGAGATATCGAGGCGACTCCGGAATCAATGTTGCGAGGACGCCGTAGACGAGTGCGGGGACGACGCCTACGAGGAACATCCAACGCCACGCTTCCATCCCGAACCACAGGTCGTTCGACGGTCCGCCCGCTGCGTTCTGCAGGACGGCGTCCGACAGCAACGCAGCGAAGATGCCGATCGTGATCGCGAGTTGCTGCAAGGAGGCGAGCCCGCCTCGATATCGAGCAGGTGCGATCTCGGAGATGTACGCGGGGGCGATAACGGAGGCGATGCCGATCCCGAGGCCGCCGAGGACACGCCACAACATGAGGTCCGGAATGCTGAACGCGAAACCCGACCCGACGGAGGAGATGGTGAACAGTGCGGATCCGAGCAGCATGACGCGCTTGCGACCCCAGCTGTCGGCGAGTCGACCGGCGAACCACGCGCCGACAGCGCAACCGAGCAACGCGATGGCCACCGCAAACCCGGTGACGAAGGAACTGAGGCCGAAGTTCTCCTGAATCGAGTCGACCGCTCCGTTGACGACCGAGCTGTCGAAACCGAAGAGGAAGCCGCCGACTGCAGCAGCGATCGTGACGCCGATGACTTTCGCGGTGTGATTCTCTGCAGGCTGCGTCATGCGAACTCAGCTTTCCAAGGTCGATACCAGCAACGATGATGGTCTTCGACATCATGAACCTGCCGACGCGTCGCGTGGTGAGATTTGCGGGATTTCACCCGAAGCGTTATCGCCCGGCTCGGCGGTCGGGCGTCATGAACACCACTCGCTGTACGTCTGTTTTCCACGATCCGCATCGGGGCCGAGCAGGAGAGTGCCGTCGCGCATCGCCTTTCCGTACGCGCCGGGTATCGGGACCTCGACGATCCAGGGCCTTTCAGGAAGTGAGTCCGCGTATCTGCGAACCATATCGACCATGCGTTCTTCCTTCGGACCGCCGAGATCGCGGACGTGACCGGCGGGTGTGCCCTCGGCGAGCTCGACCAGACGCTCTGCTACTTCCCGTGCAGCGATCGGCTGTGAACGCATCTTCGGGATGACCACGAGCCGCCCGATTCCGACCGCGCCGTATAGCTGTCCCGCGAATTCGTGAAATTGCGTCGCTCGGAGGATCGTCCACGGCACGGTGCCCTCTTCGATCACCTTCTCCTGCGCGACCTTGCCCGCGTAGTAGGCATGCGGTGCCTTGTCCGAGCCGACGATCGACAACGCAACATGTTGCGACACACCAGCATCCATCTCCGCTGCCAGGAGGTTTCGCGTGACGGTCGTGAAGAATCCGGTGGATTCGCGTGCCGACATGGTCTGTTTCGACGCAACGTCGATGACTGCGTCGGCTCCGGAGAGGGCCCGCGCCAGCCCTGCACCGTCGACGAGATCCACACCGGACGATCGGGTCAGGACGACGACGTCGTGCCCACGTTCGGTGGCCACGCGTACGACGTGTGTGCCGACTGCTCCGGTTCCACCTGCAACTGCGATTTTCAACGGTTTCATACCTTCACGACGAAGTAGACGACATGAATGTATCGCTCGTCGGTGGTGTGTGACGGGAATCTCGACGAGAGGGGATCGAGCGTTGACTGTGGATTATCTCATGTGTGACGATAGCGTCAGTTCAAGGAGACGCCGGCCCGGGTGACCATCGAAGAAGGACGCACACACCATGATCGATCGTCGCACCCTACTCGGCGCGCTCGGCGCAGCAACAGTGTCCGGAGTCGCACTGTCAGCTGTGAGGGCCACCGCCGCGCCGCTTCCGATTGCGGGCGGGGTGATGGACATCCACTCTCACATGGTGCCGGACTTCTACCTCCGGGAGGCACTGGCGTCGGGCATCGCTTTTCCCGACGGCATGCCGAAGTGGCCGTCCTGGTCGGTCGGCGAGCACATGCAGATGATGGATGGCTGCGGGATCGACACAGCGATCCTGTCCGTGTCCTCACCGGGAGTGCATTTCGGTGACGACGGCAAGGCCGCCGATCTGGCCCGGCGTGTCAACGATTTCGGAGCTGGTGCAGTCGCTGAGCAGCCTCGTCTCGGATTCTTCGCGTCGTTGCCGCTGCCGAACGTGCTCGACTCGGTGCTCGAAGCGGTCCGCGCGCTGGATCAGCTGGGTGCGGACGGCGTGACAGTCATGTCGAACGCGGGCGGGATGTATTTGGGTGACCCTGTACTGACCCCGCTGCTGGCGGCGCTCGATGCGCGATCGGCGGTTGTCTTCGTGCACCCGACCTCGCCGCCGAATTCCTCGGCGGTGTCACTCGGGCTGCCGGCACCGATGATGGAATTCCTTTTCGACACAGCACGTACCGTTGTGAATTTGATCCTGCTGGGTGTGGTCGATCGCTTCCCGAACATTCGTTGGGTCTTCACCCACGGCGGCGGAGTGCTTCCGCTGCTGGCGGATCGAGTGGACTTCTTCCGGTCTCAGGTCGGCTTCGGGACTCCGACGACCCCGGACGTGTTGCGGCGGTTGTGGTTCGACCTCGCAGGCACGCCGGTTCCACGGCAACTGCCCGCATTGCTGTCCACTGTGGGCCCGGACCGGCTGGTGTACGGCAGCGACTACTGCTTCACTCCCATCGCGGCAGTGCAGGAGCAGATGCGGGCCCTCGATTCCGGCGCTGCGCGCGGTGGGTTCGAGGATTGGCGAGCCTCGACATCGAGCAACGCTCGACAATTGCTCGACCGCGCCTAGCGCCGAGATCGAAGTTGTGCGCGGCATTCGCTCGAAAACCGTGCACAACCTCGAACTCGGCAGGTGCAATGCCTAGACGCTGGCTACACCCGGCGCGAGGAATCGCTTGCCTGTCACGGCTTCCGAGGTGCCGGTGCGGTCCAGGTACGGGGTGATGCCGCCGTTCCAGAAACCGAAACCGCCGCCGAGGAGCAAGCAGAGGTCGATGTCTTCTGCTGCTGCGACGACACCCTCCTCGAGCATGATGTTGATCTCGTCGGCAAATGCCCGGCGAGTGCGGTCGAGGACTTGTTCGGCGGTCGAGGGTGAATCACCCTGCGGCCACAGGGCTGCGACCTCGGGATCGACGATTTGACCCTCTGGTCCGTAGGTCCACACGCCCGGCTTCTTCGCCTCGACGAGCGCACGGAATCCGGGGGAGTCCTTGAACCGCTCCGGGTATGCCTCACCGAGCGTCTCGGCGGTGTGCAGTGCCACGGCCGGGCCCACGAGTGCCAGCAAGGTCAGCGGGCTCATCGGCATGCCGAGTTCGCCCACTGCGCCATCGGCGACATCGAACGGTGTGCCTTCGTCGATCGCGCTGATGATCTCGTTCGACGCACGCGTGACGAGGCGGTTGAAGACGAAGCCCGGCAGATCCGCCGACAGGACGGCCGACTTCCTGAGAGTCTTGGCCGTAGCGAATGCCGTTGCGAGAGTGGCATCGTCGGTCTTTTCGCCCTTGACGACCTCGAGCAGTGGCAGGACGGCGACGGGGTTGAAGAAGTGGAAGCCCACGACGCGCTCGGGGTGCTTCAGGTCCGCAGCCATCTTGGTGATCGACAGCGAGGACGTGTTGGTCGCGAGAATCGTTTCGGCAGAGACGAATTCCTCGACCTCGGCGAACACCTTCTTCTTGACGTCGAGGTTCTCGAACACTGCCTCGATGACGAAGTCGGTCTTCGCGAAGGCGGACTTGTCGATCGAACCGGACACCAACGCCTTCAACCGATTTGCGGCATCGGGGGACAGGCGCTTCTTGCCGAGCAGCTTGTCGATCTCCCCGTGGACGTAGCCGACGCCCTTGTCGATGCGCTCCTGATCGATGTCGGTGAGGATCACCGGCACCTTGAGTTGGCGCACGAAAAGCAGTGCGAGCTGGCTGGCCATCAGGCCGGCACCGACGATGCCGACACCGGAGATCTTGCGTGCCAACGACTTGTCGGGTGCGCCGGCGGGACGTTTCGCGCGCTTCTGCACCAGATCGAAGGCGTAGAGCCCTGCGCGGAGCTCGTCCTTGACCAGCAACGTGGACAGGGCCTCGTCCTCGGCCGCGAAGGCCTTGTCGAGCGATGCCGAGTCGGTGATGTCGGTGCTCTTGGCGAGCTCGAGCAGCTCCACCGCGGCGACGGGACCCGGGGCGAAGTTGTTGGTCTTGCCCGCGACGATTCCCTTGGCACGGGCGACGGCGTCGTCCCAGGCCTGCCCACGGTCGATCTCGGGACGGGCCGGGGTGATCTCACCCTTGATAACCTGAGCGGCCCACGCGAGGGACTGCTCGAGGAAATCGGCTCCACCGAAAACGGCGTCGGCGATTCCGAGGTCGAGCGCCTGCTGCGGCTTCAGCGTGCGGTTCTGGTTCAGAGCGTTCTCGATGACGACGGTGACGGCGTTCGAGGCTCCGATGATGTTGGGTAACAATTGGGTCCCGCCCCACCCTGGTACCAGGCCGAGAAAAGTCTCGGGAAGCCCGAGAGCTGCCGCGTTGTCGGCGACCGTGCGGTAATGCGAATGCAGGCCGACTTCGAGACCGCCGCCGAGTGCCGCACCGTTGATGAAGGCGAACGTCGGAACCGAACTTTCGCGCAGGCGACGGAAGACCTTGTGGCCGAGCTGCCCGATCTGCAGCGCCTCGTCCTTGGTCTTGATGTTCGGCACACCGTTGAGGTCGGCGCCGACGGCGAAGATGAACGGCTTACCGGTGACGGCGATTGCCACCGGGTTCGCGGCGAATGCCTCGTCGAGTGCGGCGTCGAACTTGGCCAGTCCGCCGGGACCGAAGGTCGACGGCTTGGTGTGATCGAAGCCGTTGTCCAAGGTCACCAGGGCGATGGAGCCGTCGAGCCCTGGTACGGAGATGATCTTGGTGAACGCGTTCGTGACTACCTCGTCCGTGAACGCTGTCGTGATGTCACTCATGCCTTGACTCCTGAGTAATCAGCGTGGTTAGGGTTCTCCCAGATGACGGTGCCGCCCATGCCGAGACCGATGCACATGGTCGTCAGGCCGTAGCGGACGTCGGGCGCCTGGGCGAACTGGCGGCTCAGCTGCGTCATCAGGCGAACACCCGAGGACGCGAGGGGGTGGCCACACGCGATGGCGCCGCCCCACTGGTTGACGCGGGGGTCGTCGTCGGCGATGCCGTAGTGCTCGAGGAAGGCGAGCACCTGGATGGCGAAGGCCTCGTTGATCTCGAACAGGCCGATGTCTTCGATGCTCAATCCCGTTCGGTCGAGCAGCTTTTCGGTCGCGGGGACCGGGCCGATGCCCATGACGGCGGGATCGACGCCAGCGAAGCTGAAGCCGACCATTCGCATGCCTACGTTGAGCCCGAGTTCGTGCGCGGTGTCCTCACCGGCCAGGATTGCGGCGGTGGCTCCGTCGTTGAGCCCGGCGGCGTTGCCTGCGGTGACGCGACCTGCGGGCCGGAACGGCGTCTTGAGCTTGGCGAGGTCCGAGGTGGTGGTGCCGGGGCGAGGTGGCTCGTCCTCGGTGGCCAGGCCCCAGCCTGCGGCGGACTTGGTGGCGACGGGCACGAGAGTGTCGGCGATGAAGCCGGCCTTCTTGGCGGCGTCGTACTTGTTCTGGCTGGCTACGGCGTACGCGTCGGTGCGGTCCTTGGTGATGGTCGGGAACCGGTCGTGCAGGTTCTCGGCGGTGTTACCCATCACCAGCGCGCTGGGATCGACGAGCTTGTCGGCAAGGAAGCGCGGGTTGGGGTCCACGCCTTCGCCCATCGGGTGGCGGCCCATGTGCTCGACGCCTCCGGCGATGACGACGTCGTACTGGCCGAAGCCGATGCCCGATCCGGTGGTGGTGACCGAGGTCATCGCGCCTGCGCACATGCGGTCGATGGCGAAGCCGGGGACGCTGCGGGGGAGTCCGGCGAGCAGTGCGGACGTACGGCCGATGGTCAGGCCCTGGTCACCGGTCTGCGTGGTCGCGGCGATCGCGACCTCGTCGATGCGCTCGGGAGGGAGGTTGGGGTTCTTGCGAAGAAGTTCGCGGATTGCTTTGACGACGAGGTCGTCTGCACGAGTGTCGGCGTAGATGCCCTTGGGGCCTGCCTTGCCGAACGGGGTACGGATGCCGTCGACGAAGACAACATTCCTCTGTGAGCTGGTGGACGCGGGTACAGACACGCTTTTCGATCCTCCCGACAG
The DNA here is from genome assembly GCF_057808915.1 of Rhodococcus sp. FG69. Lineage (NCBI taxonomy): Bacteria > Bacillati > Actinomycetota > Actinomycetes > Mycobacteriales > Nocardiaceae > Rhodococcus > Rhodococcus sp. FG69. Next base: position 8,290 of record NZ_JBMDIX010000027.1, on the reverse strand, counting down.
ATGCGGACGAGTAGCCCGGCCGACGCCGGGCTCACACCCACTCTAGTGGGTATTACCCGCCGGTAACTTGTGGAGGGGTCAAAGCGTCGGCAAGCACTGGTACGACCAGCTCGCGCTGCCAGGTCCGTGCTCGTCCTTCGATGAGTTTCGCGTCGATCGCCACTCGCGCATCCGCGGGGGAGAGCGGTGTCCAGTCCCACACGAGGCGGCGCAGTACGTCCGGCATCAGCAAGTTCTCGACGGGGACGGACACTTTCTCGCTCAATTCGGTCATCGCAGCTCGGACGACCGCGAGTCGTTCGGCTGCGTCAGGGTCCCGGCGCGCCCAGCGGTTCGCCGGCGGCGGTCCTTCGAACGGCGCGGTCTTGGGTGGGAGCTCCTGCGTAGGAAGTGCACGCGCACGTTCGAGCGCGGACAACCAGACCGCGGCTGAACGGCGCTGGCGCGGGCCTCCGAACACCGGGAGCGCGCGCAGTTCGCCTTCGGTCTTGGGGTCTGCCGATGCCGCGGCCACGATGGCGGAGTCCGGTAGTACCCGGCTCGGCGCGATGTCGCGCCGCTGCGCCACCTCGTCACGGGCGTGCCACAATTCGCGCACTGCGGCCAAAACTCGTTGGGACTTGACCGCGTGAATTCCCGATGTTCGACGCCACCGATCTGTCTTCGGTTTCGGCGGTCCCATCGTGAGGATGTGGGCGAACTCCTGTGCTGCCCACTCCGTCTTTCCCTGGCTTTCGAGTTCTGCGGCCATAGCGTCGCGGAGTTCGAGGAGCACCTCGACGTCGAGTGCCGCGTAGTTGAGCCAGGTCTCGGGAAGTGGGCGGGTGGACCAGTCGGCAGCGCCGTGGCCTTTCTGCAGCGACAGGCCGAGGGTCCGTTCGACGATCGGTCCGAGGCCGACTCGTTCGAAGCCGGCGAGCCTACCTGCGAGCTCGGTGTCGTAGAGCGTCGCTGGGACCAGGCCGAGTTCGGCGAGCCCTGGCAGGTCCTGGTCGGCCGAGTGCAGCACCCATTCGAGTGGGTTGATCACATCGGCGAGCGGACCGAGTTCGCCGCTGACCGGAATGGGATCGAGCAGCACAGTTCCCGCGCCGCGCCGTCGGAACTGCAACAGGTATGCGCGCTGGGAGTAACGGAACCCTGATGCTCGCTCGGCGTCGACAGCGAGTGGACCGTGGCCGTCGGCCAGCAGCGCTGCCGCCTGCTTCACCCCGTCGAGCGTCTGGGCGATCGCTGGAACGCCGTCGGCCGGCGCGAGAAGCGGTATGGCCAATGGTGCCTCGTCCGATACATCCGACGGCTCACTGGAACTGGTCGCTGACATGAGAGGTGACTCTAAGCCTTCGGTGCCGCGCTGCGCGCGAACTACGTCCGGTTCGCCTCGCGGCTACGCAGCTCGGTGATACCAGCCGGAGGCAGTCCTGCCGCATATGCCAGCACCTCGCAGAAGGCTTCGACATGCGCCGCCAGCTCCACCGATCCCGCTGTCCACGATGCTCGCAACTCCAGTTGATGGGCCTTCGGAGGGCCTGCGATGTCGCCGTACCGAACAGAACTCGTCGACGTCACGGTGCCGCCGAGCGCGGTATATGGTTCGGAACGACTTTCGAGTGCGTCGACCAACCAACTCCACCCGACCTCGGGAAGCAATGGATCGGAGGCGAGGGACTCGTCCACGTCGGCCTGGATGTACGCCACTAGCCGCATGGTCCCGTTCCACGCTTCGTCCCCGTCGGGGTCGTACAGCAGAATGAGTCGTCCGAAGGCGTCACCGTCGGACTGTTCGCCGACATCCTCGCCGGCTGGATGCTGGACTTCGGCGCCGATCGCGTAGCTGAACGGAGCGAGCCGCTGAGGCGGCCTGATCGGTCCTATTTCGATGGCTGGGTGCACGACTGCCCGGTGCATTGCCTCGACAGCCGATCGAAACGGCGCAGGCTCGGCTGGGGATCCGGGTGTGGTCACGACTTCGGACGTTAGACTTCTCACGTTCGTGTTCGTCGGAGGCGCGCCGAGTCGGATGGCGTCGAACGGGTGTCAGACCTGCACAGAGGCGGCGACGAACGTCTCCGATAGAGGCTGCGCGGACGGCGCGTGGCAGCATGGACGTCGATGAACATCGACACGCCTTCGTCCCGTCGTCACCTTCCCGACGCACCGCTGCTCGCAGCTGTGGCCGGCCGAGCGCCGACGCGGCGTCCGGTGTGGTTCATGCGGCAGGCCGGTCGTTCGCTTCCCGAGTATCGGAAGATCAGGGCGGGCATCGGCATGCTCGACTCCTGCTTCGATGCCGAGCTGGTCGCCGAGATCACGCTGCAGCCGGTACGCAGGCACGGCGTCGATGCGGCAATCCTGTTCTCCGATATCGTCGTGCCGCTGAAGGCAGCCGGTATCGATCTGGACATCGTCACCGGAACCGGTCCAGTGGTGGCCAATCCCGTGCGGTCCGCCGCTGACGTTGCGGCTCTCCCGCGTCTCGATGCCGAGCAAGTGGCTCCGGTCGCCGATGCGATCGGTCTTCTGACCAAGGAGTTGGGGGAGACAGCGCTGATCGGTTTCGCAGGCGCGCCGTTCACACTGGCGTCGTACCTCGTCGAGGGCGGACCGAGTCGCAATCACGAGAAGACGAAGGCGCTGATGCGGTCGGATCCGCACACCTGGCACACGCTGCTCGACACCCTGGCCGATACGACGATCACGTTTCTGCAGAGCCAGCTTGCTGCGGGAATCGATGCGCTACAGCTCTTCGACTCGTGGGCCGGTGCGTTGTCACTTGCGGACTACCGCGAGTTCGTCCTGCCACACTCGACCAAAGTGTTCGACGCGGTGCGAGACGCCGGAGTACCGAAGATCCACTTCGGCGTCGGAACCGGAGAATTGCTCGGCGCCATGGGCGAAGCAGGTGCCGACGTCGTCGGAGTCGACTGGCGAATCCCGCTGGATGTCGCAGTGGAGCGCGTCGGGCCGGGCAAGGCATTGCAGGGCAACCTCGATCCCGCCGTCCTGTTCGCAGGCTGGGACGCTGTCGAGAGCGAGGTCAGACGCATCGCCGCCGAAGCCGACCGCGCGATCGAGGCGGGGGCCGTAGGACACGTGTTCAACCTCGGTCATGGCGTGCTCCCCGACACCGATCCGGACGTGCTCACCCGAGTTGTGGAGTTGGTGCATTCGCTGTGACGCGGGCAGGCCCGCGGGCAGCTGTCGTCGGAGGCGGAATCACCGGGCTCGTCGCCGCCTACCGACTGCGAACCGAGCTGGGACCCGAGGCGCAGATAACCGTCGTCGAGGAGTCGGATCGGCTCGGCGGCACCCTGCGGACAGTCGACCTCGCGGGTGGTCCGCTCGACGTGGGTGCCGAAGCGTTCATCGGCCGCAGACCGGAAGTGCCCGCTCTCATGGCGGAGTTGGGGATCGCAGATCAGCTGGTGCATCCAGCAGGCAGACGACCGCTGATCTACTCTGCGGGCGCACTGCACCCGATGCCCGCCGGAACCCTGATGGGCATCCCCGCTGATGCACAGTCGATCGCAGGGCTCGTCGATGCGGCGACGCAACAGAAGATCGCCGACGAGGTCGAGACTGCATTCGCCTGGGATCCGAGCATCGACGTCAGCGTCGCCCAGCTGGTGGGCAGTCGATTCGGTGAACAGGTTCTGCACCGTTCGGTGGATCCGCTCCTCGGAGGTGTCTACTCGGGTCTGTCCGACTCGATCGGAGTACGAGCCGCGCTTCCGACGCTCGCGGCAGCGCTCGACTCGGGGGCGCCGAGTCTGTCGTCCGCCGTGGCGAGCGCGCTCCCACCCCCGAGTTCGGAGCCGGTGTTCGGAGCGCTCCGCGGCGGGTACGGGGTGCTCGTCGATGCGTTGATCGCCGCGGCCGGAGCACGGATCGTGTTGGGCGCGCGGGTCGAGTCGATCTGCGGCGAGCGGAAGGGATGGCGTGTCGATCCGATCGGTCACGTGGACCTGGTCGTTCTCGCGGTGCCGGCCCCTGCGTTGTCGGCGATCCTGGCCGACACGGTTCCCGACGCGGCAGACGCGGCCGCCGGGATCGAGCTCGCATCCTCCGTCGTAGTGGGCATGGCGTTGCCTGGCGACGTGGAATTGCCGGACAACTCGGGAGTCCTCGTGGCCACCGATGCGGGCCTGTCGGTGAAAGCCTTCACGCTCTCCAGTCGAAAGTGGAGTCACCTTGCCGACCGAAACTCCGTTCTGCTGCGCGCATCCCTCGGACGGTTCGGAGACGAAGGCCCGCTGGGCCTGAGCGACGCAGAACTCGTCCGCACAGCGGTGCGCGATCTGCGGACTGTCACCGGGCTCGACGTCACCCCGACAGCAACCGTCGTGCAGCGGTGGCACGGGGGACTTCCGCAGTACGCGCCCGGTCACCTCGATCGTGTCGCCGAGATCGAGTCTGCAGTGCGTGATGTTCCCGGTGTTGCGGTGGCGGGCGCCTGGAGCCACGGCGTCGGAGTGCCCGCCTGCGTCGCTTCGGCGACCAGAGCAGCCGCTGCGGTGTGCGAGGTGGCACGATAGGGGCCATGGCACGCCTCGACTACTCTGCGCTCAATTCGACTCTCCGCTACCTGATGTTCTCGGTGTACAAGGTCACCCCAGGCGTTCTGGGCGACGACCGTGCCGACGCAGCCAAGGAGGCGCGCGTCTTCTTCGAGAGCCAAGAGGACAAGGGCGTCGCAGTACGCGGCGTCTACGACGTGGCGGGCTTGCGGGCCGATGCCGATTTCATGGTGTGGACGCACGCCGAACGCATCGAAGAGCTGCAGGCGACGTACTCCGACTTTCGACGCACCACCGCCCTCGGCAGGGCCAGCACGCCTGTGTGGAGTAATTCGGCACTGCACCGCCCGGCCGAGTTCAACAAGAGCCACGTACCGGCATTCATCGCAGGCGAAGATCCGGGCGACTACATCTGCGTCTACCCGTTCGTACGCTCCATCGACTGGTACCTCTTGCCGGAAGACGAGCGGCGCACGATGCTCGCAGATCACGGCAAGGCAGCTCGTGGCTACAAGGACGTTCGGGCAAACACTGTCCCGTCCTTCGCGCTCGGGGACTACGAGTGGATCTTGGCGTTCGAGGCGCCTGAACTGGACCGTATCGTGGACTTGATGCGCGATCTCCGCGCCACCGAAGCTCGCCGTCACGTTCGCGAGGAAACGCCGTTCTTCACCGGCCCCCGCGTCGACGTCGAATCTCTCGTGGCCGCTCTGCCATGATGGATGCGGTCATCTTCGACTTCTCCGGGACCCTTTTTCGACTCGATGAGGACGATTCGTGGTTCGACGGGATAACGCATTCCGACGGCACCGCGGTGGACGGTCACCACGCAGCCGAGCTGATGCGCCGGATGACTGCGCCGGTCGGTGAGGTTGTCGAGTTCGACGACGTCACCCGGCATGCGTGGCGGAACCGAGATCTCGACCCCGCGCTGCACCGGCAGGCGTACTTGCACGTTCTCCGTGAATCCGGTCTGGACAACGAAGATCACGCGGCGTCCGTGTACGGCAGGGTCATCGATCCGTTCTGCTGGACTCCGTATCCGGACGCCGCCGAGGTGCTGAAGGTGCTTGCCGCAGCATCGATCCCGGTCGCGGTGCTGAGCAACATCGCGTTCGACATCCGACCGGCGTTCGAGCGCCTCGGTGTCACCGATCTGGTATCGGAGTTCGTTCTGTCCTACGAGGTCGGCTTCGTCAAACCTCAGCCCGAGATCTTTCGCTATGCGGTCGACAAGCTCGGTGTCGATGCGAGGCGGACTTTGATGGTCGGCGACAGCGACGAAGCCGACGGCGCAGCGCGGACCATCGGTTGTTCGTTCGCGCTCGTCGACCCGATCCCGACGCCTCAGCGCCCCACCGCGTTGCTCGAGGCTGTGGAGCTCAGCGGAATCACTCGGTGAGCCGGGTCGCAGGTCCCGGTCGGCACACCCAGCACATGGCGCACTGGGGCATGTTCAGTGCCGCGGCGGCCGACGGTGAAGTAGTCGACATCCGACCCCACGCGGGCGATTCGAGTCCATCACCGGCTCTGGGAAACGTGCCGGGATCGGTCAAGCATCGCTCCCGCATCACCGGTCCGTCGGTCCGTCGGGGGTGGCTGGAGAACGGACCAGGCCCGACCGATCGGCGCGGCAACGACGACTACGTGGCCGTGACGTGGGACGAGCTGACGGATCTGCTGGCCGGTGAACTCCGACGAGTCATCGACCGTCACGGCAACGAGGCGATCTACGGTGGCTCGTACGGATGGGCGAGCGCAGGCCGATTCCATCACGCACAGAGTCAGGTCCATCGCTTCCTCAACTGCCTCGGCGGATATACGCGATCGGTGAACAGTTACTCGACCGGCGCTACCGGGGTCATCATGCCGCATGTCATCGGCGCGCACTGGAAGATGTTCTCGCGCTCCACGTCCTGGAAGGTCATCGCAGCCGAGACCGAGTTGCTCGTCGCGTTCGGCGGTGTGCCGGCCAAGAACACCAGCGTCAATCACGGTGGAACGTCCGATCATCCGACGGAATCCGCGCTCGACGCGCTTCGGGCTCGCGGCGGCAAGATCGTCTCGGTCAGTCCGCTACGTGACGACATGCACGGCGCCGCGACGTGGCTTGCTCCAGTCCCGGGATCCGATGTCGCTGTGATGCTGGGGCTCGCCTACGTGTTGGTAGCCGAAAACCTGCACGACACAAAATTTCTCGACAGATACACCACCGGCTACGACAGGTTCGAGCGGTACCTGCTCGGTGTCTCCGACGGCGTTCCGAAGACTCCGGATTGGGCGTCGACGATGTCCGGAATCGCCGCGGATGTCATCGTAGATCTGGCCAGATCGATGGCGTCTCGGAGAACGCTGATCACGGTGACATGGTCGCTGCAGCGTGTGAAGAGCGGGGAACAGGCTCCGTGGATGGGGATCACGCTCGCATCGATGCTCGGCCAGATCGGCATTCCCGGTGGGGGATTCGGGCACGGTTACGGGTCGATGAACGAGCCAGGGCTGGGACCGGTGCCGTATCCGTTGCCGACGCTTCCGCAAGGATTCAACCCGATCACCGCGCACATACCGGTCGCCGCGATCGCCGACATGTTGCTCGGACCGGGTACCGAGTTCGACTACAACGGTCGACGGATGACCTATCCAGATATCAAGTTGGTCCATTGGGCCGGCGGAAATCCGTTCCATCACCACCAAGATCTGGGCCGCCTTCGACGCGCGTTCGGGCGGCCGGACACCATCGTCGTGCACGATCCGTATTGGACGCCGATGGCAAAGCACGCGGACATCGTCGTACCGTCGACCACATCGCTCGAACGAAACGACCTCAGCTGCACTCGAAACGATCCACTGCTGGTGGCGATGCAGCAGGCCGTCCCGCGCTACGCGGACTCTCGCGACGACTACGACACCTTCGCGGCAGTGGCTCGGAAGATGGGAGTCGCCGACGGTTTCACCGAGGGCCGGACATCGGGGGAGTGGATCGAGCATCTGTACGACCAGTGGCGCGGCTACCTGAGTTCGGCGAACGTCGAGACCCCGCAGTTCGACGAGTTCTGGCGGGCGGGTTCGGTGCGAATGGCCACCGAAGAGGACCTGACGTTGTTCGCGGACTATCGAGAAGATCCCGTTCGCAACGCCCTACGCACACCGAGCGGACGCATCGAGATCTTCTCCGAGGTGATCGACAGCTTCGGCTACCAGGACTGCATCGGCCACCCGGCATGGTTCGAACCCGTGGAATGGCTTAACGGCGAACGTGCGCAACACTTCCCGCTGCACCTCATCGCGAACCAACCCCGCACTCGACTGCACAGTCAGCTCGATCACGGCGCCACCAGTCAGGCGTCGAAAGTGCAGGGTCGTGAGCCCATCCGAATGCACTCCGCGGCAGCTGCGGCGCGCGGGGTCACCGACGGTGACGTGGTCAAGGTGTTCAACGATCGAGGCGCGTGCCTGGCGGGGGTAGTCGTCGACGACGGGATGCTCGACGACGTCGTCCAACTGTCCACCGGCGCCTGGTACGACCCGCTGGATCCAGCCGACACCAATTCTCTGTGCAAGCACGGCAATCCGAACGTCTTGACCCCCGACGTCGGGGCGTCGTCGCTGTCTCAAGGATCCACGGGGCAACACGTACTGGTGCAGATCGAACGCTACGACGAGGTACTCCCGCCGATCTCAGCGTTCGATCCGCCCACGATGACGAACAGGTAGGTCTCCTAGTAGTACTTTGTTAGGTTGGGAATCTGTGGTGGCAGTGCGGGCAGGTTCCG
>NZ_JBMDIX010000026.1:0-84027 GCF_057808915.1 Rhodococcus sp. FG69 | reverse complement strand
CCCCCCCCCCCCCCCCCCCCCCCCCCCCCCCCCCCCCCCCCCCCCCCCCCCCCGCTTCGGCTACCGGCGTGCAGACAGAATCGCGAACGAATGCCCGGGAATCCTTGTCGAAGAACCGGTCTCGGACGAGGCCGGTTCTTCCCATGCGAGCAGCGACGATCCGCCCACAGGCACGGTGACCTCGTTCTCGGACAGGTTGCACACCACCCGGAGCGAGCCCCGGTACATCACGATCCAGCGTTCGTCCTCGTCGTAGTCGATCCGCAGGTGCTCCAACCACGGATCGGTCAGATCCGCATGCTCGCGGCGCAGTGCGAGCAATCCCCGGTAGGCATCGAGAAGCCGTGCGTGATCAGCTGTTCCGAGCTCGGACCAGTCGAGTTTGGATCGGGTGAACGTGTCCGGATCCTGTGGGTCGGGGATGTCCGCCTTGTCCCAGCCATGTTCGGCGAACTCGGCCTTGCGTCCTTCGGCAGTGGCCTTGCCGAGCTCGGGTTCGGGGTGCGAGGTGAAGAATTGGAACGGAGTCGATGCTCCCCATTCTTCGCCCATGAACAGCATCGGCGTGTACGGCGAGGCCAACACCAACGCAGCTTTGACGGCGAGCTGACCGGGCGAGAGATAGAACCCGGGGCGATCTCCGATTGCGCGGTTGCCGACTTGATCGTGCGTCGTCGTGTACGTGACGAACGAACTCGCTGGAATACGCCTTGTGTCCACGGGACGGCCATGGGTGCGGCCACGGAAACTGGAGTAGGTACCAGCGTGAAAAAAGCCCTGCCGCAACGTGTTCGCGAGCCCTTGAAGTGACCCGAAATCTCCGTAGTAGCCTTGTCGCTCACCGGAGACCGCGGCGTGGATTGCATGGTGAATGTCGTCGTCCCACTGCGCGTCCAGTCCGTATCCGCCGCCCGATCGTGCCGTCACCAGGTTCGGATCGTTCAGATCGCTTTCCGCGATCAGCGTCAGCGGCCGCCTGAGATGGGCAGCCAACCTGCGGGTGTCGACGGCCAATTCCTCGAGCAGATGCACCGCAGTGTGATCGACGATGGCGTGTACGGCATCGAGTCGGAGGCCGTCGATATGGAATTCTTCGAACCACCGCAGTGCGTTCTCTATTGCGTACCGCCGTACGACGCCGGAGTCGGCCTCGGCGTAGTTGATCGCCTGACCCCAGCTGTTGGCGCCTTGCGCCATGTACGGACCGAACCGCTCGAGGTAGTTGCCGGACGGCCCGAGGTGGTTGTACACGACGTCGAGGATCACGCCGAGACCGCGGCTGTGGCAGGCGTCGACGAGCCGCTGCAGACCGTCGGGGCCGCCGTATGCCTCGTGAACGGTGTACCAGAGCACCCCGTCGTAACCCCAGTTGTGAGTTCCGTTGAAGCCGTTGACCGGCATGACCTCCACGAACGTCACCCCGAGGTCGACGAGGTGATCCAACCGATCGATTGCTGCGTCGAAAGTCCCTTCGGCAGTGAAGGTTCCGATGTGCAGCTCGTAGATCACGCCGCCTTGAAGTTGACGACCGGTCCACGACGAGTCGGTCCAGACCGACTCGTCGAGACGGTGCAACTGCGAGGGCTGGTGCACACCGTCCGGCTGCCGCGGCGATCTGGGATCGGGCAGGACGGTGGTGTCGTCGTCGAGCACGAAACCGTAGCGGGCATCGGGGGAGGCATCGACGTCGGCAGACCACCAGCCGCTCTCGCCCCGGTGCATCGGATGCAGAGAACCGTCGACGTTCAGGCGGACGGTGTCCGGCGTCGGTGCCCAGACTTCGAAGCGATGCGTCATGCGTCGTGCTCTCCTAAGATGTCGCCTTCGGATACTTCGCGAACCAGCAGTGCTACCGGCAATGCGGCAAACACTGTGTCCGCCTGTATGTCACCGCTGTACACCGTGTCGGTCAACCGGTCTCGCCAGCGACCTTCGGGGAGTACCACCGATGTCGATCCCCAACCCTGCGAGGCCAGAGTCAGCGAGTGGCGCGTGGCGAGGGCGATGACGTCAGGGTTGCCCGTCACCGGCCCGCGGGCGAAACCGATCACGTGTGTCGACGCGGATCCGGTCGCGTTCACCGGGGCGTACGTGCCACCGACGAAGCTGTCCGGTCGGTCACGGCGCAACCGCAGCGCTGCGCGCACGACCCGGAACTTGGCCGCTCCGGTGATGTCGACGAGAGGAACAGACGTGTCCGAGAGGCGTTGCCGGCGAACGGTGTAGTCGACGGGGCGTCGATTGTCGGGATCGACGAGGGAGTCCTCCCACAGTTCCGTGCCCTGATAGACGTCGGGCACCCCTGGACCGACGAGGTGCAACAGCTTCTGTCCCAACGAATCACTGCGGCCGTGTGGGTCGAGTCGCGCCACGAGCATCGTGACCGAGTCTGCGATCGTGCCCTGCAGAATCGAATCCAACCACGCGTGAACGGACTTCTCGAACGCCTCGTCCGGCTCGCTCCAGTTTGTTCGAAGGCCGGCCTCGCGCAGCGCCTTCTCGGCATAGGCGTGGATGCGCGAACGCAATTCCTCGTCGAGGAGGCCGTCTGCAGGCCACACCCCGAACAGGTTCTGCCACAGGAACAGTCCGCTTGCCCCGTCGGGACTCGGAGTCATCAGCTCCCAGTCAGCGATGCATCGCGCCCACAGTTGGGGAGTCTGCGAGAGAACCCCGATGCGTGCGCGTACGTCCTCGCCTCGCTTGGTGTCGTGGGTGGAGAGAGTGGTCATCGCAGCAGGCCACCTCACCGCTCGATCGGCGTTCGCGAGGTGGAATGCGGCGGGACTCACGCCGAACGCAGCCGGGTCGCCGCCGACCTCCTGTAACGAGACCAATCTAGTAGCGCGGTAGAACAGGCAGTCCTCGACGCCCTTCGCAGTGACGGCTCCGCAGACCTGTTCGAAGCGCACTGCGGACTCGCCATCCGAGATCAAGGCTGCCGTGAGGGCATCGATACCTACGCCCAGGTCGGGCTGCTCCTCTGCCAGTGTTCCGATCACCCGGCCGATGGTTCCTGCGAGCGGTGCGTAATCGGATCGGTAGTACGGCATACGTGCGACCACGGCAACGATCGCATCGACGATCGGCTCTAGGTCGACGTCGGTGCCGGATTCGCGGATCACGCAGCGCGCCAGGCGTCTGACCTCGGGTGCGAGGTCCCCGCGTGCGACCGAGGTCTTGAGAGCTTCCTCGGTGGAGTGAAGCCACGACGCATCGTCGCTCGTCCCCGTGCGCGCCTGCGACAGCTCCAGCAGAGCATCGGCACCGGACGCGTCGATGAATACCCCGCCCAGATCTGCGAGGGCGTCGTAGCCGGTGGTGCCGTCGACCGGCAAAGATTCGTCCAGTGGTTCTCCGCGCGCGAGGATCTTCTCGATCACCAACCAGCGGTCCTGGCCGATGAGTTCACGGAGTTCGATGAGATAGGTCGCGGGATCCGCCAGCCCGTCCGGGTGGTCGACTCGAAGTCCGTCGACGAGACCGTCGGTCATCCAGCTTGCGACCTGGCTGTGCGAGCGGGTGAAGACGTCCAAGTCCTCCTGGCGCAGACCGGCGAGTCCGTTGACGGAGAAGAACCGTCGATAGCCGACGAGTCCGGCCTTCCAACTCACGAGCCGGTAGGCCTGGCGAGCGTGTATCGATTCCGGGTCGCCGTCATCGGTTCCGTCCGCGATCGGGAATCGATGCTCGTAGTAGGCCAACAGCGGCTTCTCACCGGAGCGATCGACCGTCAGTTCCTTGGAGTCCTCGTCGGAGCCGAGTACAGGCAGGGCGATCTTGCCGTCGGCTCCGTTGTCGGGCGCCCAGTCTATGTCGAAGAAATCTGCGTACTCGGACAAGCGGCCTTTGCCCAGAACGTCCCACCACCACGCGTTCTGCCGCGGGTCGTCGACGCCCACATGGTTGGGCACGATGTCGACGATTACGCCCATACCGCGTGAGTGCAGTTCTGCAGCCAGTGCTTCGAACGCTTCGCGGCCACCGAGGGCAGCGGAGATGGTCGTAGGGTCGACGACGTCGTAGCCATGCGTCGACCCCTCGGTAGCGGAGAGGATCGGCGACAGATATGCATGGGTGACGCCGAGGTCGTCGAGATAATCGACGATGTCTCGGGCGTCGTCGAGAGTGAACTGGTCCCCTCGCAGTTGTAGTCGATATGTGCTGGAGGGGATCGGCATATTCTTCAGTCCGTCTTTCGTAGAACGAGTAGCGACCGGGCGGCCACTTCGACTGGTGTACCCGCTTCTATGACATTCTCACTTGCCCCGGTGGGAACGGCGGTGTCGAGAGCCACCGTCCATTCGTTGGCGTATTCACCGTCCGGCGTCAGGAACTCGATGGCTTCGTGATGGGCGTTGAAGCACAGCAGGAACGAGTCGTCGACGACGCGTTCACCACGCTGGTTGGGCTCGGGGATTCCTTCGCCGTTGAGGAAGACGGTGAGACTCTTCCCGAAACCACTGTCCCAGTCCTCCGGGGTCATCTCCTCACCTGCTGGGGTGAGCCACGCTATGTCGCGGGCCTGTTCACCGCTGCGGATGGGGAGGCCTTCGAAGAATCGTCGACGACGGAACACCGGGTGATTCTTGCGCAGCGCGATAGCTGCCCTGGTGAACTCGATGAGATCGGCGTTGGTCTCGGCGAGTGACCAGTCCATCCATGCCAGTTCCGAGTCCTGGCAGTAGACGTTGTTGTTGCCCTGCTGTGTTCGCCCGAGTTCGTCGCCGTGTGCGATCATCGGCGTGCCCTGACTCAGCAGGAGCGTCGCCATGATGTTGCGAATCTGACGCCCACGAAGATCGAGGATCTCTGGATCGTCGGTCGGGCCTTCGACGCCGCAGTTCCACGACCGGTTGTGGCTCTCACCGTCGTTGTTGTTCTCGCCGTTCGCGTCGTTGTGCTTCTCGTTGTACGACACGAGGTCGTTCAGCGTGAAGCCATCGTGCGCGATGACGAAGTTGATGCTGGCACCCGGCCGCCTGCCGGTGGCCTCGTACAGGTCCGAGGATCCGGTGAGGCGCGACGCGAACTCGCCGAGGGTGGCCGGCTCGCCGCGCCAGTAGTCGCGCACGGTGTCGCGGTACTTGCCGTTCCACTCGGTCCACAGACCGGGGAAGTTGCCGACCTGGTAGCCGCCCTCGCCGATGTCCCACGGTTCGGCGATGAGCTTGACCTGACTGACGACTGGATCCTGCTGCACCAGGTCGAAGAACGCGGAGAGTCGGTCGACGTCATGCAACTCGCGGGCGAGGGTGGACGCGAGGTCGAAACGGAAGCCGTCGACGTGCATTTCGGTGACCCAGTATCGGAGCGAGTCCATGATCAGTTGCAGCGTGTGCGGGTGACGGGCGTTGAGGCTGTTGCCCGTTCCGGTGTAGTCCATGTAATGCGCGTAGTCACCGTCGACGAGTCGGTAGTACGCGGCGTTGTCGATTCCGCGGAAGCTGATGGTCGGACCCATGTGATTGCCCTCGGCGGTGTGGTTGTAGACCACGTCGAGGATCACTTCGATGCCAGCGGCATGGAACTCGCGCACCATGGCCTTGAACTCGGTGACGGCTCCGCCGGCCGTCGGGTTCGAGGAGTAGTCGGCGTGCGGCGCGAGGAAGCCGAAGGTGTTGTAGCCCCAGTAGTTGCGCAGGCCCTTGTCGATGAGCGTTTGATCCTGCATGAACTGGTGCACCGGCATGAGTTCGATCGCGGTGATACCGAGATTCTTCAGGTGCTCGATGATCGACGGGTGTGCAAGCCCCGCGTAGGTGCCTCGCAGCGATTCCGGAACGTCCGGATGTGCGATGGTCATGCCCTTGACGTGAGCCTCGTAGATGACCGTCTCGTGGTACGGACGGCGGGGTGCACGGTCGGCCTGCCAGTCGAAGAACGGGTTGATGACGACGCTGGTCATCGTGTGGCCCAGGGAATCGTACTGAGGGAAGTCGTTTCGCGGCGTCTCGTCGTGTGCGACCGGGTCAGGTTCGATGATCTCGTCGTTCGGATCGATCAGATCGGCCTCGTCTTCGAACGGCTTCGCGTCCGGGTCCGTTGCCGGTTCGGGCTCGGGCTGGGGCTCGGGTGTGTCGAGGCTGTACGAGAACAGCGAGCGGTCGCCGTCGAACTCGCCCTCGAACGCCTTGCCGTACGGGTCGAGAAGGAGCTTGCTCGGATCACAGCGATGCCCCTGCGCGGGATCCCACGGTCCGTGAACGCGGTATCCGTACTTCTGGCCTGGGATGACCGATGGCAGGTACGCGTGCCAGACGTAGCCGTCGGACTCCTCGAACCGGATGCGCGTTTCGGTGCCGTCGTTGCTGATCAGACACAGATCGACTGCCTCGGCAACCTCGGAAAACAGAGCGAAATTCGTACCGGCGCCGTCGTAGGTGGCTCCCAGCGGATATGCCGAACCCGGCCATACTTCGATCGCGGGCGGTTCGGAGGGTGCTTCGACAGACATGGATGAAACCCTACTGTGAGCGGATGGAACCGGCTCACCACCAACCCGTCGCGGCGGAGATTTCGCGGCCTAACTCTCTGGTCAGAGTACGTACGTAGGTGGCAGTGAGGTGATGTTCGTCGCGGTAGACCAGTACGTTTCCGACGACCGCCGGGCAGATCGGTCCGTCGCACAGAGCACTCGTCAGGTCCAGCGGTCGGACAGTGGGAAGCCGGAACGACGAGGCCAGTGTCGGATTGATCGGATCGAGAGCGTCGCGTCGCGGCATGCCGCACGACATCGCACTTCCACCGTCGGCGAGGCAGTCGATGGCGCGGTACACGACCCCGTCTCGAACCAGCCACGGCGTGTCCCGCATCGCGAGGATCGGGATGCCATACGACGTGAGCTCGTTCCAGACGTCGACGTAGAAGTCGGGTGTGTAGTCGCCCTGTCCGCCCTCTCGCGGGCGTGTCGACGTTGTGAACACATATTCCGGACCTAGTTGTTCGATTTCGCCCATGACCGTCTGGGTCCAGTCGAGGCAGTCGGGATACTCGGTTTCGCCGAGCATGGGCATGGTGCTCAGCGTGAGCGGGCAGCCCATCTTCAAGAACGTGACGACTCGAAAGCCTCGGTCACGTCCGAGCAGGTCGAGCGCGGTCACCCAGTGCTCGGCATGGGAACTGCCGGCGAGAGCAACCGTCCGGGACGCGTTGAGGTCGCCGTACTCGCAGCTGATGGCGTCGCGGGTTTCGAAGTCTGCAATGCACCCTTCGACGGACGTGACGGGTAGATCCTCCGGTGCTGAGAACAACGCAGGAATAACGTCCGCATCGGCTGCCGCAATTCCGTCGGTAAGTTCGCGTGCGCCGGGATAGGTGAAGGGGTCGAGTTCGTCACTGGCCTGAAGGCCTGCGACCGAGCGTTGTATGTAGAAGTTCCAGCCAGCGGATCCGCACACCAGGACGGCTGCAAGGGCGGCGGCAGTCGCTGTGATCGCAATTCTCGGAATGGAACCGCCAGGTGCTTGGAGCGGCTGCTCGACGAGCCGGACGGTGGCCATCGCGAGTAGGACCGATGCTGCAATGATCACCGCCCCGGTCGCTAGGTCTGCGGTAGACCTCCCGGTGTACGCCAACGTGAAGATCAGCAGCGGCCAATGCCACAGGTAGAGCGGAAAGGCGATCGAACCCAGCCACAGGCCGAACCGTGAGCGCAGCAAATGCGCGACGTGGGTGTCGGGACCCGCGACGATCAATGCAATCGTGGCTAGCACCGGGAACAGGGCCCACGGGCCTGGGAACTCGTTCACTCCGTCGAGAAGAAATCCGCAGGCGACAACAGCGGCGATTCCGACGCCAGCGAGAACATTCCTGCCGATCCGGAACTCGGAGGATATCCGCTCGTGAGTCGGTCGCGGATGGCGCGCTGCGAACAGCGCAGCGACCGCACCTCCCAGAAGGATTTCCCATAGACGTGCACCGGTGTCGTAGTAGTTCCAGGACTGCAGCCGCGACGTGCCGTCCGCGGCGTAGACGAACGACACCAGGGAGGCGCCCGCGAAGAGAACCAGATAGATGTGCGGCGGCGGGCTGGTTCGGTGCGCGCCTCTCGACCGGCGAAGGACCCACGCGAGGCCGAATACGACGGCGACGGCCACGAGATAGAACTGAAACTGGACGGCGACCGACCACAGGTGCTGCAGTGGGCTGACGGTGGGGTCCGCAGCGAGGTAGTCCTGTGACGTCCAGGCCAGCTCCCAGTTGGCGTAGAAGAAGACCGCAGACATCAGTTGATTCGCGATGTCGACCCATCGCGTTCTCGGCAACAACAAGGCCGTCGCGACTGCTACTCCGACGAGAACGACTATCAACGGCGGGCCGAGCCGGCGAAGTACTCGTCCGATTCGGGTGAAGGAGTTCAGTGAGCCCCCGGACTGCGCGGTCCGAATCAGCGATGCGGTGAAGAAGAACCCTGTCAGGACAAGGAACACGTCGACGCCGCCGGAGACTCTGCCCATCCAGATGTGGAAAACCACGACGAGTGCGATGGCCACGCCTCGCAGCCCGTTCAAGTCTTCCCGTATCGGTGGTCTGGGAGCAGTCTGTTCGACGCCGGGGGCATCGCCTATGGATACGCCGGCAGGTTGGTACGGGGCGGGCATAAGAGGGTGACGGCTCCGGCGGTCGGCAGTATTCGGAAACGGATGCGCGGTATTTCGGACAAACCATACTGCGCTCGCGCCCCGAGCGTTCACTCAGCCGACAGATGCAGGCAATCGGTGGATGGCGTCGACGAGGGGCGCGAGCTCGGGGAGCTGCTGCGCGGCCGACAACGAATTTTCCAGAACGTCGTCGTGAGTCGGACGTGCTCGCTCGAGCAACTCGCGGCCTTCATCGGTCAACTCGGTGTACATCCCGCGTCGATCGTCCTTGCACAGGACTCGGGTGAGTATTCCGCGATCCTCGAGCCGATTGACGAGGCGAGTGGTCGCGCTACTGCTGAGCGCCGTTGCGCGGGCGAGTTGCTGCATCCGCATGTGCCACCCGTCCTGCCGGTGGAGGGCATCGAGAACCGTGTATTCGACGACCGAGAGAGTGTGCTCGGCTTGCAGCGCACGTTCGAGGTCAGCCTCGATGTGAGCGTGCAGCGCAGACAGCGTGCGCCAGCCCTGAGCACGGATAAGGGACGAATCGTCGGCGATTCCCACTGTTCCTCCTTGGAGCTCTGAACTGTGATGGCCAGTTTAGCAGCTTGCACAGATATCAGGCGTATGCAACTATTTATGACGCGCGTGCAACTACATGCATGCGCTCGATGTATGCGAACGCAACAATGAGGGAGTTACGCCACCATGCCGCTAGGACTGCTTGCACTTGCCATCGGAGGGTTCGGCATCGGACTCACCGAGTTCGTGATCATGGGATTGCTACCCGAAGTCGCCGCAGACTTCGGCATCACGGAAGGTGTGGCCGGATGGCTGATCACCGGCTACGCGCTCAGCGTCGTCGTGGGAGCCGTCGGAGTCACCGCAGTCGTCACACGCTTTCCGAGGAAGAACGTCCTGATTGCACTGATGGGGCTGTTCATTGCGGGCAACCTGGTGTCCGCGCTCGCGGGTACGTACGAGGCGATGATGTTCGGTCGGATCGTCGCCGCTCTGTGCCACGGTGCCTTCTTCGGCATCGGGGCGGTCGTCGCCGCGTCCTTGGTGGCGCCGGAGAAGAAAGCGGGTGCGATCGCCATGATGTTCGCCGGACTCACCGCGGCCAACGTTTTGGGTGTTCCTTTCGGAACACTGCTCGGTCAGACGTACGGCTGGCGATCGACTTTCTGGGCCATCACCGTCATCGGTGTCGTAGCGCTGGTCGGCATCGTCGCTCTGGTTCCCGCAACGTCCGACGCCGAAGAACGTGGAGATCTCCGTTCCGAGCTCGGAGCGTTCCGCCGACTCCAAGTGTGGCTGTCCATCGCGATCACGGTGTTGGGCTACGGCGGAATGTTCGGCGCGTTCACCTACATCGCGTTCACTCTCACCGATGTCAGCGGATTCGCATCCAGCTCGGTGCCGTGGCTACTCATCTTGTTCGGTGTAGGCCTGTTCATCGGTAACTACCTCGGCGGCAAGGCCGCCGATCGCAACCTGACCGCTACATTGCTCGTCCTGCTGGTTGCGCTGACCGCCATCCTCGTGTTCTTCGCGTTCACCGCCGAAAGTCAGATCGCGACGATCGCGTCCCTTTTCCTCATGGGAGCTTTCGGTTTCGCGACCGTGCCAGGTCTGCAGATGCGTGTGATGTCCTTCGCCGAGGATGCACCGACAATGGCCTCGGGCGCCAACATCGCCGCTTTCAATCTCGGGAATGCCCTCGGCGCGTGGATCGGCGGCGTCACGATCACCGCAGGACTCGGCTACACCTCACCGATCTGGGCCGGTGCTGTCATCACCGTCGCTGCCGTCGCGGTGCTCGTCGTTGCGACCGCAGTGCAGCGCGAGCGGCAACCGGCACTCGTGTGACCGATGTGCTCGCACGTACGAGAAACGGCCCCCGGAGCGCGAGCTCCGGGGGCCGTTGTCGAGTGGATGCTTAACGCTCTAGCTGGACGCGATCTCGCGGTGCGGTAGCTTCCATCCGGGGCGCACGAAGTGGCATGTGTACCCGGTCGGGTAGTTCTGCAGGTAGTCCTGATGCTCGGGTTCGGCTTCCCAGAACGGCCCGGCCGCAGTGACTTCTGTGACGACCTTGCCCGGCCACAGCCCGGACGCGTCGACGTCGGCGATGGTGTCCAGCGCGACACGCTTCTGC
This sequence comes from Rhodococcus sp. FG69, assembly GCF_057808915.1. Classification (NCBI taxonomy): domain Bacteria; kingdom Bacillati; phylum Actinomycetota; class Actinomycetes; order Mycobacteriales; family Nocardiaceae; genus Rhodococcus; species Rhodococcus sp. FG69. Next base: position 73,281 of record NZ_JBMDIX010000026.1, on the reverse strand, counting down.
TCGTCGCTGGTGTAGTAGATCGCCGATCGGTAGCTCATCCCGACGTCGTTGCCTTGGCGGTTCTTGGTGGAAGGATCGTGGATCTGGAAGAAGAACTCCAACAGATCGCGGAACGAGATCACGGACGGATCGAACACGATCTCGACGGCCTCGGCATGAGTGCCGTGGTTTCGGTAGGTGGCGTTGTCGACGTCGCCTCCCGAGTAGCCCACGCGAGTGGATACGACGCCTGGCCGATGACGGATCAGCTCCTGCGCTCCCCAGAAGCAACCTCCGGCGAGGATGGCGGTCTCGGTAGATGTGCTCACTGCTGCGCTCCTTCGTCTGAACTTCCGGTGCTGTCGGATTCGTCGCCGAACTGTGCCCTGTATTCACCGTAACCCTCGGCTTCGAGGCGATCCACCGGCACGAACCTCAATGCAGCCGAGTTCATGCAGTAGCGGAGGCCGCCCTGGTCCTTCGGACCGTCCTTGAACAAATGTCCCAGGTGTGAATCGCCTGCGGCCGAGCGGACCTCGGTGCGCACCATGAGGTGGCTGAAGTCCCGCTTCTCGACGACACTCGTCGCAATCACCGGTTTGGTGAAACTCGGCCACCCCGAGTGGCTCTCGAACTTGTCGACGGACGAGAACAACGGCTCACCTGTCACCACGTCGACATAGATGCCTGGTTCGTGGTTGTCCCAGTATTCGTTGTCGAAGGCGCGTTCGGTGCCGTTCTTCTGAGTGACGCGGTACTGCTCGGGCGTCAACTTGTCGACAGATGCGGAATCCTTGCCATAGGAACGTGTCATCGTGTCCTTTCTGCTGAATGAGGGCATTTCGGCCCCGCATGGCTCAACAACGATCACCCGTCGATATTCCGCTTCAGTAGTCTGACTGGGGCGGTACTCGTAGCAGTGACTTCACAGCAGTGGATTGGTGGACAACGGTGGCTTCTGATCGGTTCTGGCGCATACTCGGGCGTTCGGCTCAGAAGGGTCAGACGCGCTCACGCACCAGCGTCGATCGAGCCGGCGGTCACGCCGACTGGGCCGGCGCATTGTCCGACGCCGACATGGCCGCCGCAGCCGCTGACTTGCGGGTCGAAGGTTCCGACGCCCTCGACGTACCCCGCTACCTCGCGCTCGTCCGCGAGGCTGCGGCGCGTTCTCTCGACATGAAGCCGTTCGATGTTCAGCTTCTCGCCGCCGTCCGGATGCGTGAGGGTGATGTCGTCGAGATGGCGACCGGTGAGGGCAAGACCCTTGCCGGGGCATTGGCTGCCGTCGGCTATGTGTTGTCCGGTCGTTCGGTGCACGTCATCTCGATCAACGACTTTCTTGCTCGTCGTGACGCCGAGTGGATGGGACCGTTCTATACCTTGCTCGGTCTGACCGTCGGTTCGGTCGCGGAGGGCTCCACAGCATCCGAACGCCGGGCTGCCTACCGATGCGATGTCACCTACGCCTCCGTCAACGAGATCGGCTTCGACGTATTGCGCGATCATCTCGTCGACGATGCCGCCGAACTCGTCACTCCGATTCCCGACGTCGCATTGATCGACGAAGCCGATTCGGTTCTCGTGGACGAGGCCCTCGTGCCGTTGGTTCTTGCCGGATCGGTATCGATGGACGTGCCCACCGACAAGGTGTTCGACGTAGTCCGATCGCTCGATCGGGGAACACACTTCGACACCGACGCAGAGGGCCGCAACGTGTTCCTGACGGATGCGGGCGCCGAACGATTGGAGGTCGAGCTCGGCGGCATCGATCTGTACTCCGAGGGCCACGTCGCAACCACGCTCGTCGCGGTCAACGTCGCCCTTCATGCTCAGGTCCTACTTCAGCGCGACGTGCACTACATCGTTCGTGACGGACGTGTCCAACTGGTCAACGCATCCCGGGGGCGTGTCGCCGAACTGCAGAGGTGGCCTGACGGGTTGCAGGCTGCAGTGGAGACGAAAGAAGGTCTCGATCCGACCGAGACCGGTGAAATCCTCGACACGATCACCGTGCAAGCGTTGATCGGCCGATACGCGACAGTGTGCGGAATGACCGGAACCGCACTGGCGGCAGGGGAGCAGCTCAAGAAGTTCTACGGACTCGGGGTGTCGCTTGTTCCGCCGAATCAGCCCAACATCCGCGTCGACGAGGAGGACCGCGTCTACGACACGGCCGCCAACAGGAACGCAGCCGTCGTCCGCTATGTGGCGGACGCACACGAGACCGGTCAACCGATTCTGATCGGGACGCACGACGTAGCCGAATCGGAAGAAATGGCGAAGCTCCTCGAGGAGGCCGGAATCTCGGCCGTCGTGCTCAATGCCAAGAACGATGCAGAGGAAGCAGCGGTGATCGCCCGCGCAGGCGTGCGCGGATCGGTTACCGTGTCCACTCAGATCGCCGGTCGCGGAACCGACATAAAACTCGGCGGACCGACAGGGGAGGGCGCAGCGAAGGACGAGGTCGCGAAGTTGGGCGGCCTCCTCGTCGTCGGCGTCGGACGCCACACGACCGAGCGTCTGGACAATCAACTGCGCGGACGGGCCGGGCGGCAGGGTGACCCCGGCAGATCGGTGTTCTTCTCCAGTTGGGAGGACGAGGTCGTCACCGCGAATCTGGCGCCGAAGGAGCAGCCGAAGAATCACGACGATTCGGGCCTGATCACGGCCAGTGGCGTTGCGGGAAAGATGGATCACGCGCAGCGCATCGCAGAAGGTGTCATGCTCGAAGTGCATTCGCGCACATGGCGATACAACCAGCTGACTGCGCAGCACCGCGACATCCTCGACAAGCGTCGTGCGGCGTTGTTGTTCTCCGGCGAAGCGCTCGAGCTGTTGTCGTCGGCGGCGCCCGACCGTGTCGCCGAACTGCGCAAGACAGTGCCGGAGGAGACACTGGTCGTGGTTGCGCGCCGAATCGTGCTGTTCCACTTGGACCGATCCTGGTCGGACTACCTCGCTCATCTCGCCGATGTGCGCGAGAGTATTCACTTGCGCGCGCTCGGTCGAGAGAATCCGCTCGACGAGTATCACCGCATTGCTGTCGATGCGTTCAAGACGGTGTCGGAGAAGGCCGTCGAGTTGGCGACGTCGACCTTCGAGACCGCCGAGATCACTGCCGAGGGAATCGACCTGGACGACGCCGGGTTGGCGCGTCCGACATCGACGTGGACATACATGGTGCACGACAATCCGTTTGCCGGGAACACTGCCAACAGTGCGGGACTCGGGCCTGTCTTCGGCGGTTAGGCGCGGGCGCGGTCGCCGAGCCGTGAGCGGACCCCGTCGACCAACAATGCCAGTCCGAAGTCGAATCGACTTGTAGGATCCGGCTTTTCGAACAGTGGTGATGTGCCGTCGGCTAGTGCGCCCACGGAGTCCATCTGCATTCGGGCTTGCTCGTCGACAGTATGGCCGAGGATGTAGTAAAGCAGCGTGTCGGCGGTCAGTTCGGATTCGTCCCGGGACAGTCCCGCACGGATACCGACGGCGGCGATCCGTTCTCGGATCCGGTTCGTGACCATCCGTGAGGCATAGGTTGCGGCGACGAGTTCGGCGCCGTCGCGGTGCGAGAGTAGGCGGTCGCGAAGGCGGTGTGCGAGCTCGCGCAACTGACCGTCCCAGTTCTCCTGCTCCGTCGGGGCGTCGACGTCAGCCAGCAGTGAGTCCGCGATGGCACCGAGCAGTGTCTGTTTGTCCTTGAAATGCCAGTACAAAGCGCCTGGCTGCACATGCAGCGAGGTCGCAACGCGGCGCATCGTCAAATCGCCGAGCCCGTACTCGTCGAGGATGGAAATTGCGCCCTCCAAGACGTCTGCTCGCCGCAGCTGCACTCCGCACTCCTTGGTCGTGGTGGTGACCGGTCCTGGCTTTGACACTAACCGACGCTCAGCCTAACGTGAACGGCGTTCAAGTTGAACAGTGTTCAAGTCAGTCTTTTCATGTATCGCCTACTCGACCCCAGGAGCAGTCCGTGACGCAGGGATCCGTACGAACCGACATTCTCGACATCGCCAGATCTCAGGTGGTGGAGGGCGGCGTCGGACTCGACGAACAACAGGTGTTGACTGTGCTCCGACTGCCCGACGAGCGACTCGAAGAACTGCTGGCGGTGGCACACGAGGCTCGGTTGGCATGGTGTGGTCCCGAAGTCGAGGTCGAGGGCATCATCAGCCTCAAGACCGGCGGCTGCCCGGAGGACTGCCACTTCTGCTCGCAGTCCGGACTGTTCGAGTCGCCCGTGCGTGCAGCACGGCTGGATATTCCGAGCCTGGTCGAGGCTGCCAAGCAGACTGCCAAGTCGGGTGCGACCGAGTTCTGCATCGTGGCGGCGGTGCGTGGGCCCGACGCCCGACTGCTCGCCCAGGTCGCTGCTGGCATCGAGGCGATCCGCAACGAGGTCGAGATCGACATCGCCTGCTCGCTCGGCATGCTGACACAGGAACAGGTCGACCAGCTCGTGTCGATGGGTGTGCATCGCTACAACCACAATCTCGAAACGTCCCGTTCGTACTTTCCCAACGTGGTCACCACGCACACATGGGAGGAACGGTGGGAGACACTTGCTATGGTGCGCGATGCGGGCATGGAGGTGTGCTGCGGCGGAATTCTCGGGATGGGCGAGACGCTCGAGCAACGCGCTGAGTTCACGGCCGATCTGGCACGTCTGGAACCCGATGAGGTCCCGTTGAACTTCCTCAATCCACGTCCCGGAACGCCGTTCGGCGACCTGGATGTGTTGCCCGCCTCGGACGCGCTTCGGGCTGTCGCTGCTTTCCGATTGGCCTTGCCTCGGACGATCCTCCGGTTTGCCGGTGGACGAGAAATCACCCTCGGTGACCTCGGGGCGCAACAGGGGATTCTCGGCGGCATCAACGCCGTCATCGTCGGTAACTACCTGACGACGCTCGGCAGGCCCGCGGAGCAGGATCTCGACCTGCTCGACTCCCTGCGGATGCCGATCAAGGCCCTGAATTCGACCATCTAAGGTGGACGGCGTGACGACCAGCGGCGACAAGTTCAACCCGTACACAGGTCGGGCCCTCGTGCCGAATGCGATCGATGCCACCCCGCAGGCGGCGCTGCTCGGTTTGGAGCCGCCGAGGTTCTGCGGTGACTGTGGTCGGCGTCTGGTCGTGCAGGTCATGCCAAACGGCTGGCATTCGGTGTGTTCCAGGCACGGCGGTGTCGACTCAGAGTCTCGTGGTCAACGGTGACACTTATTCCATCCCAGGCTCGCAAGGTAGGGGCCACGAAGGTCTTCGCTCGTGCGGTAGCGGTGTCGGTCTTGTTCGGCGTAGTGGGCGGTGTGGTGTGGGCCGCGGTGGCGCCGCCGGAACAGTTCGTCGTTGTCGATCCGGGGCGTGGCTCGGCGTTGACGGGGGAGAGTCTTCATCGGTTCGACGGAATTGCAATGTTCGTGTGCATCGCGTTGGTCGCGGGAATCGTTCTGCCCGTCGCCCTGTGGACATGGACATCGGTCCGGGGCCCGGTTCTGTTCCTCGGCGTGCTCGTCGGTGCTGCACTCGGTTCGTCGGCGATGCTCGGAGTCGGAGTCTGGGTTGCAGGGCTGATCGTCCCGAGCCCCGACGATCCGCCGATAGGAAGCGTCGTGTCGATTGCGCCCGGGTTCGAATCCCCGCTCGTGCTGGTGGTTCAACCGCTTCTCGCGTCGCTCGTCGTGCTCTTGCTGGCGGCGATGAATCCGCACGACAACCTTCGGTTCACCCCGGACCAGGAACTTGCGCTGTCCGAGTCGAACGAGGTCGACGCCGACCGCTAGCTCGGTGGGCGGAGCGCCGCGAACTCGTCCGTCACCCGAAGCGATGACTCGGTGAACCGGTACAGCGCAGGGGGGCGGCCGCCGGATTTGCCCGACGGTGAGGTGCGCCCGGTCGGCTCGACCACGTTTCTGCGCCCGAGGACGCGGCCGAGGTTGGTGGCATCGACCTGATAACCGAGTGCGGCCGCGTAGATCTCGCGCAGTGTCGACATCGCGAATTCGACGGGTGCGAGTGCGAACGCGATGTTCGTGTAGGAGAGCTTCGCCACCAGCCTGTTCCGTGCATGAAGTACGACGGTGCCGTGATCGAACGACGTTGTGGGTAAGCGGGCGACGGGATGCCACGCGGTGTCGGACGGAAGTTTCGGTTCGGAGTAGATCGGAACGAGTCCGAGGAAGTTCGACGCGATTCGGCGGCTCCCGGGTACCCGATTCGGGTCGCTGAAGATCGACAGTTGTTCGAGGTGTGCCACCGTCCGCACGTCGACCTTCTCGGCGAGCTGTCGACGGGCCGATGTCGAGAGGTCTTCGTCGTCCTCCAGGACCCCGCCGGGGAGTGACCACGATCCCTTGTCGGGTTCGAGGGCACGTTGCCACAGGAGCACTCCCAGTTCGGGGGTCTGGCCTGCGACGAAAGTCCTAACTTGAAACACCGCGATGAGGACTTCGTGGACAGTGCTACGATGTGGCATGTTTTCGATCATAAGTCGAAAACCCCTACGAAGGAAATCCGGACCGGAAGAGCAGCCCGCGGGAGCAACCCAGCAGGACTGCACAGACCGGGCGAACGATGAAGGAGTCCCGCGATGACGAGCAATGCAACCCGGCTCGGAACCAGTGGTTCAGCAGCAGTCGACAGCGCAGTGTGGGCGGGGGCTGCAGACATCGTCGACGGTCCAGGCGGATTCAGCGGGGTCGAGGCGTCCGAGGAGTGGGCGGCCGAGATCAAGCGCCTTGCCCGCAAGCGCGGCGCCACGATCCTGGCCCACAACTATCAGTTGCCGGCCATCCAGGACATTGCTGATCACGTCGGTGACTCGTTGGCGCTATCCCGATTGGCTGCCGAAGTACCCGAGGACGAGATCGTGTTCTGTGGGGTGCACTTCATGGCGGAGACGGCCAAGATTCTGAGTCCGGCCAAGACTGTCCTGATTCCTGACCAGCGGGCCGGTTGTTCGTTGGCCGATTCCATCACCGCCGAGCAATTGCGCGAGTGGAAGGCCGACTACCCGCAGGCCATCGTGGTGTCCTACGTCAATACGACCGCCGAGATCAAGGCGTTGACCGACATCTGCTGCACGTCGTCCAACGCGGTCGAGGTCGTCGAGTCGATCGATCCGAACCGCGAAATCCTGTTCCTGCCCGATCAGTTCCTCGGCGCGCACGTCAAGCGCATCACGAAGCGGGAGAACCTGCATATCTGGGCCGGTGAGTGCCACGTCCACGCAGGCATCAACGGTGACGAACTGGCTGCGAAATCTCGTGTCCACCCCGACGCCGAACTGTACGTCCACCCCGAATGCGGTTGTGCGACATCGGCTCTGTACCTGGCAGGCGAAGGCTTCGTCGCCGAGGACAAGGTCAAGATCCTTTCCACGGGTGGCATGTTGGACGCGGCCCGCACGACGGGGGCCAAGCAGGTCCTCGTGGCCACCGAGGTCGGCATGCTGCATCAGCTGCGCCGCGCAGCGCCCGACGTGGACTTCCTGGCCGTCAACGATCGCGCGTCCTGCGGATACATGAAGATGATCACCCCGGCGGCCTTGCTGAGATGCCTCGTGGAGGGCAAGGACGAGGTTCACGTCGATCTCGATACAGCGCACGTCGCCAGCAAGTCGGTGCAGCGCATGATCGAGATCGGCAACCCTGGTGGCGGCGAGTGACACCCGAGGTGAGCGTTCGATGGGAACGCTCGGCTGACCTCGTTGTCGTCGGTGGCGGCGTCGCGGGTCTGAGTGCCGCCCGCGCTGCGTCTCGCGTCGGCTCGACGGTGCTGACCGTGGCCAAGACCGGCCCGTCGGACACGTCCACTCAGTACGCGCAGGGCGGCATCGCCGTGCCCGCAGGGTTCACGAATGCCACAGAGTTCATCAACACCGATGCCATCGACTCGCACGTGTACGACACGTGCGAAGCGGGCGGTGGCCTGTGCGATCCGGTGGCAGTCCGATCGATCGTCGCCGCGGGACCGGACGCCGTCGCGACGTTGGAGTCGTTCGGTGCCACGTTCGACCGCAGGGCCGACGGTGGGCTGGCGCGAACCAGGGAGGGCGGGCACCGCGTCAGGCGGATAATTCACGCCGGGGGCGACGCCACCGGAGCGGAAGTTCAACGTGCGCTGGACATCACCGCTTCCACCGCACATGCAGGAGAAGTGCTGTTCGGGACCACCGCAGTTCGGGTCCTGACAACCGACGAAGGAGTCGTCGGACTGCTCGTGCACTCGGAAAGCGGATACGGCGTGATTCATTGCCCGGCCGTTCTTCTCGCGACAGGCGGGCTCGGGCAGTTGTACTCGTGCAGCACCAACCCGCCCGGTGCAACAGCCGACGGGATTTCCCTCGCCCTCGACGCCGGGGCGGACGTCGCCGATCTCGAATTCGTCCAATTCCATCCGACGGTTCTGTTCGAAGCAGGGTCAATCGGCAGGCGACCGCTCGTCAGCGAAGCAGTACGCGGCGAGGGTGCGCACCTGGTCGACCTCGACGGTCTCAGGTTCATGGAGGGAGTCCACCCGCTCGCGGATCTTGCTCCGCGAGATGTGGTCTCGCGTGCGATCGCCGAGCGACTGCGGATCACCGGCACCGACCATGTTCTCCTCGATGCGCGGTCGATCGACAATTTCCGCACGCGCTTCCCGACGGTGGCGGCATCCGCGCTCGCGGCCGGAATCGATCCGCTCGTCGACCTCATTCCGGTCGCGCCCGCTGCCCACTACTCGTGCGGTGGGGTCGTCACGGACGTGTGGGGAAGAACAGGAGTCGACGGTCTCTATGCCGCCGGCGAGGTTGCCAGAACCGGCATGCACGGCGCGAACCGGTTGGCGTCGAACAGCCTCCTCGAAGGCCTCGTGCTGGGCCAACGTGCCGGCGCTGCTGCTGCCGAGCGTCGGGGGCGACCGACTCCCGACGTCGCTGTGCACCTTCCTTTGCTGCGTCGTCTCCGGCGGTCGGACCTGCAGCAGCTGATGACCGAGCATGTGGGGGTCGTTCGCGACGCTGACGGGCTCGCGTTCGCCGCGTCCGCGCTGTCCGCACTTGCCGGCACGTCGGCAGACGAAACGGACGGGACCTCGCCGTCCGTTCTCGGTGCCACGGTCACGGCATTGGAGGACTCGGCACTGACGCTGACTGCGTCGGCTCTCATGACTGCGGCTGCCGAACGTGTGGAAAGTCGCGGTTGCCACACGCGTCGCGACCACCCGACGAGCTCGGAGCACATGCGGCACAGCATTCGAATCCGTCTCGGCTCCGATGGAGAGTTGGAATCGCGACCGGTCCCGATCGGCGACACACACGCACAGACCATGACAGGAGTGAGTTGACAGTGAACGCGCTGACGACGCAAGGATTGGACGTGGAGGAAGTGCGCGCGCTGGTCATTGCCGCACTGGCCGAGGATCTGAAGTACGGGCCCGACGTCACCACTATCGCCACCGTGTCCGCCGACGCAGTCGCCACGGCATCCGTTGTATCCAGGCAGTTCGGAACCGTTGCGGGGCTCGATGTCGGCCTGCTGGTCTTGGACGAGGTGCTGGGAGCGGAGTCCTACGTAGTCGAGGATCGAGTGGTCGATGGCACGGAGGTGGTGCCTGGACAGAGTGTTCTGACGATCACCGGTCCTACCCGCGGGCTGTTGACCGCGGAACGCACGATGCTGAACTTGCTGTGTCACCTGTCCGGAATTGCGACGGCCACCGCAGCCTGGGTCGCAGAGGTCGCCGACACCGACACGAAGATCAGGGACAGTCGAAAGACCCTGCCCGGCCTGCGCTCGTTGCAGAAATACGCCGTCCGGGCCGGAGGAGGCGTGAATCACCGTATGGGTCTCGGCGACGCGGCTCTGATCAAGGACAACCACGTCGCCGCCGCAGGTTCGGTGGTCGCGGCGCTGAAGGCGGTGCGGGCCGCGGCCCCGGACATCGAATGCGAGGTCGAGGTAGACAGTCTCGAGCAACTCGACGAGGTGCTGGCCGAGGATGTCGGTCTGGTGCTACTGGACAACTTTCCGCTGTGGCAGACCCAGATGGCTGTCCAGCGGCGCGCCACACTGTCTCCGTCGACTCGGCTCGAGTCCTCGGGTGGACTGACTCTCGACGTCGCCCATGACTACGCGAAAACTGGGGTCGATTACCTCGCGGTAGGTGGACTCACACACTCGGTCACCGTGCTCGACCTCGGGCTCGACATGTAGTTCGGCGAGTCTTGTAGATTCGTTTCGATGTCCGACATGCAGAGCGTTCGCCTCGACAGCTGGATCTGGGCCGTGCGCTTGTTCAAGACGCGATCTGCTGCTGCGGCCGCCTGTCGCGGTGGGCATGTTCGCGTCAACGGCACGCCGGCGAAGGCCGGTCAGCGCATCGGGCCCGACGACGAGATCAGGCTTCGAGTCGACGGTCTGGAGAAGATCGTCGTGGTAGTCCGCATCGTCGCCAAACGAGTGGGTGCGCCGGTCGCGGCCGAATGCATGATCGACCGAAGCCCGCCACCGCCGCCGAAGGAGGTCCTCGCCTCGCAACCCCGCCGAGACCGCGGGGCCGGGCGGCCGACGAAGCGTGAGCGTCGAGAACTCGACAAGTTGCGCGGGCTGGGTATCTGATCGGTCGTCAACGCCTCGGTCGCTTGCTTCGGGGTGTCACAGCACGCTGAACCTTCTTGGCGGGTTTCGCGGGCCGGGGCTTCTTGGTCTTGTCCGGTGCGGTAGGCGTCCCGCGAGAGCTACGGACCGAACGGCCCCGCACGATGCCGACGAATTCGTCGACGTTGTCGGTTGTCTCCTGGGTCGGCCACGCAATCGCGATCGACGAGCCGGCGACACCGTCGACCGGCCGGTACACGAGATCTTTGCGTGCGTGCAGACGCGCTATCGATTGCGGCACGATCGCGATTCCCAGCCCAGCAGCCACGTACTCGACGAGCTCGCTGTTGGACCCGATCGGAGGTAGCGCAAGTCGAGTGCCGTCCGCAACCTCCGAGGCGACGGCGGTCCACTCCGGAACCTCGTCGAGATCGTGCAGCAGGTGCTCGTCGGACAGGTCTGACACCGAGATTCGATCGAACGCAGCAACCGGATGATCCTTGGGTACCACCACGACGGGTACCTCCTCGTACAGACCGATGACGCTCAGCCCGTCGCGGTCGACCGGCAATCGAACGAATGCCACGTCCACGGCGCCCTCCCGCAGCTGCGAGAGCTGAGTGTCCGGTGTGGACGGCACAAGGTCGATCGCGATCTCGGGAAAGCGCTCTGCCCAGATACGAACCCATTTCGTCGGCGTGACGCCTTCGGTGTACCCGACGGTCAGAGTGCGTAGCTGAGACGCTCTGAGCGCGGCTTCCTCGGCGACACGACGTTCGTCCTCGTCTACGAGAACGCGGGCCGTCGAGAGAAACTGGATACCGTCATCGGTCAGTTGAGTGGGAGATGCCCCGCGAACGAACAGCGGGTAACCGAGTTCGGTTTCCAGGTCGATCACTGCCGCGCTCAGTGTGGTGCGGGCGATGTTCAACGACTTGGCGGCGCGCGCGAAGTGCAGTTCCTCCGCCACAGCGATGTACCAGCGGAGAGTCTGTACCTCGAAGTTCACGCGTCCAACACTAGGCGACTTGATCGATCGTTCGACGACGGTGGCATTTTGCTATCCATCGGGAAGTTAGGCTGTGCGAGTGAGCCCGGAGAAGAAACCACAGAACATGAAGCCCCTGACCGCGGCGAACAAGCTCGGTATCTACCTGCCAGCCGCCCCCGAGGAGTTCCAGTCCACTCCCGTGAGCAGGGCTGATCTCGACGCGCTGCGTGCCGATCCGCCGCAGTGGTTGCTCGAACTCCAGAACAACGGTCCGTTCCCGAAGGACGTCATTGCGCGACGGCTCGGCATCTCCATTGCAGGTCTTGCTCGTGCCGGAGTGACCGACGCCCTCACGGCCGAGCAGATCGATTCGTTACTCGAAGAGAAGCCGGACTGGTTGGTCAAGGAACGCCGCACGCAGGATGAGGTCCGTGCCGAGGCCGAGCGCGTCAAGGCGAAAGACGAAGCCCGTCGGGCGGCGAGCAATCGTCCGCAGAAGCTCCGCAAGTGATCAGGTACTGACCCTGCCGTCGAGATAGAACCATCGTCCGTTGTCCCGGACGAATCGACTGCGCTCGCGGAGCTCACCGCCCCCGTCGGGATGGCGATAGAACGCGCTGAACTCGACCCAACCGTCGTGATCGAGAAGACCACCGGCCCCGGTGCCGTGAATGTCGAGTCGGTACCACCGTTGACCCGGGTCCAATTCGAGGGTTTCGGGTGCGGTGGTCGGGTGCCAAGTATCGAGCAGGTACTGGGCGTCGCCGACGCTGAACGCGCTGAATCGCGACCTCATCAACTGTTCCGCTGTCGGAGCCGTGCGAGGACCGCGAAGAAAAGGTCCACAGCAGGCGTCGAATCGTTCGCCGCGCAGACATGGGCACAGACTGCTCCCGCTCAGGGTGCGGTCCTCCATCAGACCGGATTCGAGCGTCGAACGGTCGCCAAGAAGGCTGCGGCGAAGAAGAACAGCCCTGCGAAGGTCCTGTTCATCGTCACCTGCTGCCGCTGTGACCGCATGACTTTCAGTACTCGCGATGCGAGCGAGGTGTAGCCGGTCATCACCGCCGCGTCCACGGCGACCATCGTCGCTGCAATGATCAGATACTGCGGCGCAAGCGTGGCAGAGGGATCGATGAACTGCGGTAGGACTGCCAGCATGAAGACGACCGCTTTCGGGTTGCTCGCATTCACCAGGAATCCGCGGCCGAGCATCGAAAAACCCCGGTCGGCAATCGGTGGGGACTCGGCGATCTCGGTAGGCGCCGCCCGCCACTGCCGTACTCCCAGGTAGACGAGGTAGGCAACGCCGAACCACTTGATGGCGGAGAAGGCGACCTCGGATTCGGCCAACACGGCGCCGAGACCGATCGCAACGATGGCAATCTGCAGCAACAGTCCGATCTGCAGCCCGAAGATGTTCCAGTAGCCCCGCTTCAAGCCACAGCGGAGACCGGTGGACATCGACGCGATTGCGCCCGCACCCGGCGACAAGCTGATGACCACACTTGCTCCAAGGAACGCGAGCCACAGATGTATGTTCATTCGCCCATTGAACAATGCCCGCCGAACGAGGCGGGTCTCGGTACCGCAAGTCGTGCGCACTATCCTGGTGAGTAGAAACCGGACCTCGGTGTGCTTTGTCGAAGGGAAAACTATGCCTGCCCGCATCGAGCTCGCCCGCGTGGATCTACGCGGTCGAACTCCATCCACCGCCGAACTACGCGGCGCGCTTCCACGAGGTGGAGTGGATGTCGATGCGGTGTTGCATCAGGTTCGTCCAGTGGTCGAGGCTGTTCGCGACCGTGGCGTCGACGCCGCTCTCGAGTTCTGCGAGAAGTTCGACGGCGTTCGACCGGACAGCGTTCGGGTTCCTGCCGAGGCCTTGGTGAAGGCACTCGACGAGTTGGATCCTGCGGTGCGCACAGCGCTGGAGGTCGCGATCGAGCGGACCAGGATCGTGCACGCCGATCAGCGTCGCACCGACACCACCACGCAGGTAGTGCCGGGAGGAACCGTCACCGAGCGGTGGGTTCCGGTAGAGCGTGTCGGGCTGTACGTCCCCGGTGGTAACGCTGTATACCCGTCCTCGGTCGTGATGAATGTCGTGCCCGCCCAGACGGCAGGCGTCGGCTCGCTCGTGGTGGCGTCTCCGCCGCAGAAGGCTTTCGGCGGTCTGCCGCACCCGACCATCCTCGCGGCCGCGCAGCTCCTCGGCGTCGAAGAAGTCTGGGCCGTCGGAGGAGGACAGGGGATAGCGCTGCTCACCTACGGCGGCACCGACACCGACGGAATCGAACTGGAACCGGTCGACCTCATCACCGGTCCAGGCAACATCTACGTGACGGCAGCAAAGCGGTTGTGCCGCTCGCTGATCGGCATCGATTCCGAAGCCGGTCCTACCGAGATCGCGATTCTCGCCGACGAGTCCGCCGACCCGATTCACGTGGCGGCCGACATGATCAGCCAGGCCGAACACGACGTCATGGCAGCCAGCGTGCTCGTCACGACCAGCGTGCAGCTGGCTGATGCAGTCGACGAAGCACTTGCGGCCCAACTCGACTTCACCAAACACAGCAAACGCGTGCTGACGGCACTCACCGGTGCGCAGTCGGGCACCGTGCTGGTCGACGACATCGACCAGGGCTTGGACGTCGTCAACGCGTATGCCGCCGAGCACCTCGAGATTCAGACCGTGGATCCGTCCGCCGTCGCCGCTCGCGTGCGAAGCGCGGGTGCAGTGTTCGTCGGCGCGTGGTCTCCGGTCAGCTTGGGGGACTACTGCGCAGGATCCAATCACGTTCTTCCCACCGCGGGATGTGCGCGCCACTCCTCGGGCTTGAGCGTGCAGACGTTCCTGCGCGGTATCCACGTAGTGGACTACTCGGAGGCCGCGCTGAAGGATGTTGCCGCTCACGTGATCGCGCTCGCCGACGCCGAGGACCTGCCGGCGCACGGCGAAGCCGTCCGTCTGCGGTTCGAAGGACTCTCATCATGAGCGGCGTTATCGGACAAGGTGTTTCAGTGGACTCGCTTCCGATACGAGAGAATTTGCGAGGCAAGTCGGCGTACGGCGCTCCCCAGTTGACTGTCCCGGTGCAGCTCAACACGAACGAGAATCCGCACCCACCGACGCAGGCTCTCGTGGACGATGTCGCCGAGTCGGTCCGGCAGGCGGCGACGCAGCTGCACCGCTATCCGGATCGCGACGCCGTCGAGCTTCGTTCCGCGCTGGCGGAGTACCTGACCGGTCAGACCGGATTCGATGTCGACGTGAGCAACGTATGGGCAGCCAACGGCTCCAACGAGATCCTGCAGCAGCTGCTTCAGGCATTCGGTGGTCCGGGGCGGTCATCGCTCGGATTCGTACCGTCGTACTCGATGCATCCCATCATCGCGTCGGGAACGCAGACCGAGTGGATCGAGGCGAAGAGGCGCGCCGATTTCTCGCTCGACATCGACTTCGCCGTCTCGTCGATCGCCGAGCGCACTCCGGATATTGTCTTCGTCACCAGCCCGAACAACCCCACCGGCCATAGCATTCCGACCGAAGATCTCCGGCGCATTCTGGATGCAGCCTGCGGGATCGTAATTCTGGACGAGGCGTACGCCGAGTTCTCGGCGCAGCCGAGTGCAATCGGTCTGATCGCCGAGTATCCGACGAAGCTCGTCGTCAGCAGAACGATGAGCAAGGCATTTGCCTTCGCGGGCGGCCGGCTCGGCTACCTCGTCGCGGCTCCGGCAGTCGTGGACGCCATGCTGCTGGTGCGTTTGCCCTACCACCTGTCCGTCGTCACGCAGGCAGCTGCGCTGGCGGCGTTGCGACACGCGCCCGAGACACTCGGAAGCGTCGAGAGGCTCTCCGCCGAACGCGACCGCGTCATGGCACGGTTGACCGAATTAGGTTTCGACGTGATCCCCAGCGATGCCAATTTCGTGCTGTTCGGTCGGTTCGCGAGTGCAGCGGCGACGTGGAAGCGCTACCTCGAACAGGGCGTGTTGATCAGGGACGTCGGCATCGACGGGTACCTGCGCACCACGATCGGACTCGACTCCGAGAACGACAGGTTCCTCGAAGTGAGCGCATCGCTCGTGCAGAGTGAGCTCGAGGACACACAGCAATTTGCTACGAACGAGCACGTGGAGACGAACCGATGACGACACCATCCGAAGGCCGGCCACCGAGAATCGCGCGGATCGAACGCACGACCAAGGAATCGGACATCACCGTCGAACTGAACCTCGACGGCACCGGAGTGGTGGATATCTCCACTGGCGTCCCGTTCTACGATCACATGCTGACGGCGCTCGGAACGCATGGGCGGTTCGATCTGACGGTGCACGCGACGGGCGACATCGAGATCGATGCGCACCACACCGTCGAGGACACCGCGATCGTGCTCGGGCAGGCCCTCGGGCAGGCGCTCGGGGACAAGTCCGGCATCACCCGGTTCGGCGATGCTTTCATTCCGATGGACGAGACTCAGGTGCACGCCTCGGTCGACGTGTCGGGACGCCCGTACTGCGTACACACCGGCGAGCCCGATTACATGGTGCACTCCATCATCGGGGGTTATCCGGGTGTTCCGTACGCCACGGTCATCAACCGCCACGTGTTCGAGTCCCTGGCGATGAACGCGCGGATCGCGCTGCATGTTCGGGTTCTGTACGGCCGCGACCAGCACCACATCACCGAGGCCGAGTTCAAAGCAGTGGCGCGGGCGCTGCGACAGGCGGTCGAGTACGACCCTCGCGTCACCGGCATCCCGTCCACCAAGGGCAGTTTGTGACAGCGGTGTGACCTCGCGGTCCAATTCGCTGCTGTCGATCCGAGGCCTGCCTGCTGCGATGGCGATGGGCGCTGCGGCGTTCGGTGGGTGGGGCCTGTTGCTTCCGGTCGTGCCGCTCGCGGTGTCCTTGGGCGGTGGCTCGGATGCCCTCGCCGGAGCGAGCACTGCGGTGTTCATGGCCGCAACGGTCCTCACTCAGCTGTTCGTGCCTACGCTACTGGTCCGTTTCGGACACCGGCTCGTTTTGGCGGCCGGCTGTGTCTTTCTCGGACTTCCCGCTGTGCTGTTCGCAGTATCGGTCGGCGCCGCACCTGCGCTGACCGTGTCGGCTGTGCGGGGCATCGGCTTCGGATTGTTGACCGTTGCTTCCGCAGCGCTCGTAGCGGAACTCGCTCCACCCGATCAGCTGGGCCGGGCAACTGGGGCACAGGGGATCGCGGTTGCGCTGGCACAGATGGTGACCCTGCCTGCCGGTCTCGTCTTGTTTGCGCTGTCGCCGGCTTCTGTGTTTCTGATCGGTGCGGTAGTCCCACTGATCGGACTGATCGCCATCGCGTTTCTTCCGGCGACTCATCCGGTCGCACCGCCAGCGCGGAAAGCTGCCGAGACACGCTCGGCGGCAAAACAGTTCGTGGTTCCATGCCTGGCCATTGCCGCCGCAGCTGCCTCGTTCGGCGGACTGTCGAGCCTGCTGCCGATCGCCGAACCCGGCCGCGAGTCGATGATCGGCGTCGCTCTTGCCGTCGTCAGTGGATCGATGCTGGTAGGTCGCTACGTCGCCGGTGCCGTAGCAGACCGCATCGGCATCGGCCGAGCCCTCACCCCCGCTCTCGTCCTCGTCAGTGCTGGGGTCGCCCTGTTCGCATTCGCGGTCGCGGACTCGCGCCCTGCGGTCGTGTTCGTCGTAGCGGCAGCAGTATTCGGCATCGGGTACGGCGCCACCCAGAACGACAGCCTGGTCATGACGTTCCGAGTCGCCGGCCCGGAACGCTTCAGTCAGGCGAGCGCCGCGTGGAACATCGGGTTCGACGCCGGGACCGGTGCCGGGGCGATGGCGCTCGGCGTCATCGTCGGGACCGTCGGCTACACCTCCGGTTTTGCCACGGCCGCAGCAGTTGCACTCGTGATGGCCGTGGTAGTCGGGGTCTTCGGTGCACGCTCGGCCGGATAGACTCGAGGATATGAAGTCTGTGGCACTGCTCGACTACGGTTCGGGCAATCTTCACTCGGCACAGCGTGCCCTCGATCGGGTCGGTGCCGACGTCACCGTCACCTCCGACCCCAAGATTGCGCTTGCCGCGGACGGGCTCGTCGTACCGGGCGTCGGCGCGTTCGCAGCGTGCATGGAAGGTCTGCTCGAGGTCAAGGGTGACCGCCTTATCGGTCAACGACTCGCCGGTGGACGTCCCGTCCTCGGTATCTGCGTCGGAATGCAGATCATGTTCGACCGAGGCGTCGAATTCGGCGTCGAGGCGGACGGCTGCGGAGAGTGGCCGGGCACAGTGGAGCGGCTTCGAGCCGAGGTGCTCCCACACATGGGGTGGAATACCGTGCGAGCGCCCGAGAAGAGCGTGCTTTTCAACGGTATCGACGCCGACACCCGGTTCTACTTCGTGCACTCGTACGCGGTCCAGAAATGGGAGATGCCGGTAGGGGACACCATCGCAGCCCCATTGCTGACGTGGGCCGATCACGGAGGCGATTTTCTTGCCGCCGTGGAGAACGGCCCTCTGTCGGCGACGCAGTTCCACCCGGAGAAGTCGGGCGACGCAGGCGCAGAATTGTTGAAGAACTGGGTCGAGTCCCTGTGAGGATGCCCCGGTGACCGATCGGGAGTTCTCCTTCGGGCGGCTGGCGATCGCTTCCCTGGGGAGCGCGACGGGGGTGCTCGTGATCACCACTGTTGTCCTCGCGCTCGTCCGGCCAGGGCCAGGCGTGGGTCTGGCCATCGTGGCCGTCGGCATTGCAGCAGCAATCACCGCGATGGGAGTCGTGTCGACGTCGATGACGCGACGCAGTCTCGGCGACGACCGTCACGACGAGCACGAGTAAGACCCTGGCGGGCTTGTGTGTCGGGGGTGGCAGTAGCATAAGCGCACGTGAGCCTGGTCTTATTGCCTGCTGTCGATGTCGCAGGTGGCGAAGCTGTCCGTCTCGTTCAGGGAGAGGCCGGAAGCGAAACGAAGTACGGATCTCCGCGTGATGCTGCGCTGGCATGGCAGAACGACGGTGCCGAGTGGGTACATCTCGTCGATCTCGACGCCGCGTTCGGTCGCGGATCGAACCGTGAACTCCTCGCCGACGTCGTCGGTGAGCTGGACGTGAAAGTCGAGTTGTCCGGCGGGATCCGCGACGACGAATCGCTTCGTGCCGCATTGGCGACCGGCTGCGCACGAGTGAACCTCGGCACGGCGGCGCTCGAAGACCCCGAGTGGTGCGCGCGAGCGATCGGCGAGTTCGGTGACCGGGTTGCCGTCGGACTCGACGTGTTGATCGTCGACGGCCAGAGCCGTCTCCGCGGACGAGGCTGGGTCAGCGACGGCGGAGACCTGTGGGAAGTTCTCGAGCGCCTCGAGCGCGATGGCTGCTCGCGGTACGTCGTCACCGATGTCACCAAGGACGGCACATTGACGGGACCGAACCTCGATCTGCTCGCCCAGATGTGCGAGAAGACCGACAAGCCGGTCATCGCTTCAGGCGGCGTGTCCACCATCGACGATCTGCGCGCCATCGCCGGTCTCGTCGACAAGGGTGTCGAGGGTTCGATCGTCGGAAAGGCACTGTACGCAGGTCGATTCACCCTGCCCGACGCCCTCGCGGCAGTGTCCGGATAGCCACGGATGACTCTGCCGGAGGATCCACAACGGTTGCTGGAGATTGCCGGTCGGCTGCTCGACGGCACCCATGACCGGTTCGTCGCAGGGGTAGGCGCGCCGAGCGCCGTACAGAAGGGCCCCGACGATTTCGCGACGGCGGTGGACCTCGAGCTCGAGAAGCGGCTCGCCGCCGAGCTCTTCGAGCAGACCGGAATTCCGGTGCACGGTGAAGAATTCGGCGGTCCCGAGTTGGGTTCCGGCACGGTATGGGTGCTCGATCCCATCGACGGCACTTTCAACTATTCGGCCGGGTTGCCCTCTGCGGGAACGCTGTTGGCGCTGCTCGACGACGGGGTCCCGGTACTGGGTCTCACCTGGCTTCCGCTGGTACAACAACGATTTGCAGCTGCGGCGGGCGGACCGCTGTTGCTCAACGGCGAAGCGCTGCCGATGCTCACCGAACGCTCGTTGTCCGACTCGATGATCGGGTTCGGCGCGTTCAACATCGCCAGCCGCGGACGGACTCCGGGTCTCTACCGGGTACGGATCCTCGAGGAGCTCTCGAAGGTGTCCTCACGTCTGCGCATGCATGGCGCCACAGGCGTCGACCTGGCGTACACGGCGAGTGGAGTCCTCGGCGGATGCGTCGTGTTCGGCCACCGCGCGTGGGACAACGCTGCAGGTGCGCTCCTCGTGCAGGCCGCGGGGGGAATCGTCACCGATCTGGCCGGCAAGCCATGGACCATCGACTCGCAGTCGGTGCTCGCCGCCTCACCGAGTGCCCATGCGGAATTGCTGTCCGTGATCACCGATCTCGGTGACCCTGCGGATTTCCTGGAAGGACGAGTTCGATGACCGTCGCAGTACGCGTGATTCCGTGCCTGGACGTCGACGCGGGACGAGTGGTGAAGGGCGTCAACTTCGAGAACCTGCGCGACGCGGGCGATCCTGTCGCCCTCGCGGCTGCGTACGACGCACAGGGCGCCGACGAGTTGACGTTCCTCGACGTGACGGCGTCGACGTCGGACCGCGGCACCATGCTCGATGTCGTCAGCCGCACAGCGGAGCAAGTTTTCATCCCGCTGACGGTCGGCGGGGGTGTTCGCACGGTCGAAGATGTCGACCGATTACTGCGTGCGGGTGCGGACAAGGTGAGCGTCAACACCGCCGCCATCGCCAGGCCGGAGCTGCTTCGTGAACTGAGCGAGCGTTTCGGTTCGCAGTGCATCGTGCTGTCGGTCGATGCGAGAACGGTTCCCGCTGGGCAGCAGGGCACACCGTCCGGATGGGAAGTCACCACTCACGGTGGCAAGCGCGGCACCGGGATAGACGCCGTGGAGTGGGCAACTCGCGGAGCAGAACTGGGCGTCGGCGAGATCTTGTTGAACTCGATGGATGCAGACGGGACGAAGGCGGGATTCGATTTACCGATGATCTCCGCGGTCCGCCACGCGGTCCATGTACCGGTGATCGCCAGTGGCGGCGCGGGCGCGGTCGAGCACTTTCCGCCCGCAGTCACGGCGGGCGCCGACGCAGTCCTCGCGGCGAGCGTCTTCCACTTCGGCGATCTTACGATTGCCCAGGTCAAAGATGCTATGCGAGCGGACGGCATCGTCGTTCGCTGAATGATTCTTTTCGACCGGCCGGAAAAGGTACAACGGAGAACATGACTCTCGATCCGAACATTGCGGCACGCCTCAAGCGCAACGAGGCGGGTTTGTTCAGCGCGGTCGTGCAGGAGCGATCCTCAGGCGATGTCCTGATGGTGGCCTGGATGGACGACGAGGCTCTCGCACGGACACTCGAGACGCGCAAGGGGACCTACTATTCGCGATCCCGTCAGGCGTACTGGGTGAAGGGGGAGACGTCCGGGCACACGCAATACGTCCACGAGGTCAGGCTGGACTGCGACGGTGACGCGGTGTTGCTCGTCGTGGATCAACAGGGCGGGGCATGCCACACAGGTGATCACACCTGCTTCGACGCCGACGTTCTGTTGAGCTGAGCGTCAGGCCTTGCCGGTGCCCTCGGCGATCCCCTTGTCGAGCTGGGTCAACATGACCGAACTCAGCTCGCCCAAGCGCTCGACTTCCTCGTCGTTCAATCCTTCGAACAGCAACGCCTGAACCGTGGCGACATGGCCGGGCGCGGACTCGACGACCTTGTCCATCCCCGCATCGGTGAGTACGGCATACGATCCCCGGCTTCCTTCGATGCTCTCGCGTTTCACCCAGCCGAGCTTCTCCAGTTTGGTCACCACATGGGACAGCCTCGACAGCGACGCATTCGCGAACTTCGCCAGATCCCGCAACTGAATTCGACGGTTCGGATCCTCGGAAAGAACCGACAGTACGAAGTAATCGAAGTGGGTCAGCGACGAGTCACGTTGCAGCTGAGTGTCGAGTGCGGCAGGTAACCGGGTCACGAGGGCAACGAGCGACCGCCATGCAGCTTGTTGGCGGTCCGTCAGCCAGAGTGGATCGGGATGTTCTGCCGACTCGTCCATCACGAGAGCCTTCCTGTCGAGCGCACACAGTTGGTTGTAGTCACCACAGTGTTTCACTTGACGGGAGGTTCGTGCGGCTGCCCCGCTGTTCACTCAAGTCGTCGAGCGGCTCCGAAGGAACGCCAGAGCGTGATCGGCGTGTTCTTCGAATCTGAATTCGCTGCTGTACACGTCGAGGACGGTGCGGTCGGTATCGATGACGAACGTCGATCTCTTGACGGGAGACAGTTTGCCGAGCAGTCCGCGCTTGACGCCGAACTGTGCGGCAACGGTGCCTGCCTCGTCCGAAAGCAACGGATAGTCGAACGATTTCACGTCGGCGAACTCTGCCTGTTTTGCGACAGCATCGGTGCTGATTCCGGCACGCGATGCGCCTGCTTCGGCGAACTCCGTTGCAAGATCGCGGAAGTGGCAGGCTTCGACCGTGCATCCAGGGGTCAGTGCGCCCGGATAGAAGAACAAGACCAGCGGTCCGTTCTCGAGCAAGCTTTCCAGCGAGCGTGGGGTTCCGGTCTGGTCCGGCAGGGTGAAGTTCTCGACGCGATCGCCTTGTCTCATTCTTCGGAGGCTACCGCGCAGTAAGTTCGAAGGCCACCGCGCGCAGATCCGGGCACAGGGCACCTGGGAGGATGAACGAATGCATGGCGAGACCACAACCCTGCCCGACGGACAAGACCGCGGGACATCGGATTCGACCACCAGTCGAGAGGTATTCCGGAGGCTCGCCGCAGAGCACCGTGTCGTACCTGTCGTCCGTAAGGTTCTCGCCGATTCGGAGACCCCCCTGTCGGCTTACCGCAAGATCGGCGGTGACCGGCCGGGGACCTTTCTGCTCGAGTCAGCGGAGAACGGGCGATCATGGTCGAGATGGTCGTTCATCGGGGCAGGCACCCCGGCAGCTCTGACGACAGTCGACGGCGAGGCGGTCTGGCGCGGCAACGTCCCCGCCGGAGTGCCCTCGGGGGGCAATCCGCTCGACGTGCTCGGCCGGACACTGGAACTCCTTCGATCCGAGCGCTTGCCCGGGTTGCCTCCGCTGACGGGCGGAATGGTCGGCTATCTGGGTTACGACGCGGTGCGCCGCATCGAGAAGTTGCCCGAGCATGCCGAGGACGATCTTCAGGTGCCTGAAATGGTGATGCTCTTGGCGACCGATCTGGCTGCCGTGGATCACCACGAGGGCGCGATCACTCTCATCGCGAACGCGGTCAACTGGGACGGTACCGACGACCGTGTCGACGAAGCCTACGACGATGCAGTGCGCAGACTCGATCGGATGTGCGCGGATCTCGCCGCGCCGGCACCGTCGACGGTGTCGACCATGGCCAGACCCACACCCGAGTACCGCCGTCAGCGAACCTCGGAGGGCTTCGGTCGCGACGTCGACCGACTCGTCGAGGAGATCGAAGCAGGCGAGGCGTTCCAGGTCGTGCTCTCGCAACGGTTCGAGATGGACACAGACGCTTCGCCCTTCGACGTGTATCGCATGTTGCGGGCGTCGAATCCGAGCCCGTACATGTACCTGTTGCACGTGCCGGGGGCCGACGGCGAGACCGCGTTCTCCATTGTCGGATCGAGCCCGGAAGCGTTGGTGACGGTCGTCGACGGTGTTGCGACCACACATCCGATCGCGGGAACGCGGTGGCGCGGCAACTCCGAGGAAGAAGACATCCTGCTGGAGAAGGACCTTCTTGCCGACGAGAAGGAGAACGCCGAACATCTGATGCTCGTCGATCTCGGTCGGAACGATCTCGGCCGCGTCTGCACTCCGGGCACAGTGCGAGTCAGCGATTACCGACACATCGAGCGCTACAGCCACGTCATGCATCTCGTCTCCACGGTTGCGGGCACGCTCGCGGAGGGCAAACAGGCGCTCGACGCGGTCAAGGCATGCTTCCCGGCAGGCACCTTGTCCGGCGCACCGAAGGTCCGCGCGATGGAATTGATCGACGAACTCGAACCGACGAGGCGCGGGGTGTACGGCGGCATCGTCGGGTACTTGGACTTCGCCGGTGATGCGGACACAGCCATTGCAATCCGTACCGCACTGATGAAGGACGGCACCGCCTATGTCCAGGCGGGCGCGGGCGTCGTCGCCGACTCCGTGGCCGAGTACGAGGACACGGAGGCCAGAAACAAGGCCATGGCTGTACTCGGTGCGGTGGCTGCAGCCGAGTCGCTGCGTGCGGTCGGCGAGCCGTGAGCACGCAGGCACCGGTGCGCCGCCGCTCGGGCCGTGCGGCGGTTCCGGTCGCTTTGCTCCTGCTAGGGGCAGTGTGCCTGTGGGGTAGCTCGCGGATGACGTGGGTCGCTGTCACCTCCTCGGATGGACTCGGCGAGGCGCGGTCGACGGACTTGCTGGGAAGCACCTGGGCGCCGGCGTCGACACCGTTGGCTCTGGCGTTGTTGGCAGCGGTCGCGGCGTCGTTCGCGGTGAAGGGGTGGGCGTCGAGGGTTCTCGCCTTGCTCGTCGGACTCGTCGCGATCGGGGCGGGCTTTCCGGCGGCGCAGGCAGTCGGCGGCGATGTGGACGCAAAGAAGGCCGCCGTACTTGCCGAGCTGCCCGGGCGGGCGGAAGTATTGACGGCGCAGGCTTACACGCTGCCCGCGGTTCTCGCGCTGATCGGAGCAGGATGCGCGTTCGGTGCGGCGGTGATACTGGTGCGAAAACCAACCGCGCGGAAGGTACTCTCATCCAGGTACGACGCACCTGCCGCACGTCGCGACGAGGTTGCGCAACGCGCGAAGTCGGCGTCGGAGCGGGCCGAGGAGAACGGCGAGGGGGAAGACTTGACCGAACGAATGCTGTGGGACGCGATCGATGCGGGGGAGGACCCCACCGATCGGTCGGGCACCCGAAATTCAGAAGACTGAAACCGCCCTCTACGCTAGGGCAGACCTGAAATGAGTTTCCTCACATCAGGTCATCGATGGGAAAGGATTCGGGTCACCATGACTGTTCTCGATTCGATTCTGGACGGTGTAAGAGCCGACGTAGCTGCGCGCGAATCGGTGATCGATTTCGCGAGTGTGAAGGCAGCTGCCTCCAAGGCTTCGGCACCGCTCAATGCGACTGCGGCTCTGCACGAGGACGGAATCGGTGTCATTGCCGAGGTCAAGCGTGCGAGTCCATCCAAGGGTGCACTCGCAGATATCGGCGACCCGGCCTTGCTCGCGCAGGCGTACGAGTCCGGCGGCGCGCGAATCATCAGTGTTCTCACCGAGGAGCGACGCTTCCACGGATCACTCGCCGATCTGGACGCAGTACGCAAGGCCGTCAGTATCCCGGTTCTGCGCAAGGACTTCATCGTGGGGCCCTACCAGATTCACGAGGCCAGGGCGCACGGCGCCGACATGATTCTGCTGATAGTGGCTGCGCTCGAACAGGATGCGCTGGCGTCGTTGCTCGACCGCACCGAGTCGCTCGGAATGACCGCGCTGGTCGAGGTTCACACCGAGGCCGAAGCGGATCGCGCGCTCGAAGCCGGTGCACGCGTCATCGGAATCAACGCACGCAACCTCAAGACCCTCGAAATCGATCGCGACAGCTTTGGACGAATTGCGCCGGGATTGCCCAGCGAGGTCATCCGCGTCGCCGAATCCGGAGTACGTGGAACTGCCGACCTGCTCGCTTACGCGGGCGCAGGCGCCGATGCTGTTCTCGTCGGCGAGGGTCTGGTCACCAGCGGTGACCCACGCACTGCAGTATCGGACCTCGTGACCGCCGGAACCCACCCGTCCTGCCCCAAGCCGGCGCGCTGACCGAAAATCCGTCGGACCGCTCACGCGACAGCCCCGATGGGCGTCGTCGAGGGCTGCTGAGGCAGACTGATCGGGTGAGCAGCGAGCTATCGAACCCCCGTTTCAAGGGCGGCGATCTACCTCAGACCAGCCTCGGGTTGACCGACCGCAGTCAGCACGATCCCGATATCGGCGGCCATTTCGGCGTGTACGGCGGACGGTTCGTGCCGGAGGCGCTCATGAGCGTGATCGAGGAAGTCACCGCCGCGTACGACAAGGTGCGCAGCGACAACGAGTTCCTTACCGAACTCGACCGCCTGCAGCGTGACTACACCGGTCGGCCCTCTCCGGTCTTCGAAGCCACCCGGTTGTCGGAACACGCTGGTGGTGCACGAATTCTCCTCAAGCGAGAAGACCTCAACCACACGGGATCTCACAAGATCAACAACGTTCTCGGTCAGGTCCTGCTTGCGAAGAAGATGGGCAAGACTCGCATCATCGCCGAGACCGGAGCAGGCCAGCACGGTGTCGCGACCGCGACCGCGTGTGCGCTGCTCGGGCTCGAGTGCATCGTGTACATGGGTGAGGTCGACACCGAGCGTCAGGCGCTGAACGTCGCCCGTATGCGGTTGCTCGGATCCTCCGTCGTGGCAGTGAAGTCCGGATCGCGCACGCTCAAGGACGCCATCAACGAAGCCTTGCGTGACTGGGTTGCCCACGCCGACAACACTTATTACTGCTTCGGCACGGTTGCTGGACCACATCCCTTCCCGGCCATGGTCCGTGACTTCCAGCGGATCATCGGTCTGGAAGCTCGACAGCAGGTACTCGCGTCGACCGGGCGTCTGCCGGATGCGATCGCGGCATGCGTCGGCGGAGGGTCCAACGCAATCGGGATCTTCCACGCCTTCATCGACGATCCTGCGGTGCGGCTGATCGGTTTCGAAGCTGCAGGTGACGGGGTGGATACCGGACGACACGCGGCGACCATCAGTGGCGGTTCGCCGGGCACCTTGCATGGAACATACTCCTACCTGCTGCAGGACGAGGACGGCCAAACCGTCGAATCACACTCCATATCAGCAGGTTTGGATTACCCGGGCGTCGGTCCCGAGCATTCGTACCTCCACGACATCGGCCGCGCCGAGTACCGCGGAATCACCGACACCGAAGCGATGGACGCGTTCCGACTGCTCAGTCGAACCGAGGGCATCATCCCGGCAATCGAATCTGCGCACGCGGTGGCAGGCGCGCTGAAGCTCGGGCAGGAGCTGGGCAAGGACGCGATCATCCTCGTCAACCTGTCCGGTCGTGGCGACAAGGATGTCGACACGGCTGCCGAGTGGTTCGGACTCGTGGACGGTGACGGTGAAGCGCACGTCGACGCGGTCGAGGGCGATCCCGACAAGAGTGAGAGCGCGCAGAGCGCGACCGAGAAGGGTGTGCAGGCATGACCGAACGACGTTCGAGGCTTGCCGAGACGTTCGAGGCCTGCCGCAGCGAGAATCGCGCAGCCCTCGTCGGATACTTGCCGGCCGGATTCCCGACGGTGCCGAAGTCGGTCGAGGTGTTCGAGACGATGGTTGCGAATGGGTGCGACATCGTCGAGGTCGGTATTCCGTACTCGGATCCGGTCATGGACGGCCCGACGATCCAGGCTGCGGCAGACACCGCGCTGCGAGCAGGCGCACGCGTGCGTGACGTCTTCACCGTCGTCGAAAAGGTCTCCGCTGCCGGCGGCAAAGCAGTGGTGATGACGTACTGGAATCTGGTGATGCGCTACGGCATCGACGCGTTCGCTCGCGATCTCGCCGGTGCGGGAGGACTCGGCATCATCACCCCGGACCTCATTCCCGACGAAGCAGGGGAATGGATCGCCGCTTCGGACGAGCACGATCTCGATCGGATCTTTCTACTCGCCCCGTCGTCGACGGAGGAGCGGATCGCCAGCACCCTTGCCGCAAGCCGTGGCTTCGTCTACGCAGCGTCGACCATGGGTGTCACTGGCGCACGTGACTCGGTGTCCTCGGCAGCTCCTGAGCTGACTGCCCGTATTCGCAAGCATTCCGACATTCCGGTCGGGGTCGGCCTCGGAGTTCGCTCCGGCGCGCAGGCCGCCGAGATCGCCCGTTACGCGGACGCGGTAATCGTCGGATCAGCGCTCGTCAGCGCGGTCGACGAGGGATTGGGAGCAGTCGCCGCCCTCACGAGCGAACTCGCCGAAGGCGTCCGATCCGCTAACGTGGCGTCGTGATCTCCGGCACCTCGGCCTCGACTGCAGTCCTCGCGTACATTCCGAGTCCTCCTCAGGGAGTCTGGTACGTCGGTCCGCTTGCATTGCGCGCCTACGCCCTCTTCATCATCGTCGGCATCGTCGTCGCAATCGTCTGGGGCGATCGCCGCTGGGTTGCGCGTGGCGGTACAAAGGGCACGATCCTCGACGTGGCCGTCTGGGCGGTGCCGTTCGGACTGCTCGGTGGTCGTCTGTACCACGTGGCCACGGACTGGAGCACCTACTTCGGGCCTGGTGGTGACCCGATCCGAGCGCTCAAGGTATGGGAGGGCGGTCTCGGGATCTGGGGAGCGGTCCTACTCGGTGGCGTCGGCGCCTGGATCGCGTGCAGGCGACGCGGAATTCCGCTGCCCGCACTCGGCGACGCTGTCGGACCACCGATACTGTTGGCCCAAGCGATCGGGCGACTGGGAAACTACTTCAATCAAGAGCTGTACGGCCGGGAAACCACTCGACCGTGGGGCCTCGAGATCTACGAACGCGTCAACGACGCCGGTCGTGTCGACCCGCTGACCGGGGTCTCGACGGGTGTGATCGAGAAGGTCGTGCACCCGACGTTCCTCTACGAGATGCTGTGGAGCCTCGTCGTCGTCGTGCTGCTCGTGATCGTGGATCGGCGTTTCGTCATCGGCCACGGACGACTGTTCGCGCTGTACGTGGCGGGATACTGCGCCGGCCGATTCTGGGTCGAACTGCTTCGCGACGACTACGCCACGCACATTGCAGGCATCCGTATCAACACGTTCACATCTGCAATCGTGTTCGTTCTGGCGATCCTGTACTTCGCGTTGGCGACCAAGGGACGCGAGGATCCTCGATCGTTGGTGTCGAACGATGCCGTCGATCCGGGTGAGGATCCAGACGCGGACATGGACGCAGACTCCGACGAAACGACGAAGTCCTCCGATGCCGGAGACGAAGACGCCAGCACATCCGGGGAGAAGGGCACCACGAGTGGTTGATTTCGAGAAGAAGCCCGAGCGCGACGAGGACGTCGATTTCGGCCAACCTTTCGATCAGTACTCGATGGCACCGACTGCCGGAGCGCCCCACGTTCCGAATCCGACCGAAAGCTATCCGTTTCCGGGGTATCCGGACGAAGTGCAGCCGACACAGGCGTATCCCACCGCCTACGGAGAGACAGCCCAGGCGGAAGCTCCGGCGTATCCGGTCTCTCCAGGCCATTACCCGGCACCCCAGTACCCCGCGTCTCAGTACCCCGCGTCTCAGTACCCCGCACCCCAGTACCCCGCGTCTCAGTACCCGCCGGTCCAGTACCCGGTAGGTTCCCCTCCGCCGTATTACGGTGGCCAGGCGCCCGCACAGAGCTATCACCAGTCCGGCCCGAGCTTCTACGCGTACGGGGCCGGATATCCGGCCTCCGCGGCTGACGCCCCCTTCGGTCGGGATCCGATGACGGGCGAGCCACTCTCGGACAAGTCCAAGGTGACGGCAGGTGTACTGCAGATATTCTTGGGTGGGTTCGGTGCTGGTCGGTTCTATATCGGCAGCAACGGCGTTGCGGTGGCGCAGCTCCTCCTTCTCGTGCTGGGGTGGCTCACTGCCATCCTCGGGGTGGGTGTTCTCATACTCATGGGTCTCGGAGTGTGGGTGATCGTGGACGGCATCATGATGCTGGTGGGCAATGTCAGGGACAGCAGCGGCCGTCGACTTCGGAATTGACCCCGTTCTAGTGGCACACTTCTCCTATCTCGATACTCGGTTTTCGACGTAGACCTGTTGCAAGGAGTGCCCGGTGAGTGAGTCCGACAAGAATCTCGGTGAGTCCGGTAAGAATGATCGGTCCGAATCCGCTGGTGGTTCGGACGCTACGCAGACACCGCCGGAATTCGGTTCTGCGTTCGATTACGACGCGACAGCGGAGGCTTCGCTGTCGGAACCACCCGCTACCTCCGAGATCGGCCCGGTGACAGGTGCGACCGGTTCGGGTTCGGGTTCTGGTCCTGGCTGGAACGTTCATTCCGGCGTTGGGAACGGTCCGGGTTGGGGCGAGAGTCCGAGCTATCCGCCACCCACCACACCGGATGCGCCGACCACACCTTCGTCGTCGATCAACTTCGACAAATCCGAACCGAATGATCCATACGGTCAGCCGTCGCCCCAGGCCGGAACCCCCGCTCCGGGCTACGGAGCCGGGCCGGTCTACGGACCCCCTGACCCGAACTACCCGCAGTCCGGTCAGTACGACCAGCAATTCCAGGGGCAACAATTCGAGGGATCGCAGTACCAGGGCTATCCACCGCCTCCTGGATATGGTGTCGGGCCACAGGGCCCTGAGTCGCAGGGGTATGGGCCGCCAGCCGGTTACGCCGGCCCGGGACCGTACGGATCGGGTCCGTACGGAGTCGATCCGACCGCACCTTTCGGTCGCCACCCGGTCACGGGGGAGCCGCTGTCGGAGAAGTCCAAGGTAACCGCCGGTCTGCTCGGGATTCTGCTCGGCGCGTTCGGCGCCGGTCGTTTCTATCTGAACCAGCCGGGGATAGCTGTGGCGCAGATCGCGGTGACGTGGTTGACGTGCGGCATCGGCGGGATTTGGCCGCTGGTCGACGGCATCATGATGCTCACCGGCAGCGTCCGCGACGAACACGGGCGTCCGCTGCGAGATTGACGAACCGTTCGTACAGTACGCCGTACCCGTGGTTTCGGTCTTCGTCGAAAGCTACGGTAAGCTTCCAGCATTCGGCCCTAGGGTCGAATTCCTTCGCGGGCCAGAGTTGTCCCGGTAGACCCGTTCAGTGAAACAAGAGCTTCGGCGCGCAGCACCAT
Organism: Rhodococcus sp. FG69; assembly: GCF_057808915.1. Classification (NCBI taxonomy): domain Bacteria; kingdom Bacillati; phylum Actinomycetota; class Actinomycetes; order Mycobacteriales; family Nocardiaceae; genus Rhodococcus; species Rhodococcus sp. FG69. The sequence continues at coordinate 42,793 of NZ_JBMDIX010000026.1, read as the reverse complement.
TCTCGCCGAAGCTGATCGCTAGCGGAGTTGCCGAGAAGAATGAAATGGCGCCGTGGATTCGGCGCCCATTCCTTCGTGGTGTCTCCCTGGCCCAGAGGGAGGTGACGGACTTGCTGTTCTCACAGTTGCCGACAGAACAAGGGCTCTACGACCCGTCCCACGAGAAGGATTCGTGCGGCGTCGCGATGATCGCGGACATCGCCGGTCGCCGGTCGCACGCGATCGTCGCCGACGGGGTACTTGCCCTGGAGAATCTAGAGCACCGCGGCGCTGCCGGAGCCGAGCCGAACAGTGGTGACGGCGCGGGCATCCTGATCCAACTCCCGGTGGAACTGCTCGAGTCTCTCGCTGACTTCTCGCTTCCTGCTCGTGCGGAGGACGGAACCAACGCTTTCGCCGCGGGAATCTGCTTCCTGCCACAGGGGGTTCGCGAACGGGGAGGTGCCATCGCGCGGGTCGAAGAGATCGCCGACGAGGAGGGTCTGGAGATTCTCGGCTGGCAAGAAGTGCACGTCGATCCTGACAAGGCCGACATCGGACTCACTGCACTCGGATGCATGCCGCACATGTCGTACCTGTTCGTGGCAGCGCCCGAGGTCGACGGTCACAGGCCGTCGGGAATCGAGCTCGATCGTCTCGTCTACGGGCTACGCAAGCGCGCGGAACGTGTGACACCCGAGATCGAGGACGCGGGCACCGGACTGTTCTTTCCGTCGCTCTCGTCTCGAACCATGGTCTACAAGGGCATGCTCACCACGATGCAGTTGCCGCTGTACTTCCCGGACCTCCGCAACCCTTTGTGCATGAGCGCAATTGCCATCGTGCACAGCCGCTTTTCGACCAATACGTTCCCGTCGTGGCCGTTGGCCCATCCGCACCGGTACGTGGCGCACAACGGTGAGATCAACACGGTCAAGGGAAACCGCAATCGCATGCGAGCGCGTGAAGCGATGCTGGCGTCCGATCTGATTCCCGGAGATCTGCAACGTCTGTACCCGATCTGCAATCCCGATGGCTCCGACTCGGTGTCACTCGACGAGGTGCTGGAACTGCTGCACCTGGGCGGCCGCAGCGTGCCGCACGTGGTGATGATGATGGTGCCCGAGCCGTGGGAGAACCACACGAGTATGGACCCGACGGTCCGTGCGTTCTATCAGTTCCACGGATCCATCATGGAGGCGTGGGATGGGCCCGCCTGCGTGACCTTCACGGACGGAACCTATGTCGGGGCTGTCCTGGACCGCAACGGGCTTCGTCCTGGCCGGTGGTGGCAGACCGTCGACGGTCGGATGATCCTCGCCAGTGAAGCCGGCGTGCTGGACGTTCCGCAATCGGAGGTCGTCGCGAAGGGACGGCTGGAGCCGGGCAAGATGTTCCTGATCGATACCGCCGCGGGCCGTATCGTCCCCGACGACGAGATCAAGACCCAACTCGCCCAGGAGCATCCGTACCAGGAATGGCTGCACGCGGGTCTCCTCGAGATCAAGACACTCCCCGAACGTGCACACATTCAGTACAACCACGATTCGGTGGTTCGCCGGCAGATCGCCTTCGGCTACTCCGAGGAGGACCTCCGAGTGGTCCTGACTCCGATGGCCGCGTCCGGCGGAGAACCCTTGGGGTCCATGGGAACCGACACACCGCCCGCTGTGTTGTCTCAGCGTTCCAAGCAGCTCTACGACTACTTCATCGAGCTGTTCGCTCAGGTGACCAACCCGCCCCTCGACTCGATCCGCGAGGAAATCGTCACCTCGCTGGCACGCGTGATGGGTCCGGAGCAGAACCTGCTCGAGCCGACGGCTGCGTCGTGCCGTCAGATCGTGCTGCCGTGGCCGGTTCTCGACAACGACGAACTGAACAAGATCATTCACATCAACTTCGATGGCGACCATCCGGGACTGTCTGCGACGGTCCTGCGAGGGCTCTACGAGGTCGAGCGCGGTGGCGAAGGACTCGCGGAGGCGATCGAGGAACTGCGGCGCCGAGCCAGCGATGCGATCGCTGCCGGCTACCGGACATTGATCATCTCCGACCGCGATTCCGATCACACCTATGCGCCGATACCGTCTCTGCTCGCGACGGCTGCCGTACATCACCACCTCGTTCGAACCAAGGAGCGGACCAAGGTTGCCTTGGTCGTCGAGTCGGGAGATGCGCGTGAGGTGCACCATCTGGCTCTGCTCATCGGATTCGGCGCGTCTGCGGTCAACCCGTATCTTGCGATGGAGTCCATCGAGGACCTCGTCGCCGAGGGCGAGCTCACCGGCGTCGAATCTTCGGTGGCGGTGCGCAATTACCTCTACGGCTTGGGTAAGGGAGTGCTGAAGGTCATGTCCAAGATGGGCATCTCGACCGTCAGCTCCTACACCGGCGCACAGGTTTTCGAGGCGGTCGGTCTCGACAAGGAGGTCGTGCGGGAGTACTTCAAAGGCACTGTCAGCACTCTCGGTGGCGTCGGGCTGGACGTGCTTGCCGAGGAAGTGAAGCTGCGTCATCGACGTGCATACCCAGAGAACCCCACCGACCGTGTGCACCGTCGGCTCGACATCGGTGGCGAGTATCAGTTCCGCCGCGAAGGCGAGCTTCATCTCTTCACGCCCGAGACCGTGTTCTTGCTCCAGCACGCAACGAGAACCGGCCGCTACGACGTGTTCCAGAAGTACAGCAGCGAGGTCGATCGCCTCGCCCGTGAGGGCGGCGCGTTGCGCGGACTGTTCGAGTTCAAGGAAGGTCTGCGAGAGCCGATACCTCTCGACGAAGTGGAGCCGGTCGAGTCGATCGTCACTCGGTTCAATACCGGGGCGATGAGCTACGGATCCATCTCCGCTGAGGCCCACGAGACGATGGCCGTCGCGATGAACAACCTGGGCGGCCGCTCGAATTCGGGGGAGGGCGGCGAGGACACCGATCGGTTGTACGACAAGAGCAGGCGGAGCGCTGTCAAGCAGGTCGCCAGCGGGCGTTTCGGCGTGACCAGCGACTACCTCGTCAACGCGACCGATATTCAGATCAAGATGGCGCAGGGCGCCAAGCCCGGTGAAGGTGGACAGCTTCCGGGGTACAAGGTGTATCCATGGGTTGCCAAGACTCGGCACTCCACTCCCGGGGTCGGACTCATTTCGCCTCCGCCACATCACGACATCTATTCGATCGAGGATCTCGCACAGTTGATCCACGACCTGAAGAATGCGAACGAGAACGCGCGTGTGCACGTCAAACTCGTCAGCTCGGTAGGAGTGGGGACCGTCGCCACCGGCGTCAGCAAGGCGCACGCCGACGTGGTTCTCATTTCGGGTTACGACGGCGGCACCGGTGCGGCGCCGCTGACTTCACTCAAACATGCCGGTGCCCCATGGGAGATAGGTCTGGCCGACGCCCAGCAAACGTTGGTGCTCAACGGTCTTCGCGACCGCATCACCGTTCAGTGCGACGGCGGGCTGAGAACAGGGCGTGACGTCATCGTCGCGGCCCTCCTCGGTGCAGAAGAGTTCGGTTTCTCCACCGCGCCGCTCATCGTGTCCGGCTGCATCATGATGCGCGTCTGTCACCTGGACACATGCCCGGTGGGCGTGGCAACGCAGAATCCCGAGCTACGCAAGCGCTTCACTGGCAAGCCCGAATTCGTGGAGGACTTCTTCAGATTCGTCGCCGAGGACGTGCGCAAGTACCTGGCGCAGCTCGGTTTCCGCAGTATCGACGAGGCAGTCGGGCATGCGGACGCCCTGGAGACTGCGGCCGGAGTCGCGCATTGGAAGAGCAAGGGGCTCGATCTCTCGCCGATCTTTGCGATGCCGACCGACCAACACGGGGCGCCGATGACACAGCGTCGGCGTCTGCGCGCGCAGGATCACGGGCTGGATCTGGCACTGGACCGGACGCTGATTCAGCTCGCCGAGGGTGCGTTGGAGGACGCGCATCCCGTCAAGCTCGAACTGCCTGTGCGCAACGTGAACCGCACCGTCGGCACCCTCCTCGGTGCCGAGGTCACCAGACGGTATGGAGGGGCAGGTCTGCCCGACGACACCATCCGCGTCGAACTCACGGGTTCGGCCGGGCAGTCGCTCGGTGCGTTCCTCCCGGCCGGGATCACCATCGATCTGATCGGTGACACCAACGACTATGTGGGCAAGGGTCTTTCGGGAGGGCGGGTCGTCGTACGTCCCTCTCCCGACGCCACGTTCGTGGCCGAGGACAACGTCATCGCGGGCAACACGATTCTGTACGGCGCGACCTCGGGTGAGATGTTCCTCCGTGGGCGCGCGGGCGAGCGGTTCGCAGTGCGGAACTCGGGCGCGACGGCTGTCAACGAAGGCGTCGGCGATCACGCGTTCGAGTACATGACCGGCGGTCGTGTCGTCGTGCTCGGTCCGACCGGCCGCAACATGGCGGCTGGCATGTCCGGGGGAATCGCGTACGTCCTCGGACTGGACGAGAGCAACGTCAACCTTGCGATGGTTGCTCTGCAAAAGCCGAATCCCGACGATCTGGCTTGGCTACGAGACACCGTGGAGAGCCATCGCGCGTGGACCGGGTCCGCGGTTGCCGCATCTCTACTCGCCGACTGGCCACGTCGTTCCGCGTTGTTCACCAAAATCATGCCCGTCGACTACCAGCGAGTGCTGGAGGCGACTTCGATGGCGCGCGCCGAGGGGCGCGACGTCGACTCTGCGATCATGGAGGCTGCACGTGGCTGATCCCCGAGGTTTTCTCGAAATAGCCAAGCAAGAGGCGGTCAAGCGGCCGATCGGCGAGCGCGTGAAGGATTGGAACGAGGTCTACTCGCACCAACCGGCGCAGCAGCGTGCAGATGAGGTGTCCGATCAGGCCCGCCGGTGCATGGATTGCGGCATTCCGTTCTGCCACTCGGGCACCGCTGGTTGTCCGCTCGGGAACTTGATTCCGGAGTGGAACGACCTCGTTCGGCGTGGCCGGTGGGACGCGGCCAGTGATCGCCTCCACGCAACCAACAATTTTCCCGAGTTCACTGGCCGCGTGTGTCCGGCGCCGTGTGAGTCGGCCTGTGTGTTGTCGATCTCCGAACGTGAGACCGGCGGCAGCGTGACGATCAAGCGGGTCGAGCAGACCATCGCCGACCTGGCGTGGGACCAAGGCAGCATCGTCCCGCAACCGCCGACGATCACCACTGGAAAGATCGTTGCAGTAGTCGGTTCGGGGCCGGCTGGACTGGCAGCGGCTCAGCAGTTGACTCGCGCGGGCCACGATGTCACCGTCTACGAACGTGACGACAGGTTGGGCGGCCTGCTTCGGTACGGGATCCCGGAATTCAAGCTGGAGAAGTCCGTTCTCGATCAGCGACTCATGCAGATGCGTGCTGAGGGAACACATTTCGTCACCGACTGCGAGGTCGGAATCGACTTCACCGTCGAGCAGCTCCGCGCCAAGTACGACGCCGTTGTGCTCGCCGTCGGTGCGCTACGAGCCCGAGACAACACTGCCGTCGAGGGACGTGAACTCGATGGAATCCATCTCGCGATGGAACATCTCGTGCCGTCCAACAAGGAGTGCGAGGGGGATGGGCCGACGTCGATCTCTGCCAAGGACAAGCACGTCGTCATCATCGGAGGCGGTGATACCGGTGCGGACTGCCTCGGAACTGCCCACCGCCAGGGGGCCGCGTCGGTGACGCAGCTCGACTACAACAGGGCCCTGCCCGATGCCCGCGACGATTCGACGTCACCGTGGCCGTCGTGGCCGCTCGTGCTGCGGACGTCACCGGCGCACGCCGAGGGCGGTGTCGTCCGCCACCAAGTGGCGGTTCAGCGGTTCCTGGGTGACGCCAACGGTCGCGTCCGAGCGATGGTGCTGGCCGAAGTCGAAGTGCAGCGCGATGCGGACGGCCGTCGGATCATCACCCCGGTCGGCGAGGAAGTCGAGCTTCCGTGCGACTTGGCGCTTTTCGCGATCGGCTTCGAGGGAGTCGAACACAGCCCGTTGTTGGACGACTACGACCTGTCGCTGACTCGGCGGGGTTCGCTGTCGTGCGGGCCTGACTGGCAGACGACCGCGCCAGGAGTCTTCGTGTGCGGTGACGCACATCGTGGGGCCTCGCTCGTCGTCTGGGCGATCGCCGAGGGACGTTCGGCGGCGCACGGGGTCGATGCGTATCTCACCGGACGCTCGGATCTTCCGTCGCCGGTGCATCCGACGGCCCTTCCGCTTGCGGTGGTGTGAGACCGCAGTCTGTACCGATCCAGGTGCTCTCAGCTGTGGCGATTCACTACTACCGGTCAGTAGGATCTGGATGGGTCCCTCTGCCGTAGAGAAGGTTGAAGGTACCGACTAGGCTCGTGGTCGTGAGCCGACGTACTAAGATCGTTTGCACCCTTGGACCTGCGACCGCTACCACTGAGCGAATCCGTGAACTCGTCGAGAGTGGAATGGATGTCGCCAGACTGAATTTCAGCCACGGTGATCATCCTGATCATCAGGCGAACTACGAGAGGGTTCGAGCAGCGTCGAATGCCACCGGCAAAGCCGTTGGCATCCTTGCCGACCTGCAGGGCCCCAAGATCCGCCTCGGTCGATTCGCCGAGGGCAAGACGACGTGGGCCAGCGGTGAATTGGTTCGAATCACCGTGGAAGAGTGCGAGGGAACGCATGACCGCGTGTCGACGACGTACAAGGAATTGGCGCAAGACGCCAAAGAAGGTGACCGTCTCCTCGTCGACGACGGCAAGGTCGGTCTCGTCGTCACCGGAGTCGAGGGCAACGACGTGTTGTGTCGCGTCACAGAAGGTGGACCGGTCAGCAACAACAAGGGTGTGTCCCTTCCCGGAATGAATGTGTCGGTTCCGGCGCTGTCGGAGAAGGACATCGCCGATCTGGAGTTCGCGCTCGCACTCGGTGTCGACTTCATCGCACTGTCGTTCGTGCGTTCGCCTGCCGACATCGAACTCGTGCACGCGATCATGGATCGCGTCGGACGCCGCGTTCCGGTTATTGCAAAACTCGAAAAGCCCGAAGCCGTCGACAATCTCGAAGCAATCGTCCTCGCGTTCGACGCGGTGATGGTGGCTCGCGGTGACCTCGGTGTGGAGTTGCCGCTCGAACAGGTCCCACTGGTACAGAAGCGTGCGATCCAGATCGCGCGTGCCAACGCCAAGCCTGTCATCGTCGCGACCCAGATGCTCGAGTCGATGATCGAGAACTCCCGCCCCACGAGGGCCGAGGCGTCGGACGTCGCGAACGCCGTACTGGACGGCACTGACGCGGTCATGCTCTCGGGCGAGACCTCGGTCGGCAAGTACGTGATGGAAACGGTCCGCACCATGGCCCGCATCGTCGAGACCGTGGAAACCGAGGGCGACAGCGTGCCTCCGCTGACCCACGTTCCCCGCACCAAGCGTGGCGTCATTTCCTACGCCGCGCGCGACATCGGTGAACGTCTCGATGCCAAGGCGCTTGTTGCGTTCACTCAGTCCGGCGACACGGTTCGTCGTCTCGCTCGTCTGCACACGTCGTTGCCGCTGCTCGCGTTCACCTCGATTCCCGAGGTTCGTTCGCAGCTGGCCTTGAGCTGGGGAACCGAGACGTTCCTGGTGCCCGAGGTTGCAACGACCGACGCCATGGTGCTCGAGGTCGACAAGGCGCTGCTCGAACTCGGTCGGTACAACAAGGGCGATCAGGTCGTGATCGTGGCTGGTGCTCCTCCCGGCACAGTAGGCTCGACCAACTTGATCCACGTGCACCGAATTGGGGAAGAGGACCGGTAAGTGACCGATGTGGGGGGAACGGGTGCAGCGACTGTACCGAGCAGTACCGATATCGAGAACGTCAGCATGAAGTCGGATTTGCAGACGCTCCTCGGGCTGCTCGAGCTCGAGGAGATCGGCGAGGACAAGTTTCGGGGGGTGCATCCTCGCCAGGTCGGGAGTCGCACGTTCGGTGGTCAGATGGTCGCGCAGGCACTCATCGCTGCGGGCCGGACCGTCACGGGCACAACGCGTGACGTCCACGCCATCAACGCGCATTTCATCAGGGGCGGCGACGTGTCGAAGCCGATCGACTACCACGTCGACCGTCATCGCGACGGTCGTGCGTTCGCGAATCGTCAGGTCACCGCGTATCAGGACGGCAACGAGATCTTCGTGATGCTTGCCGCGTTCCAGGATTTCGGGAAGGGCCTCGAGCACAGCGTCGAGGTCCCCGACGTGCCGTATCCGGATGCACTGCCGCCACTCGGGGATCACTTCGTCGGGTACGAGGACCGTTTGCAGATGTTCGTGGATGCGCTGAAGCCGATCGACATGAGGTATGCGAACGATCCCGCGTGGATTCTGCAGGGCACTGGCGAGAAGCTCAATCACAACCGAGTGTGGATGAAGGCCGACGGTCCGTTGCCGGACGACGCAATCTTCCACGCAGCGACCATGGGATATGCGTCGGACACGACGGTATTGGATTCGATCATCACGACGCACGGTCTGTCCTGGGGATTCGACCGGATCGTCGCGGCAACGGTCAATCACTCCATCTGGTTCCATCGCCCGTTCAGGTTCGACGACTGGGCGCTGTACGCGACAGAGTCACCGGTGGCCGCGGGATCCCGTGGACTGGCGACCGGGCGCTTCTTCTCGATGGACGGGTTGCTGCTCGCAACCGTCGTCCAGGAGGGTTTGATTCGGCACTTTCCGCGGAAGCCGACGACCTAGGCGGCCGTCGCCCGCCGTGAATGTGGAAGGCAGTTTCAGGGTGCGATGACACGCCATGCGTCGAGTTTGCGCTCGAAGCTCAGCGACGCGTTCGCAGGGCTGGTGGACGGAAGACGCACTGTGGTCAGGGTTCTCGGAAGCGGTGCGACGTACCGCTGGAAGCTGTTCTGGGCCTTGGCGCCATTGAAGAAGATCCGTTCGATCGAGCGGTGCTCGTCGAGGAGACCGGCAAGGTCGTTTGTCTCGATGGAGGATTCGACGATGGCCGAGTCCAGGCTTCCGTGCCTCGTGCACAGCTTCAACACGTCCCACACCGCGATGCCGTTGGTCGTCAGGATCGATGTCCGGTGTTCGTACGGAATCGACGGGCCGGCGTCGAACAGTGCTCCCATGATCGGCCAGAAGGCGTTTCGGGAGTGCGCGTAATACTCGCCGGCATCGAGCGAGGCGATTCCCGGCATCGACCCGAGGATCAGCGTATGGGCCGAGGCATCGACGATCGGTGCGAAGCTGTGCACGGTGGTCATCGATGCAGCCTGCCATCCTCGGCGAAATAGGTGCGCGCAGGACTGTCGGTGGCGGACAATAGAAGGCATGTTGGATCCCCGTGTTTTGGACAACCACGAACTCGACGCCGAACTTGCTGCCCTTAGACGCGGTCGCGACGCCTCGATGGACGAAGGTGCTCGGGATGTGGACCTCGCCGAGGCGGACCGCCTCATCGCGAGGTTCGAGGAAGAGATCCGTCGAAGACACGAAGATCCACCTGCCGACCTCTAGACCACCGACTTTCAGCGCCTCGCCGCGAGTGTCAGCAGGACGCAGGCGGCCACCGCCGCCGCCGTCCGTGCGTGGTTCCACCGCGTCCACCGCGTCAGGTAGTTCGACCAGACCTCGGCTCCTGTAGTGCTCCCTGGGTCGACGGCAGCGAGAGCGTCGTTGAGTGGCACGTTGACGGCCATGGTGACAAGTACACAGCCGCCGATGTACAGCAGTGCACCCGCCGTCACCGCCACACGTGTCTCCGACCCGGAGACAAGCACCGAAGCTGCTGCGATGCCAACAGCAACTGCGCTGCCGAGGAATACCGTCAAGAATGTGGGCGAAACGATGCTGACGTTGATCTGTTGCATCGTCGCGCCACCGTCCGATGCAGGGCGAATGCGGAGCGCGGGCATCACCGCGACCGAGAATGCGAGCATCACTCCGGCTGTGAGTCCGCACCCTACTGCCGCGATCATCGTGGCGACGGAGGCGATTCGGTCGATCACGACGCACGTCCGGCCGGTGTGTGCAGCGACGACACGAAGTGCTCGAAACTCGTCGGCGTGGTGTTCGCTGCCGTCCGCGGTACGGGGTCGGTGAGCTCGCGGCTGTTGAAGGCTCGCGTCATGTCGATGTACTGCCGGGCGTACTCCCGCGAGAACCCGATGCCGGTGAGGACGCCGATCATGTCCTCGTACTGCAGCTGGACGTACTCGGCATCGCCGATCGCCAAGTGCCTGCCGAGAATAGCGGTCGCTTCGTTGTAGCTCAGGTCGCGCTCACCCAGCAGATCGCGGACCACATGTCCGCTCCATGCCGAGTCCGTCAGTGCAGCACACGCTGCGCGCGCGACGTCGACCGTGCCGATCATCGGTATCGGCAGGTCCGCCTGCACCGAATCGACGTGACTGCCGGACTCGATCAACTGGTCGACCGCGGGCATCAGGTTTTCGAAGAACGACACGGGTCGGAGCACTGTCACGCGTGCCGACAGTGTCGCCAGTCTCCTTTCCTGTCGATGCAGTGCACCGATGACGCCCGGTGCGTCCGGCTTGTCTGCGCCCAGACTGCTCATGGCGACGACTGTAGAGATGCCGCTCGCTTCCATTGCGGCACAGATCGATTCGCCGAGCTGCTCCTGTCGGTGTGTGTAGTCTTGGCTGAAGGGATTGCTGGGGACCAACGCGAAGACGGCGTCGCTTCCGCCGAGTGAGTCGGTGAGCCATTCGGTGTCTTCGATGTCGCCGACGCGCACGTCTGCTCCGGCCTCGGTGAGAGGTGCCAGCAATCCGTGATTGCGTCCGAGTGCGCGGACACGAACGCCCGTGTCGAGAAGTTCCCGTGCGACCTTGCTGCCGATTTGTCCGGAAGCTCCGATGATGGTGATCACGATGTGTCCTTTCGTTGTATGCGTCCAGCTTCTCAGCGCATTGGTGGACAATCTATGATCAACGGTCGCTAGTTCATGCTCATTCGTCCAGCTTCGGAGTACGATCGGAGAATGCGCGGACAGGACCCATGGACCTCGGAGGACCCACTCGGCGAGGCGCTGCACTTTCTTCGCATGACCGGAGCGTTCTATGCACGCTCGGAGCTGTCGGAACCGTGGGGGTTCGCGATGCCGGAAATGGAGGATTGTCTCTGGTTTCACGTCGTGACCAGTGGACGCTGCCGACTCGAGGTATCCGGGGCACCGCCGAGGTACCTCGTGCCCGGTGAATTCGCGCTCGTGCCTCATGGTTTGGGGCATACCTTGTCCAGTGACGAAGCGTCCGGACGCACGGTACCGATCGTGTACGACCTACCCCACGATTACGTTTCGGACCGCTACGCAATTATTCGGCACGGAGGCGGCGGCTCTGCGACGACGTTGGTGTGCGGCGCTGTGCGGCTCGATCACCCGTCGGCGGTGCAGCTCATCAGGTCGCTGCCGCCGTTGATCGTGGTCGAATCCGCTCCCGCTCCGCACTTGTCGTGGATGCACAGCACGCTGGGTCTCGTCGCCGACGAGGCCAAGTACCTCCGGCCGGGCGGAGAGGCCGTCATTACGCGGCTGTCGGACATCCTCGTGATTCAGGCGCTCCGGTCGTGGATCGAAACCGACCCTGCTGCCAAGTTGGGATGGCTTGGCGCGCTTGCGGACCCGGCCGTCGGTCCTGCACTGGCGCTGATCCACCGCAACCCGGACACGCCGTGGACCGTAGCGTCGCTGGCGGCGGAGGTTGCGATGTCACGTTCGGCGTTCTCGGCGCGATTCACCGCCATGGTGGGGGAGTCTCCGATGCGCTATCTTGCGCGGTGGCGGATGCGCAGTGCACACGACACGCTGAGGTCCGGGGACGTGACCGTGGCGGAACTCGCGAAGCGAAGTGGCTATCGATCGGAGGCTGCGTTCGCGCGGGCATTCAAGCGTGTGCTCGGTGTCTCACCGGGGAGCGTGCGCACGCGAGCAGACACAGCCGTCTCGGCTTAGTCCAGTAGATGGCGTAAGTACGACGCTGGATCGTCGAGATAGCGACGCCAATGCGTCACGAGTTGTAGTTCCTCCCACGGCGTTCGCTGCATACCGTGATCGTCGACTTCGACGATGTCGGCGCCGGGGAGCGATGCCAGAATCGGTGAGTGGGTTGCGCAGAGAACCTATGAGCCGGACTCTGCCAGTTCGTCCATCAATGCCACCAGGTGAAGGCAGGCAGTGAACGACAACGCAGATTCCGGTTCGTCGAGGACGTAGAACCCCGGTTCTCGGAACATCGCGCGGAAGACCGCGAGGAAGCCCTCGCCGTGGCTCATCTCGGCGGTGTTCTCGTCCCAGTAACCCGGCACACCGCCGAGGTTCTCCGTCATCTCGAATGCGGTCTCGGCGCGAAGGAAGAAGCCCTTTTTCTGAAGCCGCGGCCCGCGAAGCATCCGTGCGCCCCGCGGTGTGGTCTCGAGTTCGATGAGCTCGCCGAGGGGCGTCAGAACCGTCTCCGAACGGGGTGGCCGAGACGCTCGCCCACCTCGGGAATCGAGCTGGAATCCCTCGGCTATCGCCTCGACGATCGTCGACTTTCCGGAGCCGTTGTCTCCGACGATCATTGTCACGGGTGCGTTGAACTCCAGCCCGTCGGTGGCGAGACGGTCGACAGCCGGGATGGTGAAAGGCCACTCCTGCGTACGGTTCTCAGACCGGATGTAGGCGCGTTCGACGAACATCGATCAGTCGGTCACCGGACGATCGACGTAACCGGTGACGTGCTCGGTGTCGGCGCTGCATTGGTAGTACACCCATTGAGGTTCCGACGGATCCGCAGCTTCTCCGAACCGGTGGGTGACACGCTGCGCGCACAAAGTGCCCGCACCGGTGTCATGGCAACGAAGATTGCTGGGTATGTACATGACTCCACTGTAGGCCTCAATTCGGACGGCTGTTTACCAGCGGTTTTACCGTCGAACGGGTTGTTCGGATTGGGGGAGTGGTGCCCTCGGTGAGACTCGAACTCACACTGCACGGGTTTTGAATCCGTTTCCTCTGCCAATTGGGATACGAGGGCTGGCGTTGTCTTGCGGTTCACTACTTTAGAAGATGCGCCGAGTAGGCCCCGCACCGGTACCCTTCAAGTGCTTCGACGGCCCAGCGGAGTCTGCATGGGTTCGATGGGCGTGCGAGGATTTCTGCTGGTCGAAGACTGTCGAAGGAGACTGGTACCTATGAATGCTCCTGTTGCGCAGGAGAGTGGCAAGCCCGCTCTGCGTGTCGTGGTGGCCGAGGACGAATCGCTCATCCGCCTGGACTTGGTCGAGATGCTGCGCGAAGAGGGCTACGAGGTGGTCGGTGAGGCCGCTGACGGTCAGCAGGCCGTGGATCTCGCGGTGGAGCTGCGTCCGGATTTGGTGATCATGGACGTCAAGATGCCGCGCCGCGACGGAATCGATGCGGCGTCCGAAATTGCCGAGAGGCGCATCGCGCCAGTGGTCATCCTGACGGCGTTCAGTCAGCGCGAGCTCGTGGAGAAGGCCCGAGACGCGGGTGCCATGGCGTACTTGGTGAAGCCGTTCTCGAAAGCGGATCTGATGCCGGCGGTCGAGCTCGCAGCGAGTCGATATACCGAGATCTCGTCGTTGGAGAACGAGATTGCGGATCTTCAGGAACGCTTGGAAACGCGCAAGCTCATCGAGCGTGCCAAGGGAAAGCTGATGGAGTCGCAGGCACTCACAGAGCCGCAGGCGTTCAAGTGGATTCAGCGCGCCGCGATGGATCGCCGGACAACGATGAAGGCGGTAGCGGAGGTCATCATCGAGACCCTCGACAAGCCTGCGGACGTGTGAGCGGTCCGCTCGAACGCTACGGCGATGTAAATCTTTGGGCTCACAGGTCACAGTCAGGTCACGAGCCGTCTTCTCGTCCATCGCAGATCGATTGGGACAGCTAGCGTCTGATCCACACATGGGGCGCATCACTGTGCACCATATTTAGATCGATCAAGGAGACCCTAGATGGCAAAACGGACCTATGTCCGCACGGCTGCGGTGCTGGGTGCTGCGTCATTGGCACTGTTCGGCTGTTCGTCGAGCGATGATTCCAGCTCGGGTGACAGTTCCAGCACTGCCAGCGGTGAAAGTTCGGCAGCAGAAGAAACGACCGTCACCACCGACTGCACGCCCGACCAGGCAACCGCAGGCGCAACCCCGGTCACGACGCCTTTGGTCGTCGGAACACTTCTGCCGGCAACCGGCAGCCTTGCATTCCTCGGACCTCCCGAGGTCGCCGGTGTTCAGCTCGCAGTCGACGAAGTCAACGGATCGGGCGGCGTACTCGGTCAGCCCGTGCAGTTGATTCAGGGTGACTCGGGTGACACCACGACGGATACGGCCAACACCACCGTCGACCGGTTGCTCGCCGGTGGCGCCGACGTCATCGTCGGTGCGGCGTCGTCCTCGGTGTCGCTCAAGGTGATCGACAAGATCGCCAGCGCAGGCGTCGTTCAGATTTCGCCTGCCAACACCTCGGATCAGTTCGTCTGCTACCCGGACAAGGGCCAGTACTTCCGTACGGCTCCGACGGACGTCCTGCAGGCTCAGGCTCTGTCGCAGCTCATCGCGGAGGACGGCGCTCAGCGCGTGTCCATTCTGGCCCTGAACGATCCATACGGAACCGGTTTGGCCACCAACACCGTCGAGAACCTCGAAGCTGCTGGCATTCCGTCCGACCAGATCCAGAAGATCATCTACGACCCCAATGCGCAGTCGTTCAACGCCGAGGTCGACGACGTCAAGAACTTCGCTCCCGACGCTGTGGCGATCATCGGTTTCGAGGAGTCGGCGAAGATCATCACGCGTATGCACGAGGTCGGCATCGGGCCGTCCGACGGCACCCTCGTCTACGGCGTCGACGGAAACATGGGCAACGCGCTCGGTGAGTCCGTTGCTGCAGGTCTGCTCGATACGATGCGCGGAACCACTCCGCTCACCGACGTCGGCACCGCCTTCCAGGACCGGCTCAAGACCGTCGATCCCGCTCTGGTCGACTTCAACTACGCCGGTGAGTCCTACGACGCGGTCGTAATTGCTGCTCTCGCCGCGGAACAGGCCAAGTCGACTGCAGGCACGGACATCGCTGCCAGCATCAACAGCGTCACCAAGGACGGCGAGAAGTGCACCACGTACGCACAGTGCCTCCCACTCGTCCAGGCCGGAACGGACATCGACTACGACGGCGTCACCGGTCAGCTGAACTTCAGCGACGCGGGTGAGCCGGCAACCGGTTCGTACGGCAACCTGGTCTTCGGACCTGACAACACCCTCACCACAGACGGATACATCGTCGTCGGAGAGTGATCGACCCGCAACACTGAACTGGCGAAGCACCCCGGTCCGATCCGTCGGACCGGGGTGCTTCGTTTGTGTGCCCGGCGGTGTCGGTCGTGTGGGCGCGGGTGGTTTCAGGTGACCGAATGGGACACTCGCTAGTGCGCCGGTGACCGAATGAGTCGTTCGCACACTCTGAGTGACCGAATGAGTCGTTCGCACACTCTGAGTGACCGAGACAGTCGTTCGCTCACACGCGGAGACCGAATCAGACATTCGGTCACTCCCACCCCTCCGGACGCCCGAAACCCCTGAATCGCCCCTGGGCAGCACAGAACCCGGGCCACGGAGCTGGACCCGGGTTCGTGAGCGAACGAAAGCTACTTCTTCTCTTTGCTTCCGGCGAGGGTGCCGAGGTAGAGCTCGATCACCTTGGGGTCGTTCATCAGATTGGTACCGGTATCGGTGTACGCGTTCCTGCCTTGGTCTAGCACGTATCCGCGGTCGCAGATCTGCAAGCAGCGACGTGCGTTCTGCTCGACCATGATGATGGAGACACCGGTCGCGTTGATCTTCTTGCAGCGGATGAACACTTCGTCCTGGAACATCGGAGACAGACCTGCCGACGGCTCGTCGAGTAGCAGCACGGACGGTTCCATCATCAGCGCGCGCCCCATGGCGACCATCTGGCGTTCACCGCCGGAGAGTGCACCCGCCTTGACCTTCTTGCGCTCACCGAGAAGTGGAAACAGCTCGCTGACGAACTCGAATCGCTCCGTGAACTTCTTCGGCCGCAGATAGATGCCCATCTCGAGGTTCTCTTCGATGGTGAGCGACGGGAAGACGTTCTGAGTCTGCGGGACGTATCCGACGCCCTTGGTGACGAGCACGTGTGCCTCGGCCGACGTGATGTTGTCCCCGCGCAGCTTCACCGATCCCTCGCGGACCGGAATCAGTCCGAACAGGGTCTTGAGCAACGTCGACTTCCCGGCTCCGTTAGGGCCGATGATGCCGACGATTTCACCGTCCTTCAGAAAGAAGTTGCACTCGTTCAGGATGTTGACGCCGGGAATGTAGCCCGCCACCAAGTTGTCCGCGCGGAGGAGTGCGCCTTCGGCGAGACGCGCGTGTTCGCCTGCTGTAGCGGCGAACTCCGCCGGGGTCAGTTTCGTTGTGCTCGGTTCGCTCATGAGCCGTCTTCTTCCTTGGCGTGCTTGCCTGGCGCAGGCGCGACGATGTCTGCCGGAGCCACGAATTCCGGCTCGGACAAGTTGCCGCCTGCTTCGAGTTCCTCGGCTTCGGCCTGCTCCAGTGCTTCGGCCAATTCGGCTGTCGCGCCGACCGGATTGCCATCCTCGTCGAACTCGAGCGCTTGGTCGTGGTGGCTGCCGAGATAGGCGTCGACGACGGCGCCGTTGTTCGACAGGTCTTCCGGGGTGGATTCGGCGATGACACTTCCCTGGGCCATGACGACGACCCAGTCGCTGATGTCACGGATGACGTCCATGTCGTGTTCGACGAACACCACCGTCATACCGTCGTCCCGCAGTGACTTGATATGGCCCAGAAGGCTCTGTGTCAGAGCGGGGTTGACGCCTGCCATCGGCTCGTCGAGCATGACGACTGCAGGATCGGTCATCAATGCACGCGCCATCTCCAGCAACTTACGCTGACCACCCGACATCGATCCTGCGAGGTCGTCGGCTTTGGTGTCGAGCTTGAACCTCTCGAGGAGTTGGTAGGCGCGTTCGGTGATCTCCTTTTCCTGCTTCTTCCACGTCCACGGCGCGAGCGTATTGAAGATTCGTTCGCCGCGTTGGCCGGTGGCACCGAGTCGGACGTTGTCGAGCACCGTCAACTTCGACAACGCCTTGGTGAGCTGAAACGTCCGAACGACGCCTTTGCGCGCGACCTGGTGAGGATGCATCTTGCCGAGTGACTGACCGTCCAGCGACCACGTGCCGGTGTCGGGTCGGTCGAAGCCGGTGAGCAGATTGAACAACGTCGTCTTGCCTGCACCGTTGGGGCCGATAAGACCAGTGATGCAACCACGTTGAATTTCGAGGTGGGCGACATCGACTGCCTTGAGGCCGCCGAAAGTACGGGACACCCCGTCGACGACGAGGGTGGGGTCCGGTTTGGGTGCGCCCGGTGTCTGTGGGACGGCGGCGAAGAGCGCCGATCGCTCTTCGGCGCTGAGCACCCGCTTGATGGCGTGCCCTTTCTTGGAACTAGGCCCTGCTTGTGACGAACCAGGCCCTGCTGTTGACGAACTAGGCATTGAGTTGGACCTCTCGCTTGTTGCCGAGGATTCCTTGGGGTCTGAAGACCATCAGGACGGCGATGAGGATGCCAAGTAGTACGAATCGTGTTGCGCCGACCTGCTGCTCGGTGAGATTCAACAGAGGGTCGGGACCGGAGATCGCTTGCCGGAGAAGGGCGTCGGGGATGGACAGCAGGAACCAGAACAGCATCGCACCGAGGACCGGTCCGAACACGGTCGCCGCACCGCCGAGGATCAGGGCGCCGAACGCGAAGAACGTCTGGGCCGTCGAATAGAAATCGGGGTTGATGGACTTGGTCTGCAGGGCGTTGAACACACCGCCCATGCCGCCGATCACGCCGCCGAGGACGAGTGCCTGCATCTTGTAGACGAAGACGTTCTTGCCCAGCGAGCGTGCAGCGTCTTCGTCTTCTCGAACCGCCTTGAGGACGCGGCCCCACGGACTGTGCGTGAGCAGATAGATCAATCCGCAGAGGAGAAGGACGAGTGTCCAACCCACGACCATCGCCCACAGATCGTCACCGTAGAACTTGACGCCGACGAAGGCGTACTGCTTGCCGGAGTCGAACGGACTGAGCGAGGTGAACGGATCTGCGAAACCGAAGATTCCGTTCGTGGACTTGGTCACAGGATCCGTTGCGGTCGACCTGAAGACCAGTCTGAGTATCTCAGAGGCCGCGATGGTGACGATCGCGAGATAGTCGGCGCGTAGACGCAGGGTCGGGATGCCGAGCACGAGTGCGAGCAGACCGGCTGCGCCGAGGCCGACGAGAATGCCGAGCCACAGGGGCTGTTGGTAGGTGATGGTCATGATGCCGACGCCGTAGCCGCCGAGCAGCGCGAATCCGATCTGGCCGAAGTTGAGCAGACCGGCGTAGCCGAAGTGCAGATTCAACCCGATGGCGAGCAATGCGTAGAAGATCGCCGACGGGCCGATCAGCTGGGCCAGTGAGACTTGGAGAGCTCCGAGGATATCCATCAGGTCACCCGATCCTTTGCCGCGAGCCGAGGATGCCCTGAGGCCTGACGACGAGGATGAGAATCAAGACGAGCAGTCCTCCGATGTATTTGAGATCGGGATTGATGATCATCGTGGACCACTGAACGAGGAGTCCGACGATAACGCAGCCGAGGAGTGCTCCGTATGCGGTTCCCAGCCCGCCCAGTGTGATTCCGGCGAACATGAGCAGGAGAAGTTTGAAGCCCATCTCCCACTGGACGCGCCCACCGAGCTCGGAGAGTCCGAACAGGACTCCGCCGAGTGCGGCGAGACCGCCACCCATGCACCATACGAAGGTCACGACTCGTTCGACGTTGATTCCGGACGATGCTGCGAGGTCGCGGTTGTCAGCGACCGCGCGCATCGCCTTGCCGATTCGCGTGCGTTGCAACATCAGTGCAACGGCGACGAGAACGACGATGCTGATGATGATGCAGGCGAGGTTGACGTTGGTGATGGCGAGAGGGCCCCACTCGTTCTGTGTCTGTGCCTGGTAGTCGTCGAACGGTTCGGCGCGATCCGAGAAGAAGATCAGGATCAGGTATCGAAGTGCGATTGCCAGACCGATCGATACGACGAGCTGAGCGATCAAGCCGGTCTTGCGTTTTCGGAGAGGCCGCCAGATGGCGGCGTTGTTCAACCATCCGATCGCGACTCCGACGATGATCGCGAGGATCGTGGCCGGGATCAGCTGAATGCCGAGACTGACGTTGAAGACCCACGCCGCGACGGCGCCGAGTGTGACGAGCTCTCCGTGTGCGAAGTTCGTCAGGCCGGTCGTGCCGAAGATCAGGCTCAGGCCGACGGCAGCGAGTGCGATGACGAGTCCGAAGCGCAAACCGTCGACAGTGGTTCGGAGGAACTCCTCGTAGAAGGGCACGTCGGTGGCTGTTCGAGCTTCACCGAACGAGAAGATGATGGTATTGGCCCGACCGGCTGCGACGTCGCGCTGTACTTCGCCCTGGACGCTGACGCCGTCCGGAAGTGTCTCTGCGTCGACTTCGAATGTATATGAGCCGGGCGATATTTCGAGTGTCCACCGTCCGCCTTCGACGGATGTGGTCCTGGCGACCTCCTCGCCCGACGCGTCGACCGCAACCACGTCGACATCGGCGAGGCGGTCACCGCCGTTGTTGAGGCTGCCACTCACCGACACCGCGTCGGCGGGAGGCGTAGCAGGTGATTCGGTAGTGGATGCTGCTGGCGGGGGAGTCGGGGTCGGTTCCTGCGCCAGTGCAGTTCCGCCGAACGCGACCGCTGCTATGGATCCTAGTAGCGCCAACATGAGGGTCTGTCTCAGTAAGCGAAGCGAGATTCGGTTGGTGGACCGAACTCGGATCTTTCTTCGGGTCCATCGAACATTTGGAGCCACGCACGTCCTCCGGACGGTTGTCGGGGTGAGCCCATGAGTGGGCTCGGCTGCTTGCAATTGTCGGACTCTAACCGTTGCAAGCGCACGAAATCGGCGTCTCGAATTTCCGGGAAGTATCATTTGTGTTTCGAACTCCGCGAGCAGGCGCGTTGCGGAAGATCTACATCCGCTTCGCCGGTGTCGGACCCTCTACATAGACTGGTCAACCGTGAGCCCCGCAATTGAAGCCAGTGCCGTACCCGCATCCTCGTCCGGTTCATCCACCGATGGCCCGCAGCCGACGTTGCTGCTGATAGACGGGCACTCCATCGCGTTCCGCGCCTTCTTCGCGCTACCGGTGGACAACTTCAAGACGACGAGCGGCCAGTCGACCAACGCCGTCTACGGGTTCACTTCGATGCTCATCAACCTGCTGCGCGACGAGAAGCCGACGCACATCGCTGCGGCGTTCGACGTCTCGCGCCAAACGTTCCGTGCCGAGCGATTCCCGGATTACAAAGCCAACCGCAGCAAGACGCCCGACGAGTTCGCAGGCCAGGTCGACATCACGAAGGACGTCCTCGGAGCGATGGGTATCCCGGTCATGGCCGAGGCCGGGTTCGAGGCGGACGACATCATCGCGACGTTGGTGACCCAGGCGGAGGCGCTCGGCTATCGAGTGCTCGTCGTGACAGGTGACCGAGATTCGTTGCAGTTGGTCACCGAGAACGTCACGGTTCTCTACCCCAAGAAGGGCGTCTCGGAGCTCACCCGGTTCACGCCCGAAGAGGTCACCACCAAGTACGGTCTCTCGCCGTCGCAGTACCCGGACTTTGCCGCGCTGCGCGGCGACCCAAGCGACAATCTTCCAGGCATCCCTGGCGTCGGTGAGAAGACTGCGACCAAATGGATCGTCGAATACGGCTCACTCGAGGAACTCGTCAACAACGTCGACAAGGTGAAAGGCAAGGTCGGCGACGCGCTACGGGCCAACTTGTCCTCGGTCGTTCTCAACCGAGAACTCACCGAGATGGTGCGCGATGTCCCCCTGCCCTACACACCGGACCAGCTCGAGCTTGCGCCATGGGACCGAGAGAAGATTCACGCCCTGTTCGACGATCTCGAGTTCCGTGTATTGCGTGACCGTCTCTTCGAGACTCTGTCGTCCGCGGAGCCGGAAGCCGAAGAGGGTTTCGACGTCAAGGGCGGCACCGTGCCTGTCGGGGAGTTGGCAGCGTGGCTCAGCGCGCATGCGTCGACTGGAGAGCGTCACGGATTGTCCGTAGTCGGTCCGCGGCGACCGTTCGACAGCGACGCCGTGTCCATCGCCATCGCGGCTCCCGACGGAGAGGGCGGGTTCGTCACCACCACCGATCTCGACGAATCCGACGAGAAGGCGTTAGCTGCTTGGCTCGCGGATCATGCACAGCCCAAGGCGTTGCATGAAGCGAAGTGGGCAATCCACGCGCTTCGAGGACGCGGCTGGACATTGGGCGGCTTGACGAGCGACACTGCGCTCGCCGCCTATCTGGTCCGACCGGGGCAGCGCAGCTTCAACCTCGACGATCTGTCACTGCGTTACCTCAAGCGTGAGCTCCGGGCCGAGGATTCGGTCGAGGGCCAGATGTCGCTCCTCGACACCGAAGACGTCGCAGAGGCCGCCGTCGCCGAGGGCGAAATCCTCCGTGCACAGGCCATTCTGGATCTCGCTGCGGCACTCGACACCGAGCTGGAGAACATCGAATCCACGTCGCTGCTGTCGGACATGGAGCTGCCGTTGCTCTCGGTGCTCGCCGATCTGGAGGCGACCGGCATCGCCGTCGACCGCACCCATCTCGAGGAACTGCAAAGCGGGTTCGCCGATCAGGTCAGCGAGGCCGCGAACGCCGCGTACGAGGTCATCGGCAAGCAGATCAACCTCGGTTCGCCCAAGCAGCTTCAGGTCGTGCTCTTCGACGAGCTCGACATGCCGAAGACGAAGAAGACCAAGACCGGGTACACCACCGATGCCGACGCGCTGCAGGGCATGTTCGAGAAGACCGAGCACCCGTTCCTGAGATTCCTCCTCGATCACCGAGATGCGACGCGAATGAAGGTCACGGTCGACGGGCTGCTCAAGTCAGTCGCCGACGATGGTCGCATCCACACGACGTTCAACCAGACGGTCGCCGCTACGGGTCGGCTGTCGTCCACGGAACCGAACTTGCAGAACATCCCGGTCCGCAACGAGGCAGGCCGTCACATCCGGGACGGTTTCGTCGTCGGCGAGGGGTACGACACGCTGCTCACCGCTGACTACAGCCAGATCGAAATGCGCATCATGGCGCACCTGTCCGGTGACGAGGGTCTGATCGAGGCGTTCAACACCGGCGAAGACCTGCACAGCTTCGTCGGTGCTCGTGCGTTCGGGGTCCCCATCGAAGAAGTCACTCCTGAGCTTCGCCGGCGAGTCAAAGCTATGTCGTACGGTCTCGCATACGGGTTGAGTGCCTTCGGGCTTGCTGCGCAGCTGAAGATCTCGACCGACGAAGCCAAGCAGCAAATGGAGGCGTATTTCTCGAGGTTCGGTGGAGTTCGCGACTATTTGCGGAACGCCGTCGAGGAGTCACGGAAAGTCGGCTACACGTCGACCCTGTACGGACGTCGTCGATACCTCCCCGATCTCAACAGCGACAACCGCCAGCGCCGGGAGGTGGCCGAGCGTGCCGCCTTGAACGCACCGATTCAGGGCACCGCGGCCGACATCATCAAGGTGGCGATGATCGATGTGCACCGCTCGCTGTCCGATTCGAAACTGAAGTCGCGCATGCTGCTTCAAGTGCACGACGAATTGGTGCTCGAAGTCGTCGAATCCGAACGTGAGCAGGTCGAAGCGCTCGTCCGCGAGAAGATGTCCTCTGCGATCGAGCTGTCGGTACCGCTCGAGGTCTCGGTAGGGACAGGCCGGAGCTGGGACAAGGCGGCGCACTAGCCTCCAACACGAACGAGGGACCGATCGCCAAGCGATCGGTCCCTCGTATTCGGTTGCTGCGCCTGACTACTCGGCGTCCGCACCGGCTTTCTGTTCTTCGAGCTGCTTGCGTACCTCATCCATGTCCAGTGCCTTGATCTGACCCACGAGGTCCTCCAACGCCGCCGCCGGCAATGCACCCGGCTGCGCGAATACGAGTACGCCTTCGCGGAAAGCCATGATCGTCGGGATCGACTGGATGTTCGCTGCCGCTGCAAGCCCTTGTTCTGCCTCGGTGTCGACCTTGGCGTGGACTACGTCCGGGTGCGACTCCGACGACTTCTCGAAGGTGGGTGCGAACTGGCGGCACGGCCCACACCACGACGCCCAGAAGTCGACCAGGACCACGTCGTTGCCGCCGACGATCTCGTCGAAGTTCTGCTGAGTCAAAGTCTGTGTTGCCACGCCTGCCCTTTCGTTGATGTGTTCTTCCTGCCCCTCTCAACGCACGACCGAGCTGGATTCTTCCCGGCTCACACAGGCTGCGGTGCAGCGCGGAATGTTCTTCGGTAGGAATTGGGCGTTGTGCAGCGCACTCGAACGAAGTGTTGGCGCAGGACGGCCGCATTGCCGAAGCCGACACGCTCGGCGATGACGTCCATCGACAGATCCGAATTCTCCAACAGCTGCTGAGCAGCGAGTACTCGCTGGTCGTTGAGCCAACGGGCCGGTGTGGTTCCAGTCTCTGCCTGAAATCTTCGTGCAAAGGTCCGTGCGGACATGTTGACCCTGGCAGAGAGAGCCTGCACGGTCAGGTCCGAATCGAGATGCTCGGTCATCCAGTCGAGCAGCGGCGCGAGAGTGTCGACCTCGGTGGTCGGCAGGGGAGTGGTGACGAATTGCGCCTGACCACCATCGCGGTGTGGCGGCACGACCATCCGTCGAGCGATGCCGTTCGCGACGGTGCTGCCCTGTTCCTTGCGGACGATATGCAAGCACAGGTCGATTCCCGCCGCGGTCCCGGCGCTGGTGAGCACGTTGCCGTCGTCGACGTAGAGCACGTTGCGATCGACGTCGGCCAACGGGTACTCCGCTGCCAGACGATCCGAATGCCGCCAGTGGGTGGTGCAGCGACGACCATCGAGAAGGCCTGCCTTGCCGAGCAGGAAAGCGCCGTTGCACAGACTGGCGACCTTTGCGCCGCGATTCACGGCTGCGCGCAATTTGACCAACAGAGGCTCGATGGCGGCGTCGTAGTCGGTGCCGCACACATAGCTGCCGTCGTCGGACGTCCGGGTTCCACCTGCCGGAATGACGATGAGATCGGCTTCGTCGAGTTGATCGAGGTCGTACGGCACGTCGATCGTGAACCCGAACCTCGACCTGATGGGTTCTGCAACACCCGCGACGAGAGAGAAGTCGTAGGTGGGCAAACCTTCGTCGGATCGATCGAATCCGAACACTTCGCACGCGACGCCCATCTCGAACTGTTCGGTCAACGGGAGCAGCGGTACGACTACACGTTTCAGCACCACACAAGTATGGCAGAAAATCGATGAACTATGTCATATCTGCCACTGTTGGTGTGGAACTGCTGGTTGCAGGCTTACGTGCATGACAATCATCCTTCTCATCCTGCCAGTTGTCGGCGCGATGTACCTCGCCTTGGCGGTCGGTCTTGCGCCCGACACTCACTCAGAGGTGTCTCAGTTCGGCGACTACCGCTTCTGACGCCGCGTCATCGAACGAGCCACTCGCTCTTGCTCTCTCCATCCCATCTCCGCATTGCCGAGATGTCGCCGACGAGATCGGACGGGCACGCATGCAGACGAAGAAACGCTTCCGCAAGCTCCGCGCGGGTGAGTTTGCGCGCCAATGTGACGTGTGGTGTCCACTTTCCCGTCGAGGTGTGCGACCGATAACCCTCGGCACTCGCGGCCAGCTGAGACACCCGACCATGCACTACCAGTAGCTCCTTGGACGGAACTACGAGACGCGCAAGCGTGGTCTGCTTGCCTCGGAAAACCACGAACGCACCGAGGCGCACGGGAAAGTGGACGTTCAGGAACTCATCGTCGATCCGTGAGTCGAGCTCATCGAATTCGTCCGCTACCGACAGCGTGATGTGCGGGCGATTCGACAACCCGGTGTGGCGACCCTGGGACGGCAGATCGGCGTCGAGCAGCAGTTGCCACTCCCGACGAATGGCAGCATCGAGCGAATCATCGAGCAGTAATTCCAGAGACTGAACCATAGTGAGCCATGATGGCTGATATGGCCCACGGCGGAGTGAAGACGGTACGCATCGGATCGATGCTCGGCGATGGCATCGGACACGAAATAGTCCCGGCGACGATGCGGGTCGTCGAAGCCGCGATGGAAGGCGAGCAAGATCTGACGGTCGACTGGGTTGTACTGCCGCTGGGGCGCGAGGCGATCGAGTCCGACGGATGTCCTGCTCCGGACTCGACGATCGACGAACTGAAGTCGCTGGACACGTGGATTCTCGGCCCGCACGACAGCGCGTCGTACCCGGAGCCGTTTCGGTCTCAGCTCACACCTGGCGGGGTGGTGCGAAAGACGTTCGGCCTCTTCGCCAATATTCGGCCCGCCGCAACCCATCCCGGAGTTCGAGCGGTGTCGCCGAACATGGATCTGGTTGTGGTCCGGGAGAACACGGAGGGCTTCTACGCTGATCGCAACATGTTCCTCGGTAGTGGTGAATTCATGCCGACACCGGACGTCGCGCTCGCGGTTGGAGTCTTCACCCGCGCAGCGTGCGAGCGGATCGCCCGGGAAGCGTTCACGCAGGCCCGGAGGCGCCGCAAGCACGTGACGATCGTCCACAAGACCAACGTGCTGTCCATGACGACCGGCATGTTTCGCGATGCGTGCATGACTGTGGCCGAGGAGTTTCCCGACGTCAGGGTGGACGAGCAACATATCGACGCGTTGACCGCGCTTCTCGTTCGACGTGGCGAGGACTTCGACGTGATCGTCGCGGAGAACATGTTCGGAGACATATTGTCCGACCTGGCCGGCGAGTTGTCGGGCTCGCTCGGAATGGCGCCGTCCTTGAATTGTTCGGAGACGAAGGCCATGGCTCAGGCCGCCCATGGATCGGCGCCCGATATTGCCGGGAAGAACAGGGCCAACCCGACTGCATTGTTTCTGTCCGCGGCGATGATGCTCGACTGGCTCGCCGACCACGACGGAGACACTCGATTGGCGCGCTCGGCGCGACGCATCAGACATGCGGTAGACGGGGCCCTCGAATCCGGAGTCGCTACTGCCGACCTCGGCGGACTGGCGTCGACGAGCGAGTTCGCCGAAACTGTTCTCGCGCGGACCCTCCGGGTCTGACCGATCCGACCTTCGCTTCCTATGTCTGTGGCTTTCGGGCGCTGAAGATCGCGGTACCGGGGAACAGTTGTCCGCGCAGCGGGCTCCACTGTCCCCATTCTCGATCGAGCCACTCGGGCCAATCAGGCTCGACGATGTCGCGCACCTCGAGCCCGGCTGCAACGATCTCGCGGACGCGGTCTCCGATCGTGCGGTGATGCTCGACGTACGTGGGGGTTCCGTCGGCGTCGAATTCGACATACGGGGTGCGGTCGAAGTACGGGATGGTCGCGGTCAGACCGATCGGTCCCGGATCGTCGGGAAAAATCCATCTCATGGGGTGATTGACCGCGAAAACCCACAGCCCGCCCGGACGGAGAACCCGGGCAACCTCGCGCATGACGCGTGCCGAGTCGGCCACGAACGGTACTGCCCCGAACGCCGAACATGCGATGTCGAAGCTGGCATCAGCGAACGGCAGGAACTCGGCGCTCGCCTGTACCAGAGGTACAGAGTCACCGGCGGCAGCCATCGCGTCGACTCCCTTGGCGAGCATGCCCGCCGAGATGTCGAGCCCGACGGCGCGTGCTCCCTGAGTTCCGAGCCATCGTGCGCACGGCGCCGAACCGCAGCCGACCTCGAGGACGTCCTTGCCTGCGACGTCGCCGAGGAGGTGGACATCGCCCTCGTGCAGGCCTTCGGGGCACCACACGAACTCGCCCTTCTCGGATCCGACGCCGAGGAACTCACCGTGCGTGCGGTGGTATTCGTCGGCATCGGAGTCCCACCAGGAGCGGCTGGCGCGGTCGCTCGCTTGGGAGCCGATCCGGGCACGCCCTGGTACAACGGGAGGCGGTGAGCTGTCGGACGAGGGCGTGCTGTCGGTCACCGACGACACGTTAGTCGTCTTCGGTGGTTGTGCTGGTCGGGGATGGCAAGTCGCGTTTGCCCACCTGTGACCTGGTCGCGTACCCTGTTGGACGCGAGTGTGTTCATGCTGCGTTCGATCCTGGGGGATTTGTCCGTCCGGTCCGAATTCGCGGTGGGAACAAATTCGTTCTGAATGTGTTCTTTCGCTTCGTGGCCCTCGGTGTCTTTCGACACGGAAGGTTCGCGTGGTGTTCAGAACCGAGATCTACAGTCCGACCGAACATCCATCAACCGATACCCAACCCGTCCGGAGCAACTCAACACATGCCCTCAACCACAACCTCACCGCAGGTAGCCGTCAACGACATCGGCTCCGCAGAGGATTTTCTCGCCGCTATCGACGCCACGATCAAGTACTTCAACGATGGTGACATCGTCGAAGGCACCATCGTCAAGGTCGACCGCGACGAGGTTCTGCTCGACATCGGTTACAAGACCGAAGGCGTCATCCCTTCTCGTGAGCTCTCCATCAAGCACGACGTCGACCCCAATGAGGTCGTCTCCGTGGGCGATGAGGTCGAAGCTCTCGTTCTCACCAAGGAGGACAAAGAAGGCCGCTTGATCCTGTCCAAGAAGCGCGCGCAGTACGAGCGCGCCTGGGGCACGATCGAGGAGCTCAAGGAGAAGGACGAGGCCGTCAAGGGCACCGTCATCGAGGTCGTCAAGGGTGGACTCATCCTCGACATCGGTCTCCGTGGCTTCCTTCCCGCGTCGCTCGTCGAGATGCGTCGTGTCCGCGACCTCCAGCCGTACGTCGGCAAGGAGATCGAGGCCAAGATCATCGAGCTCGACAAGAACCGCAACAACGTGGTCCTGTCGCGCCGTGCATGGCTCGAGCAGACGCAGTCCGAGGTCCGCAGCGAATTCCTGCACCAGCTGCAGAAGGGCCAGGTCCGCAAGGGCGTCGTGTCCTCCATCGTCAACTTCGGTGCCTTCGTGGACCTGGGTGGCGTCGACGGACTCGTACACGTCTCCGAGCTCTCCTGGAAGCACATCGATCACCCGTCCGAGGTTGTCGAGGTCGGCACCGAGGTCACCGTCGAGGTTCTCGACGTCGACCTGGACCGCGAGCGTGTTTCGCTGTCGCTCAAGGCAACTCAGGAAGATCCGTGGCGCCAGTTCGCTCGCACCCACGCGATCGGCCAGATCGTGCCCGGCAAGGTCACCAAGTTGGTTCCCTTCGGTGCGTTCGTGCGCGTCGAAGAGGGCATCGAGGGCCTCGTGCACATCTCCGAGCTGGCCGAGCGCCACGTGGAGGTTCCGGACCAGGTCGTGGGTGTCGGCGACGACGCACTCGTCAAGGTCATCGACATCGATCTCGAGCGTCGTCGTATCTCGCTGAGCCTCAAGCAGGCCAACGAGGACTACGCAGAAGAGTTCGATCCGTCCAAGTACGGAATGGCCGACTCGTACGACGAGGGTGGCAACTACATCTTCCCCGAGGGCTTCGACTCCGAGACCAACGAATGGCTCGACGGTTACGAGAAGCAGCGTGAAGAGTGGGAAGGACGCTACGCCGAGGCAGAGCGTCGCCACAAGATGCACACCGCTCAGATGGAGAAGACGGCGAAGGACGAGGCTGCAGAAGCCGCGAACACCAACTACTCCTCCGAGTCGGGTCAGGCACCCGCCGAAGCAGAAGGCGACGCTCCCGTAGCGTCGGCTCCGGCATCGACCGGCGGATCACTGGCCAGCGATGCTCAGCTCGCTGCGCTGCGTGAGAAGCTGTCGGGCAACGCCTGATAGAAGATGTCCACCCGTAAGGGTGTGACCGCAAAGCCCCGGTTCCCTCGTGGAGCCGGGGCTTTCTTCTGTTCTACGTCAGCAGCGGTCGGCCGTGCGCGGGCTCCAGTGACCGAATGTCTGTTTCGGTCACTGCCCGGTGACCGACCGACTCATCCGGTTACTCAGAGTGACTGAAACAGGCTTTCGCTCCCGCGAAGTGACCGAACGAGTCATTCGATCCGGCTGGTGCGCAACAATTTCATTTCCACACAAGAATGGACCCGATCCGCGGAGGATTCGGGTCCATCGTCGTATCGACGGGATGGCTCAACCTGCGACGGCGGGACTCCACTGGGCGACGGCGCCGGTCCGCTTGCGCATCGTGGCGAAGCTGTGACGTGCCGGGCTGAGGAGATTTGTGAACCAATTGCGCCGATGGTCGGCCAACGCCAGGGCAACCTCGGGAATCAAGATGACGTGAACTCCCGATTCCATGCCGAGACGGTGCCGACCCGGTTGGATCTGATTGCTTCGCATCGGAAGTCCTTTTCGCTAGAAGTGGGTCGGCAAATACTTGTCTCGCACGAAGATAACGGACGTTGCCCCAAACCTGTTGTATTTGGGGCTGGTGTGCTTCGGCGTGTTCGATGACAGACTGGAGGCATGTTGAGACTTGGCCTCACCGGAGGCATTGGAGCGGGCAAATCGACCGTGTCGAGAACACTTTCTGCATTGGGTGGGGTACTCGTCGACGCCGACGTGATTTCACGAGAGGTCGTCGAGCCGGGAACGTCCGGGCTCGCGCAACTGGTCGAGGCGTTCGGTGAGGACATTCTGGATTCGGAAGGCGCGTTGGACCGACAGGCGTTGGCGAACAAAGCATTCGGCGACGACGAGTCGCGTGCGAAGTTGAACTCCATCGTTCATCCGCTGGTCGGGAAGCGCACGGCGGAGCTGATCGAGCAGGCGCCGTCCGACGCCATCGTCATCCAGGACATCCCGTTGTTGGTGGAAGGAAAGATGGGGGGGTTCTTCCAGTTGGTCGCCGTGGTTTACGCGGACGCGGAGGAGCGAGTCGATCGACTGGTGAACCAGCGGAAGATGCCCGAGTCCGATGCACGAGCGCGGATCGCGGCTCAAGCAACCGACGAGGAGAGGCGCGCGGCGGCCGACGTCTGGATCGACAACAGCGGTGCGCCGGGCGATCTGGAGCAAGTAGTCACCGAACTGTGGCACGACCGGCTCGTTCCGTTCGAGCACAATATTCGTGAAGGCGTCGTCGTCAGGGCTCATCCGACGCTCGCTGCTGCCGATCCGACCTGGCCCGCGCAGGCGCAACGTCTCATCGCGCGTATTGCCGTCGTCTGCGGAACTGCCGCTGTGCGAATCGATCACGTCGGATCGACGGCCGTCGCCGGACTCGACGCCAAGGATGTCGTCGACATTCAGATCACGGTCGGGAGCCTCGAATCGGCGGACGCGTTGGCGGAACCCTTGCGTGCGATCGGCTTTCCTCGGATCGAGCACATCACGGCAGACGATCCCAAACCTGCGTACGGCGTGGGTGGTGAAGCTGATCCCGCTGTATGGGGCAAGCGAATCCATGGGGGAGCGGACCCCGGGCGGCCCGTCAACATCCACATCAGGGTCGACGGGTGGCCCGGTCAGCAGTTCGCCCTGGTATTCCGAGACTGGCTGCGCGCCAACCCGGACTCGGCCGCGGAATATCTTGTGCTGAAACAGCGGGCGGAGGCTGCGGCGGCCGAACGCACCGACTATGTGGAGGCGATGGCTGCCTACCAGGACGTCAAGGCACCCTGGTTCGATGGGGCGTACCAACGTGCGTGGGACTGGGCAGCGAAGACGGGTTGGTCCGCGTAGCCGAATCGATCGGCTTGAATGTGTCCTACAAGCGATCAGATCGTATGAATGGACCATTCAAGCAATCGGGGCCACACCGAAACCCACACGTCCGCCCTCCACACGTTCACCCCCTTACCGTCCATCCCCCATACGCCCATCCTTCGGACGCCACGTCGTCGGCATCCCGAGCGACGCCAGCCAGGCGTCGAGGTCGTAGTCGTGCGCGGCGAGACCTGCGACCGCGCGGACGGACCTGTTCATCGCCAGTTCCGCCGTCGCGGTATCGAGGTGGTTCTCCACCCGTGCCTCGACGAGTTCGTCCGCGTCCAGGAAGTCGAATCCGCGTCCGGTCCTGACCACGATGTCGAGGTAGTGGTCGACCGAGGTCCAGGCGTCGACTCCCGGTACGAATTCACCGACGTCGACGTAATAGTTCTGGTCGCGGACGTGTCCGGGGAGGTAGTGGAAGATCGACGCGCGGAGGCCGAGACTCGGCAGGAGCCACGACTGCAGATAGTCGAATTGGGGATGGTCCGACGGCCGTGCCATGTACAGACCCCACGGTTCGACGCGGTACTCGTCCACCGACCGCACGAAGCCCTTCGGGTCGGTGTTGGTGAGCCCGACGATGTCGAAGTACTCGACCTTGGGTGCGTGGACGTGAACGGCAGTGCTCGGTACATCCGTCGAAGCAGAATCGTCCATGGGTGATCAAGCTACCGGTTGCACCCGGTGCTTCTCGTCCATGCACGAATCGAACGTGTCGGTGGTCGCGTCTACCCTGGTTGTATGGCGTTTGCATCCGAACATCCCGTGGTGGCTCGCTCCGAGCACCGCCCCGTCGGGGACATCGAGCGTACCGGTCCCGCGTTCAAGGTAGTCAGCGAGCACAAGCCTGCTGGTGACCAGCCCACGGCTATCGCCGAACTCGAACGCAGAATTCTGGCCGACGAAAAGGACGTGGTACTTCTCGGTGCCACGGGTACCGGTAAGTCGGCGACGACGGCGTGGCTCATCGAGAAGCTGCAACGCCCGACGCTGGTCATGGCTCCCAACAAGACTCTTGCTGCGCAGCTTGCCAACGAGCTGCGCGACATGCTTCCCAACAACGCCGTCGAGTATTTCGTGTCCTACTACGACTACTACCAACCCGAGGCGTATATCGCGCAGACCGATACCTACATCGAGAAGGACTCGTCGGTCAACGACGACGTCGAGCGGCTTCGCCATTCGGCCACGGCGAATCTGCTCTCGCGGCGCGATGTCGTCGTAGTCGCCTCGGTGTCGTGCATCTACGGCCTGGGCACTCCGCAGTCGTACGTCGATCGGTCCATCGAACTGCAGGTCGGCGTCGAAGTGCCTCGCGATGCGCTGCTGCGCTTGCTGGTGGATGTCCAGTACACCCGCAACGACATGGCCTTCACTCGTGGCTCGTTCCGTGTCCGCGGCGACACCGTGGAGATCATTCCGTCGTACGAGGAACTCGCCGTGCGGATCGAGTTCTTCGGCGACGAGATCGAGGCGCTGTACTACCTGCATCCGTTGACCGGCGACACGGTGCGCAAGGTCGATTCGGTGCGCATTTTCCCGGCCACGCACTACGTTGCGGGTCCGGAAAGGATGGAGAAAGCCGTCGCGAACATCGAGTTGGAACTCGAGGAGCGGCTCGCCGACCTCGAGAACAAGGGAAAGCTGCTCGAGGCGCAGCGGCTGCGCATGCGCACCCAGTACGACCTCGAGATGATCAAGCAGGTCGGATTCTGCTCGGGCATCGAGAATTACTCACGGCACATCGACGGCCGCGGCCCCGGTACAGCGCCCGCGACGCTGATCGACTACTTCCCGGAGGACTTCCTCCTGGTCATCGACGAGTCGCACGTGACAGTGCCGCAGATCGGCGCGATGTACGAGGGCGACATGTCCCGAAAGCGGAACCTGGTGGAATTCGGCTTCCGGCTCCCGTCCGCCACCGATAATCGTCCGCTGACCTGGGAAGAATTCACTCAGCGCATCGGGCAGACGGTGTACCTTTCTGCCACTCCTGGCAAGTATGAACTCGGTCAGACCGGTGGAGAATTCGTCGAGCAGGTCATCCGTCCGACCGGTCTCGTCGACCCGAAGGTGGTCGTGAAGCCGACCAAGGGACAGATCGACGATCTGGTTCACGAGATCCGCGAACGAGCCGAGAAGAACGAGCGCATTCTGGTCACCACGCTGACCAAGAAGATGTCCGAGGATCTCACGGACTACTTGTTGGAGCTGGGCATCAGGGTCCGGTACCTGCACTCCGACATCGACACGCTGCGTCGAGTGGAGCTGTTGAGGCAGCTCAGGCTCGGCGAGTACGACGTGCTCATCGGTATCAACTTGCTTCGCGAGGGCCTCGACCTTCCCGAAGTGTCGCTTGTCGCCATCCTCGACGCCGACAAGGAAGGCTTCCTGCGAAGCGGCACTAGCTTGATCCAGACCATCGGCCGCGCCGCTCGTAACGTCTCCGGCGAGGTCCACATGTATGCCGACAAGATGACCGATTCGATGAAGTACGCCATCGAGGAAACCGAGCGCAGGCGCGAGAAGCAGATCGCCTACAACAAAGAGAAGGGCGTCGACCCGCAGCCGCTTCGAAAGAAGATCGCCGACATCCTCGATCAGGTCTACGAGGAGGCGGAGGATACTGACGAGTCGGTCGAGGTCGGTGGTTCCGGTCGCAACGCCAGTCGTGGACGTCGTGCGCAGGGCGAGAAGGGACGGGCTGTCAGTTCAGGGGTCTACGAGGGTCAGGACGTCAAGTCGATGCCGCGTGCTGAGTTGGCGGCGCTTGTGCAGAACCTCACCGACCAGATGATGAACGCCGCTCGTGAGCTGCAGTTCGAGTTGGCAGGCCGGTTGAGGGACGAGATCCAAGATCTGAAGAAGGAACTCCGCGGCATGGATGCGGCGGGCTTGAAGTAGGGGAGCTTCGATACGGTTCTCTCCATGGATGCTTCCACTGTCGGCCGGAGTGCTCGCGCACTCGAACTACTGCACTCTTTGACCTATTTCGTTCCGGAGACGCAGGAAGCGCTCAGTGAGGCGGGGCTGCAAGGTCGTGCGTGCTACTTTGCCGGGCGCGCAGCTCCGTTGGGTGCAGTCGGTGCGGGAGTGGTGACGGCAACCTTCTACAGCTTCAACCGCGAGCTGATCGAGCCTCTGGTACCCGCAGCGTGGTCCGTTGCATCACCTGAGAAGATCCTCGATATTCGCTATCGAACGCTCGACGAGGCATACACCCGACTGCTGGGTGCCGAGATTCTGGATTCCCCGGAGATGTCCGAGGCCGCGGAGCTCGCGTCGATCGCAGCGCGCGGTATCCCGGGCGACGACGGTCGTCCCCTGTATGCCGCCTACGCCGACCTCGAATGGCCTACCGCGCCACATCTCGTCTTCTGGCACGCGCTGACTCTGCTGCGCGAACACCGGGGTGACGGGCACATCGCTGCGTTGCAGACAGCGGAGCTGAACGGTATCGAAGCGTTGATCACCCATACCGCGACCGGCAAGGGCTTCGAGAAGGAGTTCGCGCGGAAGCGTCGTGGATGGTCGACGGAGCAATGGGACGCCTCGACCGTGAACCTGACGGACCGAGAGATCCTCGACGCCGCCGGCGCACTCACCGAACACGGAGTCGACCTTCGGAACTTGGTCGAGGACATCACCGACGACCTCGCGCTCGCTCCGTGGACCGCCCTCGGCGAGGACGGCGCGACGAGGCTCGTCGAGCTCGCCTCACCGTGGCGCGACACTGTCATCGCGCAGAATGTGTTCCCGGACGGTGTGTTCGGTCCGGCCGTCAAGCGTTGAGCGCCGCTCAGCTGGTGATGTCCTTCGTGGAAAACCTCTGCCACGCCACGACGCCGAAGAGCGCGGCGTACGCGACGGCCGAGAACGAACCGACGACGATGTCGTTCCATTCGATGGTCGGTGACAGCGCGTCGATCCACGAGTTTGCATAGTGCCCGGGTAGATAGTTACGCAGCGAGCCCAGTGCGGTGATCTGGTCGAGAATCTGCATCAGAATCGACGTCATGACTGCTCCTCCGACTGCGCCGAGGGGTGCGTCGGTCAGCACCGACAGCAGCATCGCCAAGCCCGCAACCCACAGCAGGTTCACGCCGATGTAGGCGACCGCGACGACGAGCCTGCCCAGGGCGTCGATGAAGGACAGTCCGTCGCCGAACGGTGTCACCAAAGGTTCGGCTCCGTACAGCGCGGTGCCGAGTGCGAGCGAAACAACGACGAGCGTGAGGATCGCGGCGATCGACAGAGTCGCCGACACCAGAGCTTTCTGTACGAGCAGTCGTGTTCGAGGAACCGGTATCGCCAGTAAGTACCTCAGCGACGACCACGACGCCTCGCTGGCCACCGAGTCCCCGAAGAACAACGCGACGACGACGATCAGCAGGAATCCGACGGACATGAACAGCGCGAATACGGTGAAGTTCACTCCGCCGCGGGTGCCGAGTTCGATCAGGCCTCCCGCGTCGGAGTCCTCGGATGAGCTGCCGATGGCGAACGCGATCGCCAGTATCACCGGGAGCAGTGCGAGGAATCCGATCGCGAGCTGGGTCCGTCGGCGACCGAACTGACGCCGGAGCTCGGTGGTGAACGGCAGTGTCCTGCCCGCGGAGTATCCCGCGGCCCGGCCGTCGGGCGGCCCGGAGTCGGGCCTGGCGTTGTGTGTCGTACTCATCGGTCGTCCTTCGTGGGAATCGGACCTGCTGGGAGCGCGTCGTTGTGGACCAGATCGAGAAACACGTCCTCGAGGCGGGTCGACTGGGACAGTCCGCGCACTCGGAGTCCAGCGTCGAACAACGCGCGGGTGACGTCGGCAGGGTCGATGGTGCCGAGATCGGCGCGCAGGATGGAGTCGTCGACGACCGTCGGTGTGCATCCGAGGCCTTCGAGGACCGTCGCCGCCACTGCGGTGTCGTCGACGCGGATCTCGGTTTGCCCACCAGCTGCCGTCAGGTCGCGGACTGTGCCCGCGCTGATGACCGACCCGCGGTTCATCACCACTACGTGCGTGCAGGTCTGCTCGACCTCGGCCAGCAGATGGCTCGATACGAGCACCGTCCGTCCTGTCTTCGCGTAGTTGATCAGGACGTCACGCATGGTTCTGATCTGCGGTGGATCGAGACCGTTGGTCGGCTCGTCCAGAACCATGAGATCCGGAAGGCCGAGCATTGCCTGAGCTATGGCGAGGCGTTGCCGCATACCCTGGCTATACGACTTGACCTTGCGTTCGATTGCGGTCCCGAGATCGGCAATCTCCAGCGCTTCCTCGAGATGCGCGTCCTCGGGTGGGCGACCGGTGGCCTGCCAGTACAGGTTCAGGTTCTCCTTCCCACTGAGGTGCGGCAGGAACCCGGATCCTTCGACGAACGAGCCCAGCCTCGACAAGACCGGAGCTCCCGGTGACACCTTGTGCCCGAAAACTCGAATGTCACCGCTGGTCGGTGAGATCAGCCCCATGAGCATGCGAAGTGTCGTGGTCTTGCCTGCGCCGTTGGGGCCGAGCAGCCCGAGCACCTGGCCTTGCTGTACCTCGAAGCTGACACCGTCGACGGCTTTGAAACCGTTTGAGTACGTCTTGGCGAGGTCGGTGATGACAAGCGGTGTGTCGACGAGGTCCTGATCGACCTCGGCGACGACTCGACGCCGCCCCCTGATCACGTTGATCCCGATCAGGGTGAGCAGCGCCAGGGCGATGATCCCGATGCCGACGATCGGTGCCGTCGGAACCGAGCTCGCGTTGGTGGATACGCCGTCGACCGACGGAATCGACAGCGTCGAATCATCGAGAGCAACGACGAATTGGGCGGGCTCGAGGGGTACCGCGTACGCCTGATCGGTCGTGGCCACCGAGATCTCGATGCGGTGTCCCTCGGGCACAACGTAACTGATCCCGGGCAGGGTCACCGTCACCGGGATCGGACCGTCACCGACCGAATCGGGAAGTCGCACAGCCGCAACGGCGCTGCCGGGAAGTGTGCGCCCACCGTTGGGCGCGACGTCGTACAGCTTGACGAACAGCACCGCCTCCTGCGGCTGGGCGAACGCCCCGACCCGCAGGTTCACGCGAGAGGAGCCGGTGATGGTCAGAGGGTCGTTCAGTGCCTCACTCGTGAACGTCGCGGACTGGCCTGGGATGTCGGCGGATAGCTGCGCCCCGGCAGAGGTTGCCGACAGGGTGGACAACACCGACCCCAATCCTGGAACCGACGAGATCGCCGACGGCGATGCTCCCGGCGGCCGGATGATCGTCTGTTCGTCGGAACCTGCCTGTCCGCCCCCGTCGGCCCCGGATCCGAGTTCGACAGGCACCGTCCGGGTCGGTTCGGTATCGGCTGCCAATCCCGGGTATTCGGGCGCGGTCATCCGCCGCGAACGTGCCTGTTGCTGCTCGGCGGCCGAGCCTTGCATGGCATACGTGAACGGCGGTGGTGTCGATGTCGGCTCGGTGTCGGTCCGAAGATGGTCGTCGAGGAAATCGCGCATTGCGTTGTCGGCGCTGCCGTTGGTGCCGCCGGCGTCGTGTCCGCCGCTGAACCACCGAACCTCGACGTCGCCGCCGGACTCCGAGATCTGCCTGGCGGTGGCGTCTGCCTGATCGAGACCGAAGAGGGTGTCCTGCATCCCTTGAACCAGGAGTGTGGGCGCGGTGATGCTCGACGCGACGGCGACGGGGGAGTGCTCGGTGAGCAACTGGAGCAATTCCGGGGACGGCTCGCCGGTGACAGCCGATTGCGCGTACGCCGAACAGAACTCGGGTGCGAAACGACCGCATCCTGCCTGGGCCGCGGTCTCGCTCTCGACGACGGCATCATTCCCTTCCGGGCCGGCTGCGTCCGTGCTCTCGGACGGCGCACTGCCCGCTCCGAAGAAGACGCCGGCCCACCCTCGCTTGAGCACACCCGGTCCGCCGTAGACGGAACCGGCGGGTGAGTCGATGCCGGCCAGTTCCGCGCGGTCTTCGTCGGTCGTGACGCCGTAATTCGGGAACAGAGCGTGGCCCAAATCGTTCCACGTGATCGAAGCCGCGACCGCGTCGATCCTGGGGTCGGTACCTGCGACGCTCAGCGCGAGCGCACCGCCGTACGATCCTCCTGCAACTCCGACTCGCGGATCCCCCGGGGCGTCCAGCAGTACCTCGGGCCGATCGGACAACCAATCGATCAGCGAGCGTCCGTCGGCGACTTCTCCGTCGGGATCGTTCAGCGAGATCGAACCGGTGCTGGCGCCGAAGCCGCGCGCGCTGTAGGTCAGAACGACGTACCCGTCGGAGGCCAGCGACCGGGCTTGGTCGTCGACCGAAAACTTGTCGCCCCCGAATCCATGTGCGAGCAGCACCGCTGGGGCGGGCGTTGTCTTCGGTACGAACAGCCGAGCGTCGAGGGCTACCATCTCAGAATTGCCGGGTGTCTCCGGTACGGTAATCGTGGTGTCGAGCGTGGAGACGTCGTCGTTCTCGCTGGAGGAGCGGGAGACGAGGTAAATCGAAACGACTGCGAGTACCGCAACCAGAAGGACCGCGAGCATGACGGTCTTCGACGACCTGAGCGGCCGGGGGATGTGCATGTGAACCAATGTATGTGAGGCGCGGACTTCACGTTGTGAGCGAACTACGCATCATGAACGGCCGATGCAGATAAGGTCATCGAAACGGTCACTGGGACCGGCACATCGGGCCTATGACGGACCACAAGCATGCAGATCGAATTCGTCACCGAATGTGTGACAGAACACCTATAACTGGAGGAATGAATGAGTGCCTACCGCACCGTCGTCGTCGGAACCGATGGGTCCGAATCGTCTTTGCGGGCTGTAGAGAAGGCCGCTGCTCTCGCCGGTGACGCCGACGCGACGCTCGTCATCGCATGTGCCTACTACCCGGCAGATCCGAAGGACACCAGCAAGGCCGCCGACGCGCTCCGTGAGGATGCTTATCAGATCACCGGCTCCGCACCCACTCACGACATCCTTCGTACCGCCCGCGAACATGCCACCAAGGCTGGAGCAAAGACCATCGACGAGCGTGCGATCGTCGGCGCTCCGGTCGAGTCCCTGTTGCAGCTCGTGGACGACGTGAAGGCTGATCTGCTGGTGGTCGGAAACCGTGGCCTCAACTCGCTCACCGGTCGACTTCTCGGTTCGGTGCCGTCCGACGCCGCACGTAAGTCCACGTGCGACGTGCTCATCGTGCACACGGTTCGGTAGCAGTACTGCTCGGTCGAGTGGCCCGGTAGCTCCCGCGAGGCGAGCTGCCGGGCCACTCGTCGATCTACTGGACGAGGACGTCGAACGCAGCCAGGCCGGAAAGTTCGGCGGGTAGTTCACGAGCATGGACCACGCCGAGGCGCTGCGTCGCACGGGTCAGAGCGACGTAGAGATCTCCCATTCCGCGCGGAGATTCCGCGACGATGTCGCTCGGTTCCACGATGAGAACCGAATCGAATTCGAGGCCCTTGGCATCCTTCACGGTCGATACGGTGACCACGTCCGATCGCAGGTGCACGAACTGCTCCAACATGGCCTGGGGAACGAGGACGACACTGATTCCGGGCCTGGGATGCTCGGCGAGCCGATCGCTCACGGTCGGCACGAGAGTGTCATCGTCGACGTACTGTGCCCACGGCTCGTTGCCGGAATCGCGGACGGATCGAGGAACCGACTGGACGGGGTCGATAGCGGCGAGTACGTCACGGGCGATGGTCATGATCTCGGACGGTGTTCGGTAGTTCACCGTCAGTTCGGTTCGCTTCCATCGTTGTGCGACATACGGTTCCAGTACTTCAGCCCATGACGTCGTACCTGCGGGGTCGCCGGTCTGTGCGACGTCGCCGACGAGTGTCATCCATCTGTTCGGAATGCGACGCATCACCATTCGCCATGCCATGTCGGAAAGCTCCTGGGCTTCGTCGACTATGACGTGTCCGTACGTCCAGGTGCGGTCGCTCGCAGCGCGTTCCGCCGTGGTC
Organism: Rhodococcus sp. FG69; assembly: GCF_057808915.1. Taxonomy (NCBI): domain Bacteria; kingdom Bacillati; phylum Actinomycetota; class Actinomycetes; order Mycobacteriales; family Nocardiaceae; genus Rhodococcus; species Rhodococcus sp. FG69. The sequence continues at coordinate 3,104 of NZ_JBMDIX010000026.1, read as the reverse complement.
AGCCTGGCGCCTGCATCCTGCCTGCTCGCGAGCTGGCTGGCGTCGATCAGGTCGTAGGCCATCAGAATTTCCGGATCGAGTTCGTCTTCCAGATCCTGTGGTGCCGAACCCGTCAGGATGTCCAGTGCGCCTTGAGCATCGGCGATTTGATTGCGCCACTGCCGGTTTGCCTGTTCTCGCTCGGCGGCATCGTCGGTGCCGAGGAGTTCGGCAAGTTCGTCCAGCAGTGGTGCGTCGGCGGAGGAGAACCCGCGATCGATGCGGATCAACGATTCGCGTTGGTCCGCGGTGAGGTCCGGAGCGGCCGAGAGGATCCGTTCAGGCGACGACAGCAGATCCCGAAGTACTTGCTGAGGAGTCAGGTCCGGCCACAGTGCGTCGATGGCGGCCATGACGTCTGCGTCCTCTTTCATCTCGTCGCGCATATCTGCGATGTCGTCCCGGCTGAGCAGGCTGCCGCCGTCGACGACATTCTCGCCCAGTCGCGCAGCGAGTTGCTGCGCGAGGCCGTCGATGGCGGAGGCGACGAACAGTGGACGTGCGAGGTTGTGGGGACGCCGCGAAGATCGTGCCCGCCCACGTGCGCGAGTGACTATCTTGCGATCGAGAACGATGTCGTAGGTGTCGAACCGCAAAGTCTTCGGTGCGGAGGGAACCTCTTGGCGGTCACGCACCGCTTTCGTCAGAATCTGCACCATCGCTGTCGAACCTTTGACCTGTGCCGCGGTCGGAGATTCGTCGAGGGTTGCTCGGACGCCTGGGTAGAGGTTGCCGATCGTCGAGAGCAAAACGCCCGTCTCCCCGAGCGACGGAAGCACCTGCCCGATGTAGTCCAGGAATGTCGCGTTCGGTCCGATGATCAGAACTCCGCTCTTCGCGAGCTGCTGTCGGTAGGTGTAGAGAAGATACGCGGCACGGTGGAGCGCCACCGCCGTCTTGCCGGTTCCAGGACCGCCCTGTACGACGAGAACGCTTCGATGTTCCGAGCGAATGATGGCGTCCTGCTCGCTCTGAATGGTTTCGACGATGTCGTTCATCTGGCCGGTGCGAGCTGCGTCGAGAGCCGACAGCAGCGCGCTTTCGCCGGCGACACCCGTCGCGTCGGACTCGAGGCCGGCCTCCCGTGCTGCAGCGAGATCGAGATACTCGTCGGCAAGCGAGGTGACGCGTCGACTCCTGCTTCTGATGTGACGTCGGCGCAGAACGTTCTCGGGTGCAGCCGGCGTGGCGAGGTAGAACGCTCGTGCCATCGGGGCGCGCCAATCGAGCAGCAACGTCTCGTAGTCGTTCGCTTCGTCGAGGATGCCGACACGACCGACGTACCGTACCGGAGCGTCGTCGTCGGGACCGAGATCGATTCGCCCGAAGCACAGGCCGTTCTCGGCGGCGTCGTACTTGGCGATGTCGTCGGTGTAGAGGTGGGTGAAGGATTCGCGTTCGCTTCGTGCCTGGGGTGTGCCGCCGGTCTCGAGCAGGACTGTGCTGAGTCGGTTCTGTGCGTACTTACGTAGTGCGTCGAGTTGGTCGTAGAGCATCGAGACGTAGGACTGTTCGCGGTCCTGGTCGGACACATCGCGGTCGGTCACGGCCACTCGGTCGTCGGCCGTGTCGGTGTACATGGAGGGGCCGTCGTCCGGCAAAGGATCTCCTCGGGAGTTCGGCAAAATACTGGCTCGTAAACAAGCCAGAGCAGTCTACGACGAAGAAGAGCCCCGCCGCAGAACCGCAGTTCAGGGCGGGGCTCTTCAGTCAGCCGCGTCGAAATGGTGCGTGACTAGGCGGAGTACTTCTGCACTCGCTTGTCGAGATCCTTGCGTGCCTTCTCGACCTTCTTCTCCAACTTGGCGCGTGCCTTCTCGGTTGCCTTGTCGAATTCACGACTCTGCTTTTCGGCACGCTGGCGTGCTCGCTTGCTGAGGCCCTCGGTCCGGTCGGCGGCGATGCCGGCCCACTTGGTGCCGCGTTCCTGAGCAAGATCGGCCAACTCCGCTGCACGGCCGGCGGCGACGTCGGACCACTTGCCACCGCGATCCTGTGCAAGTTCGACCAGCTCGGCGCCACGGTCCGCAGCGGTGTCTGCCCACTTCGATCCGCGCTTCTGTGCGAGTTCGGCCAGCACGGCGCTTCGTTCGGCTGCCTCGTCGGCAAGCGTCGATCCACGCTTCTGCGCCTGCTTGGCCAGCTTGGAGCCGCGCTTGGATGCGATCTCTGCGAGCTCCTCGGTGCGGTCGGCGGCTTTGTCAGCGAGCGTGGCGCCTCGCTTCTGGGCTACCTCGGCGAGGTCGGATCCGCGGTCGGCCGCCTTGTGCGCCCAGCGAGAGAGAACAGGCTGTGCTGCGTCGGCGAGGTCCGAGCTCTTGTCCGCAGCCACCTCGGCCCAGTGGGACACGACCGGTTGTGCGGCCTCGGCCAGGTCCGAACTCTTCTCAGCGGCCGCGTCTGCCCACTTGGAGACGACCGGCTGCGCGGCTTCTGCGAGCTCGGCGCTGCGAGATGCGGCGACTGCGGCCAGTCCCTTGATTCGTTCCGAAGCGACACCGAGGTGATCGGCGGTGTCGTGCGTGCCCGGAAGCGCTGCGACGACGGACTCCTGTGCCTTGCGAGCCGCACGACGGCTGCGCCATGCAATCGACGGCTTTCCTTCGGTGTCGACTGCCGCGATCAGCAAACCGCCGAGCAAGCTGACGTTCTTCAGGAATTGGATGCGCTGCGCAGCTTTTGTCTCGGGGTCGGTCTCGTTCCAGAACGCGTGACCGGCGACGGTGGTCGGCACGAGACTGCCGGCCAGAGCGAGTGACGCGATACGAGGAGCCTTACCGGTCGCGAGGAGCAATCCGCCGCCGACCTGAATTGCGCCGTTGATGCGGACCAGAGTCTCCGGGTCGCTCGGTACATTCGCTGTCACGCTGTCGGGCAGCGTCTCCTGCCCCTGCTCGATCAAGGGAGTCGCAGCCTTGGCTTTCCCTGCGGGATTTCGGAGCGCGTCGATACCCCCGGCGATGAAGATGGTCGACATCAGCGGACGAGCGATACGGCGGACCAGCATTGACAGCCTCCTGGTTTGTTGGGTGAACGTCGTTGTTCGGCGGCGGGGGGGGGGGGGG
>NZ_JBMDIX010000025.1:0-86996 GCF_057808915.1 Rhodococcus sp. FG69 | reverse complement strand
CCCCCCCCCCCCCCCCCCCCCCCCCCCCCCCCCCGAAAGTCGTGCAATAGGTCAGATGGACGTCCGATCCACCATCTCCACGGCGACGCGCTCCCCGGTTTCGAGCGACTTCACACCTGCCGCGCATACGACGGCGGCCGAGGCGGCCGGCTACGAGGTGCTGCTGTCGTCGAGACGGGTACGTCGCCCCCATGGGTCGGCACGGGTTGCGCGCACACCCGCGTTCTCGCGGGCGCACACGACGAGAACGCAGGAGCGGCCGCCGCGCGACTCCTACTCGACGAGTCGGTCCTGCCAACTGCAGTGATGGCGGGCAACGATCGATCCGCCCTCGTGTGATGGACGAACTGACCAGAGCCGGCATCTCCATTCCCGGTGAGATCTCGATCATGGGTTTCGACGACTGAAGCGCTCGAATTCACCGTGACTCGCTTGGAAGACGACGGCGCCGAGAGCTGCGACATCGTGATCGAGCCGCAACTGGTGGTGCGAGGAACAACCGGGCGTCCGCGCACCGGGCCCAGAACACCCTGACCGCAACAACCACTGTGCAATGGAAGCGTCGATTCTCTAGTTAACCAATTGCTTGGTTGTTACGATCGCGGGGAGACAACCGCCGACGTCTGTGATTCGGTGGTGCCCAATCGCGAGGAGAGACATGCCCGAGGCCTACGTCGTCGACGCCGTTCGAACGCCCATCGGCAAACGTGGCGGCGCTCTGTCCGAGATTCATCCGGCCGATCTGGGTGCTGGAGTCCTTCGATCACTCCTCGATCGAACTCCGGTAGACCCCGTCGACGTCGACGACGTCATTTTCGGATGCGTCGATGCGATCGGGCCCCAGGCTGGGAACATTGCCCGTACGGCGTGGTTGGCGGCCGGTTACCCCGAACAGGTACCGGGCGTGACGGTCGACCGACAGTGCGGATCCAGCCAACAGGCCATCCATTTCGCAGCGCAGGCAATCATGAGCGGAACCGCGGACGTGATCGTAGCGGGCGGGGTTCAGAACATGTCCAAGATCCCGATCGCGGCCGCCATGACCGCCGGACGTGAGTACGGGTTCGACACCCCGTTCGCAGGCTCGGCCGGCTGGGAGCATCGATACGGCAAACAGGAAGTATCGCAGTTCCGCGGCGCAGAAATGATCGCCGAAAAGTGGTCCATCAGCCGACAACTCATGGAGGAGTTTGCGCTGTCGAGCCACACCCGGGCTCGCGCCGCGATACACGAAGGTCGCTTCGACCGAGAAATCGTCGCGGTGGACGGCCACACTGTGGACGAGGGTCCGAGGTCCACCTCGCTCGAGAAGATGGCGTCGCTGCCGACGTTGGTCCCCGACGGTCGTCTCACCGCTGCCCTTGCGAGTCAGATTTCCGACGGCGCCAGTGCCGCACTGCTTGTGTCCGAGTCGGCAGTTCGAAGGTACGAGCTGACCCCGCGCGCCCGAGTACATCATCTCAGCGCCCGCGGAAGTGATCCGATCTACATGTTGAGTGCACCCATCCCTGCTACCAAGTACGCATTGAAGAAGGCAGGACTCTCGATCGAGGACATCGACGTCATCGAGATCAACGAGGCGTTCGCCCCCGTCGTGCTTGCCTGGATGCAAGAGCTCGGGGCCGACCCCGCGAAGGTCAATGTCAACGGAGGCGCCATCGCACTGGGCCATCCACTCGGTGCGACCGGAACAAAGCTGTTCGCGACGCTACTGTGCGAGCTCGAGCGCACCCAGGGCCGCTACGGACTGCAGACGATATGTGAGGGTGGAGGAACCGCGAACGTGACGATCATCGAACGACTCGGGTAGGTCGTTCCACTAGCTCGGCGACCCGGTCGATCGAGGCGATTGCTTCCGCGACAATCGCTTCGATCAATTCGGCGCAGGTGGGCAAATCGTGAAGCATGCCGACCACCTGCCCGGATGCGAGGACGCCCGCCTGTGTGTTGCCCTCCACGAGTCCGGCCTTGAGAAGCATCGGTGTATTGGCAGCCATCAATACCTGCGCCCAGGACAGATCCTTTCCGTGCCGCATTGCCATACCGTCCCGAAGCATCGTGGAGACGGACATGCCGGTCATCTTCTTGAACTTCGACGCATTGCGGGCCGCGTGGAGGAAACCCCGTGCCCGCGAGGAACTCTCCAGCGATTCCACCAGCGGCGTGCGCAGGACTCGGTGGGGCATCCCATCCACCCGAGTGGAGACGACGGTTCCGTCCAAGCCGGACGCGAGATATCGGTCCTTCACTTCGTCCGGAACCGTGCTCTCCTGAGTGAGGAGAAATCGTGTCCCCATCGCGACGCCTGCCGCGCCGTAGGACAGTGCTGCAGCCAGGCCTCGACCGTCGAAGAAACCACCGGCGGCGACAACAGGAATGTCGACGGCATCGAGCACCGAGGGAAGCAGCAATGTCGTTGCTACCGGACCGGTGTGCCCGCCGCCTTCACCCCCCTGCACGATGACCGCGTCGGCTCCCCATCCTGCGACCTTCGTCGCATGTTTGGCCGCACCGATAGACGGAATCACCACGACTCCGGCATCTTTGAGAGTGGCGATCAGTTCAGGCCGCGGAGCGAGCGCGAACGATGCGACGCGAACGTTCTGCCGGATCAGCAATTCGACGCGCTCTGCCGCGTCGGAGGCATCGGCTCTGATGTTGACTCCGAACGGACGGTCGGTCGCCGCTTTCGTCTTGGCGATCGCCGCGTCCAGTTCGGCGTACGTCATCGTTGCCGACGCCAAAATGCCGAGACCGCCCGCGTTGGATGTCGCCGCGACGAGCCGCGGTCCGGCGACCCAGCCCATTCCGGTCTGGACGACGGGATGTTCCACTCCGACGAGCTCGGTGAAGGCGGTCTTCAATCGCGTCACGGCGTCGGCACCTCCTTCTCGCGCGCACCGCGCGGATCGATGTCGTTGCGGATCAGGTGCAGCTCGTGTTCTGTCGGCATTCGGGTCTCGACGACGACGGAGATGTCCAGGTCGAACCCTGTTGCGTCCACTACATCGCCGACGGACACGCCCGGATGCACGGAAAGCAGTCTCATGGACTTGTCCTGGCCCGAGAAGTCAAGGACAGCGAGGTTGGTCACGACGCGATGGACGTCGAGAAACCGAGCCGATGGGTTGTCGCGAAGCCTGTCGTACCCGACGCCGGACACCATGTCGACGCGTTCGACGAACACTCGAGCCGAGTGCCTGGGAACCCAGTAGCTGGTGCGGTGATTGATCGTGTTGCCCGGACCGCCTCGAACGCCGAACATCTGCCGGGTCGGCTGCGCGTGCGGCCCGAAGCAGGAGATGTTCTGGTTGCCGAAGCGATCGAGCTGATTGGCGCCCATGATCACATGCCGCCGTCCGGATGCGACCACGTCGAACACCTTTCGGTACGGAATCCACCCCTCGAGAGTGCCCCGAGCTCCGAGCGCCGGGGTGTCGTCGAGCAGATAGGCCTCACCGTCGGACAGCAGGAGATCCGGTTCGTTGGTCGAACGCGAAAGCCGTGCACCGATACTCGGCATCAACCCCATCGGGCTGGCCATGATCTCGCCCGCTCCGGCGAGGAGGTCGGCGCACGCGGTCGCGCAGATCTCTGCTCGGGTCACGGTCACAGTAGGAGTTGTCACTTCGCCACCTCGGAGTTGCCGACGCTGATTCCCGACAGATAGTTCTCGTAGAAGATCGACCAGTCGTCATCGTTGGCGGCGGCCGAAACGTATGCCCTCTGGAACTCCTCGTCTCGGTTGTAGTCCGGTACGCACGAGGTGAAGTGAGCGCCACCCGGTGCCTCGACGACTGCATCGACCATCATGCGATTGGTCAACATGGCCTGCGGCGGTGCAGCGGCGACGAGCTCGGCCGTGGTCACGATGTGCTCACAGGTCAGGTAGCGGCGCCGTGCAGCAAGTAGATACAGATCGTCGAAGTACGGGTCTGGTCCGAGGTAGACACCGTTCCCACTCGCGTCCGCACGATTGAGATGAACGAACGCCGCGTCGAGGTTCAGCGCCGGCATCGCGACGAGTTCCTCGTAGTCCTCGGTGTCGGCAACCGGGTACGGGGACCGCACTGTGCGCAGTTCGGGGTAGTAGGTCATCACGTCCGAACCGAGTCCGGCCCGAATCGGCAGGAACGGCAGCCGCGCTGCAGCCGCGCGCAGGCCGGCGTTGAGCATGCCTTCGTCGACCTCGCGGACCTCTATCGAACCTGTCGTCCTGGCCTTTGCGAACCACGGGTCGTACGGGATGGAGTCCAACGAGACGAACCCGAAGACCACTCTCCGAACCTTGCCGGCAGCACAGAGCAAACCCACGTCCGGTCCCCCGTACGACACGATGGTGAGGTCTTTCAGGGGCGAGCGCAGCAGTGCCCGCACCGCGGCCATCGGTTTTCGGCGCGACCCCCAGCCGCCGATACCGATCGTCATCCCATCGGAGAGTTCCGCCATGATCGATTCGAGGGTGGTGGTCTTGTCACGTCGTGCGGGTGTGCTCATTTGCCTTCGTTCGCTTCGGTTGTTGCTCGAAAGTTGTTGCGCAGGGAGGCTCGACGCGCCTCGTCGGCTGCGCCCGAGAGGTTGAGCTCGAAGGTGAATCCTTGCTCGAACCGGTAGCTGCGGTGAACCGGCTGCACATCGATCCCGTTCAGCGCCTCTTTCGCAGCTCGAATGACCCGCGTGTCCTTTGCTGCGATGTCGCGGGCGATCCGTAGCGCCGCTTCGTCGAGTTCGTCGCGCGGGACGACGTCGTACACGGAGCCGAAGTGCTGCAATGCTTTCGCATCGATCGGGCGAGCCGTGTAATAGAGCGTTCGCATGAGGTGTTGGGGCACGAGACGGGCGAGATGCGTCGCGGCCCCGAGGGCACCACGATCGACTTCGGGAACGCCGAAGCTAGCGTCTTCGGAGGCCACGACCACGTCGGCGTTACCGACTAGCCCGATGCCTCCGCCGAGACAGAAACCCTGCACTGCAGCGATGACCGGTACCTCGCAGTCGTAGACCGCCGAGAAGGCGGCCGCGCATCCCTTGTTGGCACCGATGAGATGGTCGTAGCCCGAGAACCTTTCGATTTCCTTGATATCGACCCCGGCACAGAATCCTCGGTTCTCGGCCCGAAGGACGACTACATGGGTCTCGGTATCCTCCCCTGCTTCACGGACTGCGCGCGCAAGGTCGAACCACCCCTGCACGGGAATCGCATTCACCGGCGGGTAGTCGATCGTGACAGCGACGATGCCGGGTTCTGGCGTGGAAACGGTGACAGTCAAAATTCGATCCTTACTTTTTTCGTCCAAAGCAAGCATGTGCTTGGTAAGTTAACACAGTCGAACCGATGCGCTCATGGAGTTCGTCGATCCTTACGATCGAGGAGGTAGCGGTGCCGCCAGCTGGAGATGGTCAGGTCGTACTGGTCACCGGCGGGGTACGCGGGGTCGGTGTCGGAATTTCACGAGCCTTCCTCGATGCCGGGTACGTGGTGATCACCTGCGCACGACGACAGCCTGACACGCCGATAGTCGTGGGTGGCCGCGAAGCCGAGTTCCTGGCGTGCGATGTTCGAAGCGAGGAAGAAGTATCCGATCTCGTCGCGCACATCATGAAGCGACACGGACGACTCGATGCCGTTGTCAACAATGCAGGTGGTTCCCCGTTCGCGCTGGCAGCGGAGGCCAGCGGACGCTTTCACCGAAAGATCATCGAGCTGAACCTCCTCGCGCCCCTGACGGTTGCCCGGGCAGCCAACGAGGTTATGCAGCAGCAGCTTACGGGCGGGTCCATCACGATGATCAGCAGCGTGAGCGCGCTTCGCCCCTCCCCCGGCACGGCAGCGTACGGAGCCGCCAAAGCTGGACTGGACAACCTCACGACGTCGCTGGCCGTCGAATGGGCACCCAAGGTCCGCGTCAACGGACTGAACGTCGGCATGGTCGAGACCGAGCAGAGCGCTCTGCACTACGGCGGTGAGGACGGCGTCGCTGCCGTCGCACGTACCGTCCCGTTGGGACGACTCGCCACGCCCGCAGATGTAGGCGCGTGCGCGGTTTTCCTGGCATCACCCGCCGCCGCCTACGTCAGCGGAGCGATGCTGGCCGTCCACGGAGGCGGCGAGCGACCCGCGTTCCTCGAGGCGGCAACTACGAACAAGACAGCAGACACCGACAGAGCAACAGTTGATTCGGAGAGGGATCGTTCATGACAGATCTGTGCAGAGACCGCGTCGTCGTCGTCACTGGAGCCGGCCGCGGGATCGGACGCGCGCACGCGCTCGCATTCGCAGCCGAGGGCGCCAAGGTCGTGGTCAACGATGTCGGCGTCTCGATCGATGGGTCGAACGGTTCGGCAGGCCCCGCACAGGACGTGGTGGACGAAATCCGTTCTGCAGGTGGCCACGCCGTCGCGAACTCGGACGATGTCGCGGACTGGGCTGGCGCAGGCAGGTTGATCGGCACCGCGGTCGAGCAGTTCGGAACGGTCGATGTGCTGATCAACAATGCGGGTTTTCTACGCGACCGCATGCTGGCCAACCTGGGTGAGGACGAGTGGGATGCCGTCATCCGTGTACACCTCAAGGGACATTTCGCACCGCTGCGCCACGCCGCTGCGTACTGGCGATCAGAGTTCAAGGCCGGCCGTCCGGTCGATGCCCGCATCGTCAACACCAGCTCCGGCGCGGGGTTGCAGGGAAGCGTCGGGCAAGGCAACTATTCCGCGGCGAAAGCGGGAATCGCGGGGCTGACACTGGTTGCCGCCAGCGAACTCGCCGGCTATGGCATCACGGTCAACGCGATCGCACCAGCTGCGCGCACGCGCATGACCGAATCCGCATTTGCCGAGGACATGGCCGAGCCTACGAGCGGTTTCGATGCGATGGCGCCCGAAAATGTCTCGCCCCTGGTGGTCTGGCTCGGTAGCGCCGAGTCGGGGGACGTCACCGGGCGCATCTTCGAAGTGGAAGGAGGCATCGTTCGAGTGGCCGAGGGGTGGCGTCACGGTCCGTCCATCGACAACGGAGCACGATGGGATCCGTCGAAAATCGGTCCGGCAGTTCGTGATCTGCTGTCACGTTCAGAGACGCCGGTACCCGTGTACGGCGCGCGCTGACCTGGAGTGCCAGTTCTTCAGGCGCGCTGGCTCGACACCGAGACGACCTCCCCGGTGAGGTAGGTCGAGTAGTCGCTTGCCAGAAAAGCGATCGTCGACGCGATCTCCCACGGCTCCGCAGCGCGGCCGAATGCCTCGTCGGACGCCAGCTTCTCCAGCAGCTCCTCGGAGGTGACCTTGGCGAGAAACGCGTGGTTGGCGATGCTGGGCGCGACCGCATTGATGCGAACGCCGTATTCGGCGGCTTCGATCGCGCTGCAGCGCGTCAACGCCATCACGCCGGCTTTCGCGGCGGCGTAGTGCGCTTGACCGTGCTGCGCGCGCCAACCCAGCACGCTCGCATTGTTGACGATCACTCCACCGTGCTCGACGCCCCGGAAGTAGTTCAGCGCAGCGCGAGTGCACCGGAAGGTGCCGTTCAGCGTCACATCCAGAACCCGTGACCACTGCTCATCCGTCATATCGACAACAGGGGTCTCGCCGCCGAGGCCTGCGTTGTTCACCAGTACATCGATCCGCCCCAGCGCCGCGACGGCACCGTCGATCAGGGCGTCGACGCCGCTCGTGCTGGTGACATCACACGTCAGCGCTTCGACCCTGCCGAGCCCCAACGCTGCGAGTTCGGCGCGCGTACTTTCGAGTCGACGGTCGTGAACGTCGGACACGAGGACGTCGGCACCTTCCATCAGTGCCCGACGCGCGGTCGCACTGCCGATTCCGGTGCCTGCAGCCGCCGTCACGACGACCGTTCGCCCGGCCAGAAGTCCATGCCCTGGCGTCTCGACGGGAGGCTGCGACAGTGATTTTGGCATCGGGGACCCGGTACTCGAGACCCCTGACTTCGTATGGTTCTGGGAGTTCACGGGCGCGCCTCTCGCGGAAGTCCGAGCACGCGCTCGGAGATGATGTTTCGCTGTATTTCGTTGGAACCGCCATAGATGGTGTCTGCTCGGGTGAACAGATACAGCCGTTGCCAGTCGTCCAGTTCTCCGGTATCCGACAGCATCGACGACGGCCCGACGACCTCCATGGCGAGCTCCCCCAGCCCTCGATGCCAATTGGCCCACAGCAATTTGGAGATCGAATCCTCCCCTGCTGTACCTGAACCGCCGAGGGTCGATGCAGCGTAGGCACGCATCACGCGCAATCCGATCCACGCTCTCGTCAGCTTCTCGCGGACCGCGGGATCGTCGATACTGCCGTTGCTGCACGCTACCGAGATGATGCCCTCCAATTCACGCGCGAAGCCCACTTGCTGCCCCAGCGTCGACACGCCGCGTTCGAATCCCAGGGTCGCCATCGCAACCGACCATCCCTGGCCGGGTTCTCCGACAACGAGGTCTGCGGAGGTTCGCGCGCCGTCGAAGAAGACCTCGTTGAATTCCGACGTCCCGGTCAGCTGAGTGATCGGGCGCACTGTGACGCCGTCCTGCTTCATCGGAACGAGCAGGTAGGACAATCCGGCGTGACGCGCCGAACCCTTCTCGGACCGGACGAGAACGAACGCCCAATCGGACAGGTGCGCAAGCGAAGTCCACACCTTCTGCCCCGTGATGACCCACTCGTTGCCGTCGAGCGCCGCCGCGGTCGACACTGCGGCGAGGTCGGATCCGGCACCTGGCTCGGAGTAGCCCTGGCACCACAGTTCGCTCACCGAATTGATGGACGGGAGAAACCTGGACTTCTGCTCCGGTGTTCCGAACGCGATGAGCGTCGGCCCGAGCAGTTCCTCGCCGATGTGGCTCACACGAGCCGGAGCGTTCGCCCGTGCGTATTCCTCGTGAAAGATCACCTGGAGTTCGAGAGGTAGCGCGCGGCCTCCGTACTCGGTCGGCCAGCCGAGGCATGTCCATCCAGATGCGGCCAGATGGCGGTCCCACGCGAGGCGCTCGTCGAATGCCTCATGTTCACGCCCCGGTCCGCCCAGGCCCTTCAACGCGCCGAACCGACCGGCGAGGTTATCGCTCAGCCACTCTCGCACCGTTCGTCGAAAACGGTCGGCATCGAAATCTTCGCCGTGCTCGACTCTTCCCTCTTCGCTGCCCATTCGGGTACGTTAACAAACCAAGCCCTTGCTCAGCTAGGAGTTGACAGTGTCGGACTACGGGCAGACCACCCCGAGTGCGTTGATGCACGCCGCCGCAGCGTTCGCCGACGCAGATGCCATCGTCGACGGCTCCGTTCGGATCTCCTTTCGCGAATTGCTCGACTGTGTGACAGAGACCGCGCGCGCCTTCATCACCCTGGGAGTCGAATCTGGCGACCGCGTGGCGCTCTGGGCTCCGAACACGTATCACTGGATCGTCAGCGCCCTGGCGGCCCATGTCGCAGGCGCCGTGCTGGTGCCGATCAATACTCGCTACACCACTGCGGAGGCGACCGACATTCTCGAGCGGACCCGCGCGCGGTTGCTCGTGGTCCCCGACAGGTTCCTCGGCGTAGATCGCCTGGCGGAGCTCGATTTCGCCGCACTGAGTCGGCTACAGATCGTCACGATTCCGCTGGGTATCGACACCAGGCCCTCGCACGGACCCGTCACGCGCTGGTCCGAACTTGCCGCGCTCGCAACCGAAACACCGGAATCCGCCGTCCTGGACAGGTCGGCCGCGCTCACCGGTGACACGGTCAGCGACATCCTCTTCACATCGGGAACCACCGGCAAGAGCAAAGGTGCAATGAGTGCACACCGTCAGTCACTGTCGGTGGCTCGCGCATGGGCGGACTGCACGGGTTTGAAAGCCGGCGATCGCTACCTCGTCGTCAATCCGTTCTTCCACAGCTTCGGTTTCAAGGCAGGGATTCTTGCTGCACTCTCCGTCGGCGCGACGATCTACCCCATGGCTGTGTACGACCCGGAGACAGCAATGAGGACGATCGATCGCGACCGCATCACCGTGCTTCCTGGCGCTCCGACGATCTTCTCGACGATTCTCGACCATCCGTCACGACCCGGGTACGACCTGTCGTCGTTGCGGCTCGCAGTCACCGGTGCAGCCGTCGTACCCGTCACGCTGATCGAGCGCATGCGGGACGAGTTGACCATCGACACGACGTTGACCGCGTACGGACTCACCGAAGCCGTCGTCGCGACTATGTGTCGCCCGGGCGACGATGCGAAGACGGTTGCTTCGAGCTCGGGACGTGCGGCCGCCGGATGCGAGATCAGAATCGGAGACCGCGACGAGATCCTGGTACGCGGCCCCAACGTGATGCTCGGCTATCTCGACGACCCGGAAGCTACCGCAGCCGCGATCGACCGCGACGGTTGGCTGCACACAGGGGACGTCGGAAGGCTCGATCACCGCGGGTATCTCACTGTCACCGATCGAGTGAAGGACATGTACATCTCGGGCGGGTTCAACGTCTATCCCGCCGAGATCGAGCAGGTGATCCTGCGTTTCGCGGGTGTGGCCGATGTCGCGGTCGTGGGCAAGTCCGATCCACGACTCGGAGAGGTCGGGGTTGCCGTCGTCGTCCCGTCGCCAGGCGCACAGATCGACGCCGAAGCCCTGCTCACCCACTGCCGCACCGTGCTGGCGGGATTCAAGGTACCCAAGACAGTGGAATTACGGAACGAGCTGCCCCGGAACGCGGGCGGAAAGATACTCAAACGTGTACTGCGCGAGGAGCTCCGATGACGAATGAAACCGAAGAGAACGTTGTCACGTACGAGGTGCGTGGTTCGACGGCGATCGTCACGATGAATCGGCCCGAATACCGCAACGCCCAGAATTCGGTGATGACGTATGCGCTGGACCGCGCCTTCACCGACGCGGTGGAGGACGACCGCGTCAAGGTCATCGTCCTTGCAGGTAACGGCAAGCATTTCTCGGCGGGCCACGACATCGGCACTCCAGGACGCGATGTCGACGCGCACTACGAGAACAGGGCGGTCCTGTGGTGGGATCACGTCCGAAAGACCGGCGGTGACCAACGATTCGCGCGTGAGATGGAGGTCTACCTCGGAATGTGCCGTCGGTGGCGGGACATTCCGAAACCGACGATCGCATCGGTGCAGGGGGCATGCATCGCGGGCGGGCTGATGCTGTCGTGGATCTGCGATCTCATCGTCGCGAGCGATGATGCGTTCTTCTCGGATCCAGTCGTTCGGATGGGAATTCCGGGCGTCGAGTATTTCGCACATCCGTGGGTTCTCGGTCCGCGTCGAGCGAAAGAGATCCTGTTCACGGGCGATAGGTTTTCTGCCGCAGAAGCTTTCGAGTGGGGCATGGTCAACCGGGTGGTTCCCCGCGCCGAACTCGAGTCCGAAACCATTGCACTCGCCGACCGGATCGCAGCCATGCCTGCATTCGGGCTCGCGTTGACGAAGAAGGCTGTCAACCAATGCGAAGATCTCATGGGAATGCGATCCGGGATGGATTCGGTGTTCGGATTGCACCATTTCGCGCATTCGCACAACGCGGAAGTGGACACCGATTCGCTCGGCGGGATGGACGCGAAATCCATGAAGAGCTCCGCGACGTCGACCACCGAGAAGAGCTGACGGGGATGGATCTCGATCTCGATACCGCCACCGAAGCGTTTCGCGACAGCGCGCGGACGTTTCTGCGCACGCACCTACCGAGCACTCCTCTGCCGTCCTTGGACACGGCGGAAGGGTTCGAAGCGCACAGGGAGTGGGAACGCGCTCTTGCGTCCGCGAAGTACTCGGTGGTGTCCTGGCCCGAACGGTACGGGGGCCGAGACGCATCCATGCTCGAGTGGGTGGTGTTCGAGGAGGAGTATTACGCCGCCGGCGCACCAGCACGCGTCAGTCAGAACGGGATCTTTCTCCTCGCCCCGACGCTGTTCGAGCACGGGACAGAGGAACAGCTGGACCGGATACTCCCTCGCATGGCCAGAGCGGACGATATCTGGGCGCAGGCATGGTCCGAGCCC
The DNA here is from genome assembly GCF_057808915.1 of Rhodococcus sp. FG69. Taxonomy (NCBI): domain Bacteria; kingdom Bacillati; phylum Actinomycetota; class Actinomycetes; order Mycobacteriales; family Nocardiaceae; genus Rhodococcus; species Rhodococcus sp. FG69. The sequence goes on along the minus strand of NZ_JBMDIX010000025.1, from coordinate 74,993 downwards.
GAAGCGGGGAGCGATCTCGCAGGCATCAGATCGACGGCCAAGCGAACCGACGGCGGCTGGATTCTCGACGGCCAGAAGACATGGAGTTCACGAGCGAGTTTCGCCGACAAAGCATTCGGCCTCTTTCGCTCCGACCCGTCCGCTCCCCGACACCGCGGACTCACGTACTGCATGTTTCCGCTCACTGCCGACGGCGTGACTGTGCGACCCATCGCACAACTCGACGGCGAACCGGGTTTCGCCGAGATATTCCTCGACGGTGTATTCGTCCCCGACTCCGATGTCATCGGTAAACCGGATGATGGCTGGCGCGTGGCAATGAGCACCTCCAGCAACGAACGCGGAATGTCACTGCGCAGTCCAGGCAGATTCGTGACGGCCGCGGAGAAGCTGGTGTCGTTGCTGGACGAACACGACGGTAGATCGGATGCCGTCGGTGACCGAGTCGTGGATGCGTGGATCGCGGCACAGGCGTATCGGCTGCACACGTTCGGGACGGTCACGCGACTGGCAGAGGGCGGGAGCCTCGGAGCGGAATCTTCGGTGACCAAGGTGTTCTGGTCCGAACTCGACGTGGCACTGCACGAGACGGCCCTCGAGATCCTCGGGGCGGGCGCTGAACGGGCAAGTTCCTGGACCGACGGGTATTTGTTTTCACTGTCGGGCCCAATCTATGCCGGCACCAACGAAATTCAACGCAACGTCATAGCCGAACGACTGCTCGGCCTACCGAGGGCAGATCGATGAGATTCGCTTTGGACGCGTCACAACTCGACTTCGCTGCGAGTCTGGATTCGATGCTGGGTGCGGCCGACGTCCCGACAGTCAGCCGGGCCCTCGCATCCGGCGACGTACTCCCCTGCCGAAACTTGTGGTCTTCGCTGGCCCAACTCGGAGTTACCAGCCTGTTGATCGATCCCGAATTCGATGGACTCGGCGCCGATCCGGTGGACATGGTCGTTGCGCTCGAGCGGCTGGGAAAATGGGCCGTGCCCGGCCCGGTAGTGGAATCGATCGTGGCCGTGCCCGCCCTGTTGGGGGCCCTTCCCTCCGAGCAACAGCGGGAGTGGTTGCCGGGCCTTGCGTCGGGACAGCTGATCGCGACGTTGGCAGTGGAGCCGAATGTGCCGTACGCGGTCGATCCGGCTATGGCAGATGTCGTGCTGCTGGCACGCGCAGCATCGGTATCCACGGCAACGGTCGTGGCCGTTCACGAATCGATCGATCCGTCACGCCGGTTGGGCCAGGTGGTGGCCGAAGGTACACAGATCGCTGGAGGCGACAGTACCGAAGCAATCGACAGAGCCGAGGTGCTCGCCACCCTGGCCTGCGCCGCGCAGCTTCTGGGTGCCGGTCAGGCCATGTTGGACGCCACTGTCGACTACGCCAAGTCCAGGCAGCAATTCGGGCGACCGATCGGGTCGTTCCAAGCGATCAAGCATGCATTGGCCGACGTCTTCATCGGCCTGGAGTTGGCGCGACCCGTCCTGTTCAACGCCGCACTGTCGGTCGGTGCGAACTCACGGCACGCGCGGCGAGATGCCTCGGCCGCGAAGGTCGTGTGCGGCACCGCGGCGAACTCGTCGAGCCGCACGGCACTGCAGGTGCATGGGGCAATCGGCTACACCATGGAATACGACCTGTCACTGTGGACCACCAAAGTTCGTGCACTGCAGTCCTCGTGGGGTACGGCCGCCGTACACCGTCGGCGCGTTCTGGAGTCCCTGTGAATGCGCTGACCGAAGATCAGAGGATGCTCGCCGAAACGATGCGGGCGGTATTGACCAAGAAGGCGACGCCGGCGGCTGTGCGTGCGGCCATGACGTCCAGCGACAGGTTCGATCGCGAGCTGTGGACACTTCTGTGCGAACAAGTCGGTGTCGGCGGGATCTCGATCGACGAGAACTACGGAGGATCCGGTGGTGGACTGGTCGATCAGCTGATCGTCGCCGAGGAACTGGGTAGGGCGCTCGTTCCTTCGCCTGCACTTGGATCGTCCGGTGTGTGTGCTGCAGTTATCGAGGCGTCCGACGACGAGGAAGCCAAAGCACGTCTGCTGCCCGACATCGCTGCAGGTTCGTCGATCGTGTCGCTGTGCGCCGCGGACGAACAGGGCGACTGGTCCCACGGGGTACCTGTAGAGGCACGGTACGACGACGAGTGGTCGTTGACAGGGCGGGCACGCTACGTCCTCGATGCAGCCTCGGCGTCGACGCTCCTCGTCGCCGCCCGATCGGCGGGCGGAGTGGAACTCTTCGAAGTCGACGCTCACGCTCGGGGGGTGCTGTGCTCCGGCGGCGCGACGATGGACCCGACTCGCGCGCTCTACGAGGTCGCATTCGACGGTGCTGCTGCGCGCCGACTCGAGACTACCGATGCCTCAGCCGTACTGGAACAGGCGATCGATCGGGGCATGGTTCTCCTTGCTGGCGAACAAGTCGGGGCTGCCGCGCGGTGCCTGGAGCTCACCGTCGAGTACACCAAGTCGAGGGTGCAGTTCGCACGTCCCATCGGCAGTTTCCAGGCACTCAAACACCGAATGGCCGATCTTCACGTACTCGTCGAGACGGCACGGGCAACAGCATATTTCGCGGCATCGTCTCCGGATCGACACACCTCCGCAGGCGTTGCACGAGCCTACTGTTCGGAGGCCTTCACGGCTGTTGCGGCGGAGTGCGTCCAGCTTCACGGCGGTATCGCCATCACCTGGGAGCACGACATGCAGTTGTACTTCAAGCGCGCGCATTCGAGTTCACAACTGTTCGGACTCCCCCGGGTGCACGTTGCCGCACTCGAAGGTGCCGCGGGTCTGCCACGCCGGACGGCGCAGCCCCCATCCGACGCACGCCGAGTAGAAAGTGAATAATTCAGCCATGGCTGCATCACCGAAATCCTCCCGGGCCGCATCGACGCCGCAGCCGCGCAGCACCGGCCGCACCAACGCTCGTGGACGAAACAGCAGCGGTGGCAGGAGCAGCGAGCAATCAGGTCAGGGGTCGGAGCGTCGGCAGGCGCTGGTCGAGATCGCAGCCGAACTCTTCGCGGAAAAGGGATTTCGCTCGACCACCGTCCGCGAGATCGGCGATGCGGCGGGGGTGCTGTCCGGCAGTCTGTACCACCATTTCGACTCCAAAGAGACCATCATCGAGGAGATTCTGTCCAGCTACCTCGGCAATCTCATGGAGACGTACACCGAGATCGTCGAGCGAGAACAGGATCCGGTTACCACACTCCGTGAGCTCATCGTTGCGGCGTTCGTGTCGCTCGGACCTCACCGTGCGGCGATCACCGTCATCCAGAACGAGCGGAATTATCTGTCTCAGTTCCCCAGATTCGCCTACCTGACCAAGGCCGAAGCCGATGTTCGCCGCATCTGGATCAAGGTCATCGAAGATGGCATTGCACAGGGCAAGTTCCGAGACGATCTCGACCCGGTGATCGCTTACCGCTTCCTTCGCGACTCGGTGTGGGTCGCGGTCCGTTGGTTCACCCCTTCCGGAAAGCTCAGCGCAGAGCAACTCGCGGACCAGTATCTGCTGCTGGTAATGGAGGGGCTGCAGGCTTCGGGCAGCGGGAAGCCGAGACCTACCGCGAAGCGGACAACGAACAACTGACGGTCCAGGCGGGACCGCCCGGCACCTACCGAACGACGTCGAAGACCTGCTTCTGCACACCGTTCCCGTACGTCTCGTGCTCCACGAGAACCAGTTTCGTCGTGTCCTTGTCGGCATCGCTGAACAGCCGCTTTCCGGCTCCGAGCAGCAGCGGGAAAGTCAGCAAGTGGTAGCGGTCGACGAGGCCCGCGTCCGCGAGACTGTGTCCGAGAGTTGCACTCCCATGGACGGCGATAGGGCCGCCCTCGGTCTGCTTGAGAGCCGCGACCTCGTCGAGTGAGCGCAGAATCGTTGCCGGCCATCGGGAGTCCTCGCCCTCGAGCGTCGTCGACACCACATACCGAGGCATCGCGTTGTACCCGGCGAAGTCGTCCATGGTCGGCCAGATCGGCGCGAACGCCTCGTACGACGTCCTGCCCAGCAGCAGTGCGGTGGTCTCTTCTTGCTCGCGGCCCTTTATTTCGTAGGCCGCTGCATCGAACTCGACATCTCTGAACGTCCACCCGGAGTTGCGGTAGCCCGGCTCGCCACCTGGGCCTTCCATAACTCCATCGAGGGACACGAAGGCAGTCACGATCAGAGTGCGCACGCGGAATTCTCCAAAACTCTAGGTTGACGGCGGCAAAGGCGGATCTTACGGCGTCGAACACATCCTTGCTCTTCTTGCTGAGATGTAGGTCACCTTCCACGTCGGGGTTTGGCGAATTTACCGACGGGTAACAAAACCTGGAGTGCCTCGACTCGAGTACAGGCACTGACGACGACCCATTCGACCGAAGGAGCGCACGATGACTACATCAACACTGCTCGCACAGTTGCGGGCCGTGCTTCAGCTGACCAATACCGAAATCCAGATCGCCGAGACCCGCGTCGCGCAGGCACGAACCGACGCCGTTCGGGCAGAGCTGACGCAGAATGCGTTGAATGGCCGCGCTCGCGCAGACGCCATCGAATCGACCCTCCGCGACCTCGGCGGCCTACCCGACGTTGTCGGACCGCTTGTCGGCCGAACCCTGGCATTGTTCAAGACCCTCGCCGAGCAGGCCCAGCCGTTCGACGAAGCGCTACTCGGCGATCTGGCACTCGAGCAGCAGCTTCTCGGCAGATCCAAGTACATCAAGGCCCTTGCCACAGCTGCGAAGGAACCCGCTGCGGTGGCTCTTGCGGACCGGCTGATCAGGGCGCACAGTGCCACGGTCGAGTGGCTGGAGACAGTGCTCGCCGAGGATGCGCTCGGTGGTCCCGCAGCATTGCGCCGGACCCCGTTGCAGGCTGCGGCCGGCGGTGCCGTCAAGATCGTCAACGCGCCCGCGACCTGGTCCGCGCGCGGACTCGACCGTGCGCTCGATGCAGCACGCTCGACCCCGAACCGTCTCGGTGAGCTGCTCGGCCGCGGCGCACATGCAAGCGACATTGCGGCACGGACGCTGGCTGCCAGCCGCGACGCAGCACTCGAAGCTGCCGAGGGGGTCACCCGTGAGGAGGGTGTCGACGGCGTTGCCGACGCCATTCACTCGGCCCGCGCGGCCGGTGGAATCCTCGACGCCGACGAGCTTCCGATCGAGGACTACGACACGCTCAACGTGTCCGAGTCCGTCGCGGCGATCAAGGACCTCACCGATTCGAGTGACATCAGGACGATCGTGGCCTTCGAGGAAGCACACAAGAACCGCCATGGCGTCATCTCGGCTGCCCAGACGCGGCTTGCTTCCATCGCGCAGGACGTCATTTCGGTCGACTGATCCTTGTCCTCTACGTCCGGCCCACATCGTCGATGTGGGCCGGACCGCTTGCATCACCCGCGTGACCACGATCTGCGCGCTGCTACTACCTCTTTCAACCCGCTCGGTCCGACACCTCGGTCCAGCGCGATCAGCAGGACTGCGCAACCGATGCCCGACAATACGAGCGCAACGCAGAAGAGGGCGGTGAAGCCGAAAATGTCACCCACGATGCCGGCGGCCAGCCCGGCTATCCCCTGCGCGAACACGACCGCACACGCGACCAGTGTGTAGTCGCTTCCGGCGAAGCGCTTGTCCGCTGCGTCCATCATGAGCGCGAATATTGCTACGGTCGCGGCACCACCGAGGACATGCTCGGCAACACTGGCGGTCACCACCAACGAAAAGCCGCCGATCCCCAACGACGCGACTATGTACAGCCCAAGACTGAGGGTCTGAACCACACCACCGACGAGGAGGGCGTGTCGCCGGCCGAAGCGGTACGACAACCAGGCGCCGAGAGCGGCACCAACAAGGGCAGCCACCGACGACAGCCCGCCATCGACGAGAGCGATCTGGCCGAGAGTGAGCCCGCTGTCGGACATGAACGGCCCGACCAGTGCGGATCCCATCGAGTTGCCGAACTTGAAGCCTGCGATCAACAGGATGAACGCGACCATGCCTGGTCGACGCAGTCGTGACCACCACGTGACCGCAAGACGGGTTGCGGATTTTTCCTGAGAGCGATCCTGCGTTCCGTTCTCGGCGTCTGCGGCGTCGAGTTGCGCACGCAGCCGCCATACCGGAATGGTTGCGAGAATCAGCAAGGCTGCCATCGCGATGAACAGCGCTCGCCACCCGGCAAAGCTGAACAGCCACAACAACAGTCCCCCTCCGCACACCATGCCGATCCGGTACGCGCCGACCTGAATGCCGTTGCCGACACCCCGCTGCTGCACGTTCAGAAGGCGCACCGCAATTCCGTCGGTCGCGACGTCCTGCGTGGCGGACAACAGATTGACGACAAAGACTCCGACGAAGAGCCATCGAAGTGTCGTGGACAGGTCCAGCAACGACAACCCGAGTGCGATGCCGGCGGACGCGAACTGCAGGGACAACAGCCACCGTCGTCGGGTTCCGTATCGGTCCACGTAGGGCGCCCACAAGAACTTCAGAGCCCACGGCAGGAAGAGAACGCCCGTTGCGCTGATCTTCACCAACGAGTATCCCGACTCCCGCAATACGACCGGGAGAGCTCCGGTGAAGAATCCGAAAGGTATTCCTTGCGCGAAATACAGCGCGCCGAGCAGTGTGAAAGTACCGACCGTGAAGGTGTTCGGTCGCAACGCCTTCGTCATGCCGGACATCGTGTCAGAACGGGGACCGATGCGCTCGCTCACGGGTTGTCGACGCTGGAAACCTTCACGTCTTCGATCGGCTGCCGCAGAATTGTGCGCAATTTCGACGGGTCGACCCGTCGAGGATCACTCAGATAGATTTCGTGATGGCGCCCGGTCATCATCGCGCCCGCTGCCGGAATGAACTCGTCATGCAGGCGACGCAGAACTTCGGCCTCGTCGTCGTACGAACCGACGTGCAAAGTCTGCACACACCGTCCTTCGCGAAGGGTCTCCATTCGTAGATCGACGTCAATACTGTTGTGTCGCTTGGCTGTCGACTCCGCCACCGCCGTGTCGAACATGTCCTGCTCGATCCAGTCGGGCACCATGTTCAACACTGTCCAATTCCACTGCGACTTGTCTCGCTCGGTAGTGAACACGTCCATGTTCGACGCCCACCACAGCGCTTCGAGCGGCATGACGACGTAGTCTCGGCCGAGCTCGTTCTTGCTGAAGAACTTGAGCGCATATGCAACCGGGTAGACAGCCGAAATGGCGTCCGCGTAGCTCTGCGCGGTGTTCGGGTCACCTCGCCCGTCGACCATCACGTACCGAAGCGGCGGAACGTCGACAATGTCGAACTTGCCGCGTCTTGCCGTGTAGCACGCAAGTGACTTCTTGAAATCGGTCTTCATCGACAACCTTTGCTCTTCATCGACAACCCGCGCTACGGAGCCGGCATGGCCGACGACTTGGTGGAGACGCTAGTGGCGAGACGATGTGCCCGCAAGGCCCGCACTCGGCGTCACTTGCCGACCGAACGGTATGGACTTCGGATACGCTTCGTGTGCCTCCAACAGAATGGAATTCCTATGACAGAAGCAACGAGTCACCGGATCACACGGGTAACTGCACTTCTGTTCGCGGGAGCTGTCACAGTGGCGATCGCCGGTGCCCCGACCGCATCAGCGGCGCCGGTCACCAAGACTGTGTTCTCGCTCCTGCTGGGCTCAACCGGCTCTGGATCGTCCAGCGAAAACGCCTTCGTGAACGAATCGATGTCGGTCACCACCGACGCGGAGCTACCGGGATTCTCTCGCTTCTCCTCTAGCTCGGAGTGCTACTGCACGGTCTCGTGGACGAACCACAGTACCGGTGATTCCGGTCAATGGAAGTCGGGTGGAACTTTCGATGCGCCATCGACATTCACAGGGTCGGGTAACATCAGCGCGACGGCGGCCGTCACCTCCGGCATCACCTTCCTGCCCGGACAGGGTTCCTGGATCGCTCCGTAGCCGATCGGCGTAAGTCCGCTCCGCAAGCCGCGGGCCACGCGATATGGTGAGGAGAGCCGGGGAAGTCAGCTCCCACCCGCCGCTTCGGACAGATCGGAACGACGTTGACCGACTTCGACACGCTGATCGTAGGGGCCGGAATCGCCGGGCTGACGGCCGCAAGAATTCTCGCCGACGCGGGGCGACGTGTTGTCGTCCTGGAAGCCCGCAACCGCGTGGGCGGCCGGGTCTGGACATCGCGCTCCAACGGTGAAGTCCTCGACTACGGCGCCTCCTGGATTCATGGAGTCGACGGCAACCCGCTTGCCGATGCCGTCGAGGCCTACGGCATGCGTACCGTCGAGTTCACCGTCGGAAGCTACCAACCCGACAGTCGCCCGATTGCCTACTACTCCCCTGGCGGCACACGACTGAGCGACGAGGCCGCCGAGCGATTCGCCTCGGACGTTCACTTCGTCAGCGCTCGATTGGCGTCGACCATCGCCGAATCGGCGCCGATGACGTCCTTCGGCGATGCGGTGGAAGCTACTCTCGGTGAATTGGGCTGGGAGGAACAACGTTCCGCGAGGGTCCGCGAGTTCCTGCAGCACCGTTCCGAGGAGCAATTGGGCGTCTGGCTCGACGATCTCGACGCGCACGGGCTCGACGACGATGCCATCGAGGGCGACGAGGTCGTATTTCCCGACGGCTACGACGAGCTTGCCACGCACCTCGCACGCGGCCTCGACGTGCGTCGGCAGCACGTGGTCACCCGCATCCGGTGGGCTCCGACCGGCGTCGTCGCAGAAACGGATCAAGGCGAATTCTCCGCCGACAGAACCGTCGTCACGGTGCCGATCGGGGTGTTGAAGTCGCCGAAGTTCGTCATCGATCCGCCGCTACCCCCACCAGTGACACGGGCATTGGATCGGCTCGAGATGAATGCATTCGAGAAAGTCTTCTTGCGATTCCCCGAGAAATTCTGGGACCAGGACGTCTATGCCATTCGCCAGCAGGGTGAGGCCGGTCGTTGGTGGCACTCGTGGTACGACGTCAGCGCGGCACATGGTTCCCCGACACTGTTGACCTTCGCTGCAGGTCCATGCGCCCGCGATACCCGTCACTGGTCGGACGCGCGCATTGCTGATTCCGTCCTCGACGCGCTGCGGGGACTGTACGGAGACCGAGTACTGCAGCCCGATCGTATACACGTCACGCGGTGGCAGGACGATCCGTTTTCACACGGCTCCTACTCCTACATGACCGTCGGATCGGTACCCGAAGACCACGACGACTTGTCCACTCCGGTCGAGGATGTCATGCACCTGGCCGGTGAAGCAACGTGGACCGACGATCCCGCTACCGTGACCGCTGCCCTGAAATCAGGACACCGGGCCGCAGAACGGATCCTCGGACGTACAGTACCGTTCGAGGACATCTGGATCATGCGAGCAGCGGGGTCTGGGGAGAAATGAAGATTCGCAGGGTTTACACGTCGAACGGCGTCGTCGCCGAATATCAGTCGAAGCAGGACTCGGCCTGGCAACCGTTGAGCGACAACAGCGCTCTCGGTGGCACTCGACGACATCGGAGTTGTCGAACACACCATCGTGAACTCCTAGCTTCGAAGATCGGGGCTGCTCGAAACCGCGTTTCGAGATCGTTCGGGAGGTAGAATCGCCTGGTCGACGCTGCCTGAATCGTAAGCCGCCGCGTCCACTTTCCGTGCACGAAAGGGACTGGGCCGATGAACATCTCGTCTTACAGTGTGTTGCGTCGAAGTGTCACCGCGGCACTCACGGCCGTCCTCGTCTCTGCTTTGGTTGCGTGCGGATCGGCCGAGAACGAGAACGGCAGCACCGAGACGAGTAGCGCCGAACAGCAGACACCCACCCAGACTGCGGACGCCGTGGATGTCGACAAGATCACCGATATCGTGTCCAGCCAACTTGCCGCACTAGATCTCAGTGCCGCCGTGTTCGGGGTATGGCAAGGCGACGAAGAAGTCGTTCTCGGCGCGGTCGGCGAGTCGCCGATTGGCGTACCTGCCACGCCGAACATGCAACTTCGCGTCGGTCAGCCGATGGAGCCGATGCTGTCGACGGCACTCCTTCAACTCGACGACGACGGAACATTGAACCTCGACGAACCGATTGCCAGGTGGGTTCCCGATTTTCCACGCGCCGAGCAGATCACGCCACGAATGCTCGCCAACAGCACCAGCGGCATCTCGGACTATGTGACGAATCCCGATTTCTTGAAGACCTTCTACGCGAATCCGATCGAGGAATTCACGGCGCAAGAGATCTTCGACCTCGCCAACGCCCGCCCGCCGCTGTTCGAACCGGGCACCAACTTCGCCTACGCGCACAGCGATCTATGTCTGCTCGGCGTGGTGCTCGAAAAGGCGTCGGGTGAAACGCTGGGCGAGCTGTTGAAGAATCGAGTCTTCACGCCGCTCGGAATGCGCGAGAGCAACGTGATGATGACGCCCCAGATGGCCGATCCTGCCCTGCACGGCTACACCAATGAGCGCGGCGTCTTCGAAGACTCGACCTTCTGGAATCCCACCGCTTTTCTCAACAGTGGAAACTTGAACTCCACAGTTGCCGACGTCGGGCGCTGGGTTCGCGCACTGGGAACCGGCGAACTACTGTCCGACAGCGCATTTCAAGAGATGATGGCACCCGAGACAGCCGGTCTCGGCCCACTCACCGACGAACGATTCTTCGCCTTCGGGACTGCCCACCTCGGCAGCTGGTTGTTCATGAACCCGTCCTTCGGTGGTTACAACGGTGTCGCTTTGTACGACACGGAATCGAAAACCACGATCGTCATCTACGCCACGCTCGGACCGACTGCGAATGCAGACACCAACAACACGGTTCCGATCGCCAGCGCTATCGGCGCACTCCTGTTGCCGGACAATCCGCCGAAGCTGTCCTGACCGGTGCTTCGTGGCGAATCTGTCCCTGGGCGACAAAACCCGGACCCGCCAACGGCCTTGATTACGACTTTTCGGACATCCGAGGCGATACGCTGACGACACGCCGAGCACGAGGAGGCCCTTATGTCGCAGGTCAGCGACGAGGAGGAGTCAGGTCGCCGAGCCGACCCGAACGAATTCGCCGAAGTCGACCAGAGATCGGCCGGGGAACGTGACGACGAGGTCAAGCCAGGGCGTCGGAAGCGGCAGTGGGTCGGGCTCGCTGTTGGTCTACTGCTGGCGGTGCTCGTGTACGCGGTCATGCCCGCCGACGTCGACCACGCTGCGCGGTTGACTGCCGCAACCGCAGTACTCATGGGCATCTGGTGGATGACCGAGGCAATACCGATTCCTGCAACAGCCCTGTTGCCACTCTTGATCTTTCCCGTCCTGGTTGACGACGTCGACATCAACGATGTGGGCGCTTCTTACGGCAACAACATCATCTTCTTGTTCATGGGTGGCTTCCTGCTGGCTCTGGCGATGCAACGGTGGAACTTGCACCGTCGGATAGCGCTTCTCACCGTCAACGCCATGGGCACTAAGCCGACGATGGTGATCGCAGGCTTCATGATCGCGACCGGCTTCTTGTCGATGTGGGTGTCGAACACAGCCACCGCAGTCATGATGATCCCGATCGGTGTCTCGGTTCTGGTGTTGGTACTCGACATCGGAAAGAAGGCGGGGGCCGTTCCCGACGCTGATGCTGATGCCGATGCCGATGCCAATGCCGATGCCAATGCCAATGCCACGATTACGGAGGCGGTGATCAAGAGCAACTTCGGTACCGCGATGATGCTCGGTATTGCCTACGCGGCTTCGATCGGATCGTTGGGGACGATCATCGGCACTCCTCCGAATACTCTGCTGGTGGGTTACCTCGAGGGCCAGGGCATCACGATCGGATTTCTCGAATGGATGATCGCGGGTGTGCCACTCGCGGTGGTCCTGCTGTTCATAGCCTGGTTCTTGCTCACCCATGTCTTGTTCAAACCCGAGATCGATGATATTCCAGGCGGCAAGCAGCTCATCAAGGGCGAACTGGATGCCCTGGGGAAGATGTCGCAGGGTGAGATCCGAGTCGCGATCATCTTCTGTCTCGCGGCTGCGTCGTGGGTCGCGGTTCCACTGATCTTCGACGCGCCACCGATCTCCGACACCGGGATCGCAATGACTGCTGCAATTCTTCTGTTCCTGATGCCCAGCGGAGGAAAGAAGGGTGTTCGCCTGATCGACTGGGAGACGGCCGTCAAACTGCCCTGGGGTGTCCTGCTCCTGTTCGGTGGAGGACTTGCACTGTCGGCGCAGTTCCAATCCAGCGGCCTGACCGACTGGATCGGGAGTGTCGCAGCGGGACTCGATACTATTCCCGTGGTCCTGCTGATCGTCGTGGCAACGACGGCAATCATCTTTCTGACCGAGATCACGAGCAATACAGCGACGGCAGCAACGTTCCTGCCCGTGGCCGGCGGGGTCGCGATGGGCATGGACATCGATCTGCTGGTGCTGACAATTCCCGTCGCGCTGGCAGCGACGTGTGCGTTCATGCTTCCGGTGGCAACGCCTCCCAACGCGGTCTCGTACGCCAGCGGTTACATCACCATAGGCCAGATGATGCGGGGTGGGTTGTGGCTCAACCTGATTTCCATAGCCTTGATCACGCTGGCGGCCTACACCGTGTTCGCGTGGTCGTTGGGCATCGAGTACTGACCCCGGATTCCTGAGCCGCCCAGTTTGCCTAGCGCATGGTCCACTCCTGCTCCTCGACGCCCGCTACAGGCGCTAGGAGGGACTCGACGACGTCTGAATACATGGTGCGTTTGATGTCGCCGAGAACACTGCCTCGTGTTCCGGTCAATTCCGTCGCACGTGCGATGGCATCGTCGAGTAGACGATCTTCCGCGGAGGCGGAATCGACCAGACCGAGGGTGGCGGCGTCGTCACCGCCGTATCGGCGTCCCGTGGTCAGTGCCTCGTGAAACGCCAGAGGTGTCAGCTTGGCAGCAACCAACCGCACTGTTCCTGGGCTGTAGCTGGCACCGATACTCACGCCGGGGAAGCACAGAAAGCCGCGGTCGGCTCGCATGACCCGGTAGTCGTGTGCCATGGCGAAAAACGCCGCGCCGCCGAACGTATGCCCTTGTAGTGCAGCGACTGTCTGCATCGGGAACGTCAGAACACGTGCCAGCAGCGACTGCACCGCGCCGATGAACAGGTTCACCTGGTCGAGGTTCTCAGCGCCCCAGGAGAGGTCGACACCGTTGGAGAAATACTTGCCTGTCGCCGTGGTAACCAGCGCCGCCGGCCCCGTCGCTGCCTCGACCTCGTCGAGAAGCGCTTCGACGTCGGCAACCCAGGCTGGTCCCATTCGATTCTCGCCATTGTCTACATCTCGGTCCCCGAGGTTCAGTACGAATACGTCGGCAACACGGTCCACATAGGGCATGTCCCCAACGTACGCACACATTCGTTGGCAGATGCACCAATGTTCGAGGATTCCGCACTGCCTCGTCGACGAGGCAGTCGCAGGACCGACAGCGTTGCCGAGTGCGTGCTAGCGTCGGATCGCATGGACCCGAGGAGCTATACCTCCGGTGAGCGCGTGTTCGGCCCACCGAACGGAACGTTCGATGCAGATTGGGCCGCAACGGCTTTGCGATCGACGAGGCCAGAACTGGATCACCCGACGTCGGTCCGACTGATGGAACGTGCGTGGGAGCTTCTGCGGTCCCGTGGACTACGAGATGAGACGCTGGCAAATGCACTCGATCTCGAGCCAGGACTTGCTGCTGCGGTGTCGGCGGTTGCCACCGAAACGGCCCAGCTCTACTTGGACCGCAACTAGCGCAACCGCACAGTGGCACCTGCATCCACTTCCCGCACGCCCGCATCACGAACCGACTGCTTGACCGGCGACTGAATAATGCCGATTTCGTGCGCGTAACTATCCGTCACGGTTAATATATCGACTTCATCCAGGCGGATGACCCGTTCGAGTGAGCGCGGCAATCCCCTGGTCGGTGCTGTGCGGCGGCGTAGCTGACCGATTCGGCGGGGCAACGGGGGGGAACGGCATGGTTTCGGACGTCATCGACTGCAGCATGGTCTTCGCACACGACGCCGATCAGGTATGCAGCGTCTTGAGCGCGGTCGAGTTGTACCCGCGATACTTCCCAGGGATCGAGGCGTGCGTCCTCCGCGACGGTGCCGTCGACGGCTACTGGTGCCGGGTCGGTGGTATCGACCACGCCGTACAACTCGTCGTGGACCGACGTCACCGCGCGATAGTCACGGTCGAACATGTCGACGCGGGCGGATTCGTCAGGTTCACCCTCACCGAGATCTCGGCCAACGAGACCAAGGTCGACGTCACCGTGTTCAAAGCGGGGCTCAGCGGCTCGTACGTACCCCAACCCGAACACAACAAAGCTGTGGTCGACTGGGTTCTCGGCGGTCTACGACGGCTCGGCGACGCACTGGCCGGTACGCCGACCTCGATCGTGTCCAGCACCGGCGACTCCCGCTCCCTGCAACTGGCGATCGCGAAGACGATGATCAGCACCGGCGTCGTCCGTGCCGCGCGGCCCGACCGCGCCTACAAGCAGCTCAGTTCACTGGCTAGGTGGGGCTTCACGCTTGGAGGCGGATTCGCAGCAGCAGCGGCGAAGTCGCCGGACCAGATAGCTGTGATCGACGACCGCGGTACTCGCACTTTCGCCGAGATCCACCAACGATCACACCGAATCGCCGCAGGCTTGAGCGCATCCGGCATTCGTCCGGGCAGCACGATCGGGATCCTGGCACGCAATCACACGACGATGACCGAGTGCACCGTCGCATGCGGAATGCTCGGAGTCGAAGTCGTCCTCCTCAACACGGGCCTGGCGGCCCGCCAGATCGAGTCGATCGCGGCCCGCCAACACTTCGACGTATTGTTCGTCGACGACGAATTCGACCCGATTGTCCGCTACCTCCCCAACGACGTCACACGCGTCAGTTTGTCTCCTCGCACTGTCATTCCACGTCGACGCACCCTCGAACACTTCGTGGCTCCGCCGTCCACTACCTTCGAACGGCCCGAGCGTCCCGGAACCGTCGTCGTGCTCACCTCCGGGACCAGCGGCTCTCCCAAAGGTGCGCTCCGCCCCACCCCGAGGGGCTTCGGCACCGTTGCAGCGATGCTGTCTCGAATGCCGCTCCAGATGAACGAGCGAATGTTGATCGCGGCCCCGATGTTTCACAGCTGGGGCCTGGCAGCTTTACAGATCAGCACTCCGCTGCGAGCAACGGTGGTGTTGCAGGATCGATTCGACCCGGAGGACTGCCTCCGGGCCATCGAAGCTCACCGGTGCACCTCGCTGATTGCCGTACCGATCATGCTGCAACGAATACTCGACCTACCCGACTCGGTGCGATCCCGCTACGACACGTCGAGCTTGCGTGTCGTAGCGTGCAGCGGATCGGCACTCACCGGATCCACGGTCAACCGGTTCATGGATGTCTTCGGCGACATTCTCTACAACTTCTACGGGTCCACCGAAGTCTCGTGGGCGACCATCGCTACCCCCGACGATCTACGTGCGTCACCCGCCACCGCGGGCCGACCGCCGCTGGGGACCACGGTCGCGATCCTCGCGGCCGACGGCAACGTCGTTCCGGTCGGAACGCTCGGTCGCATCTTCGTCGGCAACGACATGCTGTTCGACGGGTACACCAACGCCGATCCGCCGTCGACCGTTTCTGCCAAGGGTTCGGCCTTGATGGATACCGGGGATCTCGGTTACCTCGACTGCAACGGACGGCTCTTCGTGTGCGGCCGCGACGACGAGATGATCATCTCCGGAGGAGAAAACGTCTTTCCGGGACCTGTGGAGGATGCCATCGCCAACCTCCCGCAGGTCGGCGAGGTAGCAGTCGTCGGTGTGCCCGACAACGAGTACGGTCAACGCCTGGCGGCATTCGTCGTCGGCCGAGGATCCGCCGGCCTCGATGCAGAGATGGTCCGAGCGTACATTCGAAATCGTCTGAGCCGCTTCTCGGTTCCGCGTGACGTGACGTTCCTGGACGAACTCCCCCGAACTGCCACTGGCAAAGTCGTCAAGCGGTTGCTCGTCGAACCCACCCCGGCGGCGGGAACCTGAGCGGTCAGACTGCGGCGATGTCCGAGGGATGGGTGGTCAACGCGGTCACCTCGATGGTCATGTAAGGGAACAGCGGCAGATTCCACAGAATCTCATGCAGACGCTCGTTGTCCCGCACATCGAAGATGCTCAGGTTCGAATACTGGCCCACGAGCCGCCAGATACTCACCCATTCGCCGTCGCGCTGCAACTGCTGCGAGTACGCCTTCTCTCGCGTGAGAGTATCGGTTCGTACGACCGCATCGAGGTCCTGCGGCAGCGCGACATCCATTTTCACTGCAAACAGCATGTCTCTCAGGCCTTGTCGAGGACGAAGTCGTAGGTCACTTCCTGGCCACCGTCGACGTCGTGCGGGTCGAGGATGAGCTCGGGCTTGACGGCACTGGCGACGTCGTCGTCGTTGTGGGCGTCACCCGGGAAGTAGAGCTGGGTGGTGATCTGCTGATGGCCCACCGCTGCGACCTTGAGGTGCAGGTGCGCCGGACGCCACGGGTGCCAGCCTGCCGCCGAGATAAGGTTGCCGCACGCTCCGTCGGTCGGGATCTGGTACGGCGCAGGCTTCATCGTATGAATCCAGAACTGGCCCTGGTCATCTGTGGTCACCGTGCCGCGCAAATTCCATTCGGGAATTCCGGGTGCGAACTGCGAGTAGAAGCCGTCGGCGTCGGCATGCCAGATCTCGATAACGGCGTGCGGGAGCGGGGTACCGTCGACGCCGCGCACCTGCCCCTGGAACAGCAGCGGTGTGCCCTTCTCGCCATCGCGGGTAGGCAGGATTGCCGCCGACCCGAGCTCGGGTGCGTCGGGGACGTAGTACGGACCCTCGATGGTGCCTTTACTGCCCTCGCGATTCTCACCCGCGACTTCCTCGACCACATGCTCGACCCAGACGTCGAGAAACAGCGGCCATTCGCCGGTCTGTCCAACGTTGATCAGCCACGCCTTGAGCGCGTTGTACTCGTCGTAGGTGACCTTGTGTTCCCGCACGGTATCGTGGATCGCCGAAATCACCTGTCGAGCCAGGAGACTGACGCGCTCGGGCGGGGTATCAGCTGCGGCGTGCTTGTCGGAGGTGAACCGCTGGGTGGCGTTCGCGCCCGACGCGGCGGCGGTGGCCACCTCGGCGGACACATCTGTCGTTGCTGCGTGGTCGATACTCATGGTTTGACTCCTTGTGTTCGGGGTGTAAATGGAGGACGCGAGCTAGCTGTCGATGCGGTATCTGGCGAGCTTGTCGGGGTCGATGTCGATGCCATGACCCGAACCGCTAAGGACGGTGAGTTCACCGCCGCGAATCTCGAGCGGTTCCGTCACGAGGTCGTCGCTCATGTCGAGAAAGTTGGAGAGCTCCCCGGCTCGACGCGACGTCAGATCGAACGCGGCACCGAAGGCTACTGTGCAGGCGGAGCCGAGTTGACTGTCGATCTGGTTGCCCATCACCACGTCCAAGCCCAAGCCTTCGCACAGATGATGGATGCGCATCGAGTCGGTGAAGCCGGTGCGCGCGGTCTTGATGCTCACAGCGGTGGCTGATCCGCCGAGGATTTCGCGCGTCACTTCGGCCGGGGTGGTGACCGATTCGTCGGCGACAAAGGGAACATCGAGTTGCTGGACGAGCCAGCGACGACCGAGAACGTCGTCGGCCGGGCACAGTTCTTCGGCGAGGGTCAGTCCGAGATCGGCCATCTCTTTCATGGCGCGTGCCGATTCCGCTGCAGACCAGCCGCGATTACCGTCGACGTACAGTTCGACGCCGTCACCGAGTCCTTCGCGAAGTGCGCGCACAACGGCAGTGTCCAGTGCGACGGGTCGGCGGCCGACCTTGATCTTGAAGACCTCGATTCCGTAGGTGTCGCGCATTCGGGCGGCTTCGTCGACCATCGCTGTGGGAGTGTCGAATCCGAGCATGTGACTGACCCGCATTCGGTCGGTGTATCCACCGAGCAGTTCGGTGACGGGCACATCGAGGGTGCGGCCGAGCGCATCCCAGATGGCCATGTCGATCGCAGCCTTGGCCACCGGATTGCCCACGGTGCGGGTCAGCCTGGAGCGAACCACCTCTCGATCGACCAGAGTCAGACCGAGAACGGCGGGCGCGAACAGGCTGTCGATGACGGCCACCATTCCGCGCTGGGTTTCGCCATAGGTGAAGGGACGCGGCGGTGCGTCGGCGACGCCGACGAAACCGTCGTCTGTGTGCACGCGAACCAGCACGTGATCGGCTGCGTGCACCTCGCCGCTGGCGAACTTCAACGGCTTGAGGTACGGGATGCTGTACGGAATCGCGTCGACTGCAACGATCTTCATAGAACTGCCTTCGGATCGGGTGACGGAGAGTGCGTGTCGGGACGGGGCAGGACCCCGGCTTCTTCGAGTGCACCGACCAGAGCGTCGACGAGTGCCGACGGACGGTCGCGATGCCAGGCCAGTGCCAGATCGATGGTGCTCGCGCCGGCGATGTCGCGGAAGACGACCCCGGTGAGTTGGAGCGCTCGAACGGATTCGGGAACAAGGGCAACCCCGAGTCCGGCAGCGACCAGCGCCAACAGCACAGACGTGTCCGGAGCCTCGTGCTCACGCCGCGGGCTGAAACCCGCTGCGCGACAACTACGGATCACCGCTTCGTTGACCACCGAGTGCGAGTCCGCATACATGACGAAATCCTCGTACGCGAGGTCCGCTATCTCGAGTGCGGCCTCGGCCGCGTACCGATGATCGACGGGTACCGCCAGCAAGAGAGATTCGGTGGTGATCGTGCGGATCACCAAGTCGTTGCCAGCGACGGGCGGCCGCAGAACTGCCACGTCGAGCTGCTCCGAACGCAGCCCCTCGACCTGAGCGGGAGTGAGCAGATCCCCGTGGATTTCGAGGGCGACACCGGGCAGGCGTTGTTTGATCGCTCGGGCGATCGGCGGAAGTTGATCGAAGGCAGCGGTACCGGTGAACCCGATACGAACCAACCCGTAGCGCCCCTCGGCGATGCGTCGAACACCGTGGGTGCTGCGCTCGATGCTCTCCAGATTCCGCACGGTCTCGCGATAGAAGAACTCCCCTGCCGGCGTGAGGCTGACCTGCCGAGTGGTCCGCGTCAGCAGAGTGACGCCGAGCTCGGCCTCCAGTTGACGTACCGACTGGGAGAGAGCCGGCTGCGCCAGATGCAGACGCTTGGCTGCTTGGCCGAAGTGCCGGGTCTCCGCCACGGCCACGAATTGATACAGGTGCCGCAGCTCCATGGTGGCCTTTCTGTTCGGTCGACATTCCTCTACCGAAAGCGCTTCGGCGTGACCCTGCCCACAGTAAGCCGCGTATCCATTGATGACAAAGACCTATTTCGTACTCATTGATAAGCCAGAGCGATCAAAAAGCCATCCTGGTCAGGCCTAGGCAAAGCCCTGGTGTGACCGACACCACTCACTGTCAGAGTCGGAGGTAGCCGCCACACGACTGCACTGCAGCGGAATCGAACGACAGCGAGGACACGACCATGACGGAAATCCTGGATCAGGCACACGCCGCCATCGACGGCGCGGTGGTCGACGATGCCGACGCCGGCGTATTTCGAGCCAATCGAAGCATCTTCACCGACGAGGAGATTTTCGAGCTGGAGATGAAGCACATCTTCGAGGGCAACTGGATCTACATCGCGCACGAGAGCCAGATTCCGAACAATGGCGACTACTTCACCGTGCACATGGGTCGTCAGCCCGTGGTCATCACCCGCGACAAGGACGGCGAGCTGCACTGCCTGATCAACGCCTGTGCACACCGCGGGGCGATGTTGTGCCGTCGAAAGACCGACAATCGCCCCACCCTCACGTGCCCGTTCCACGGCTGGACGTTTCGCAACGACGGAACGTTGCTCAAGGTCAAAGACCCCGAGGGGGCCGGCTACCCGGCTACGTTCGACATCGACGGCTCGCACAACCTGACCAAGGTGCCCAGATTCGAGAGCTACCGAGGATTCCTGTTCGCGAGCCTGAGCGACGACGTTTCGACACTCGGCGAGCACCTCGGCGACACCACCAAGGTCATCGACATGCTCGTCGATCAGTCACCGGACGGCCTCGAGGTACTGCGGGGATCGTCGACCTACACGTTCGACGGCAACTGGAAGGTGCAGGCCGAGAACGGTGCCGACGGCTACCACGTCAGTGCGGTGCATTGGAACTACGCCGCGACCACCTCACGACGGAACAACGGCGAATCGAAGAACACCACCAAGGCTCTCGACGCGGGCGGTTGGGGCAAATCCGGTGGCGGCTACTGGTCCTACCCCAACGGGCATCTGTGCCTGTGGACGTGGGCCGCAAACCCCCAGGATCGTCCACTGTGGGACCAGATGGACGCGCTGAAGAAACAATTCGGCGATGCCAAGGGCGAGTTCATGGTCAAGGGCTCGCGCAACCTGTGCCTCTACCCGAACGTCTACCTGATGGATCAGTTCAGCACCCAGATCCGGCACTTTCGTCCGATAGCCCCGGACAAGACCGAGGTCACCATCTACTGCATCGCGCCCAAGGGCGAATCGAAAGCTGCTCGCTCGCATCGAATTCGGCAATACGAGGACTTCTTCAACGCATCCGGCATGGCCACCCCGGACGATCTCGAGGAGTTCCGCTCTTGCCAGCTGACGTTCCAGGCCACCAATGCGCCCTGGAACGACATGAGCCGCGGTGCCGAGCACTGGCTGACCGGGCCGGATCCTGTGGCCGAGGCGCTGGACATGCACGGCGTGATCTCCGCGGGAGTCAAAAACGAGGACGAAGGCCTCTTCCCCGTCCAGCACGGCTACTGGCGCACAACGCTGCTCGGCGCCATCGAGAAGACTGCCACCGAGAACCAGGTGAAATGACATGACCTCCACCGAAACCCGAATCACACAGAGCTCGATCGAGCAGTTCCTCTACCGCGAGGCCCGCTATCTGGACGATCGCGAGTTCGAACTCTGGCTCACCTGCTATGCCGACGACGTCGAATACTGGATGCCTTGCTGGGGCGACGACGATCTGCTCACCGAGGATCCACAGACCGACATCTCGCTGATCTACTACGAGAACAAGGGCGGCCTCGAGGACCGCGTGTTCCGAATCCGTACCGAGCGATCCAGTGCCACTTCGATTCCCGAACCGCGCACAAGCCACAACATCAGCAACGTCGAGGTCATAGAGCGCCGCGGCGATCTGGTCGATGTCCGATTCAACTGGCACACGATGTACTTCCGGTACAAGACGATCGATCCGTACTACGGTACGTCCTTCTACACGATCGACTTCTCGGGTGAATCACCGTTGATCCGCCGCAAGACCGTCGTGCTCAAGAACGACTACATCCATCACGTCGTCGACATCTATCACTTCTGATCGCGAAAGGAGAAC
The DNA here is from genome assembly GCF_057808915.1 of Rhodococcus sp. FG69. Classification (NCBI taxonomy): domain Bacteria; kingdom Bacillati; phylum Actinomycetota; class Actinomycetes; order Mycobacteriales; family Nocardiaceae; genus Rhodococcus; species Rhodococcus sp. FG69. Next base: position 53,542 of record NZ_JBMDIX010000025.1, on the reverse strand, counting down.
CCTCGTGAGCCATTCCGTCGCACTGTCCTTCGAGGACGGCGTTACCCGATTCGTCAGCTGTTCCGACGGCCAGACCGTCGCCGACGCCGCCTACCGGTCGCGAATCAACATTCCCCTCGACTGCCGGGACGGGGCGTGCGGAACATGCAAGGCACGGTGCGAATCCGGCGACTTCGACGGTGGGACCTACCTCGAGGACGCGCTGAGCGTCGACGAGTCCGAGCAGGGCTACTGCCTGCCGTGCAGCATGACTCCGAAGTCCGACCTCGTACTCCAGATCGCCAGCACCTCCGCGGTTGCGAAAACCCAAGCGGCGACGCACGAAAGTGTGGTCACGGCAGTCGATCGACTTTCTCCGACGACGGTCCGCCTGGCCGTCGAGGCACCACAGGCCGGCGAACCAACCTTCCTGCCCGGCCAATACGTCAACATCACCGTGCCCGGATCGGAGCAGACGCGGTCGTATTCGTTCAGCTGCGTGTCCGGATCGAACGAGCTCGAATTTCTGGTCAAACTCACCCCGGGCGGGTCGATGTCGACTTACCTCGCCGACGTCGCAACCGTCGGGGACAAGATCTCGTTCACCGGACCGCACGGCAGTTTCTTCCTTCGGGAAGCACAACGGCCCGCACTGCTGTTGGCCGGCGGTACCGGGCTGGCTCCCATCCTGTCGATCCTGCGCACCCTTGCAGCCGAGTCATCCTCACGCCCAATTCATCTGGTATATGGGGCGAGCACCGACGAGGACGTCGTGTTACTCGACGAACTGACCGAACTCGCCTCGCAGCTCGACATGTTCACTTGGGATCACTGCGTGTCGGATCCGACGAGTACAGCCGCGAACAAGGGTTACGTAACCTCGCTGCTGAGCGAGGAGCACCTGCACGGCGGCGATGTTGCTGTCTACCTGTGCGGACCACCCCCGATGGTCGAGGCTGTGCGGTCGCACTTCGCCGAGTCGGGGATCGAACCGACCGGCTTCTACTACGAGAAGTTCGCGCCGTCCGCTCCGGCCATCGACCGGCCTGCTCCGCGCAGCGAGCCTGAAACCATGGTTGCCGAAACCGTCGTGGCCGAGCCGGTGACAGCGCAGGTCGCCGTCGCCGCGGAACCAGAACTCCGCACCGGCGACGAGTCGACCTCGGACGCTCGCTCCCTGTGCGGCCGAACGGTATACGACACTCGTTCCGAGAATCCCCTGCATGCCGTCAACGCGGTTTCGACGAGCGACGAGGCGAATGCGATGAGCGCGATCGCGGGGCAACGCATCTGGCCCGCCCAAGACGTCGAGCCGTCTATCGATCACGTCGAACCGATCTCGGATGCCGTCGACTACGAGATCGGCGAGGAACATCCCTCGGTGCACGAGTCCGACGCGGTCTTCGAAGCCCGGCGCGCATTGGAACTCGGCGCCCTGGAGTTGGTCATCGGCCGGCTCACGTCACAGCAGATCGCGGGCTACCGTCTGCTGGCCGACGCCACCACCCGCTACGTGGATGGCGACCGCTTCGTCGACGCCGCCGCGTACACCGAAACCAACGCTGCGTTCCACGACTACCTGTTCATTCAGACACGCAACGAGCATCTGCTGCAGGCGTATCGGGCCCTCGGAGTGGAGGCAGCAATGGAAGATGTGCTCCGCAATGCGACGTGGTGCGATCCGTTGTGCGCACAGGATCACCTGGACATCGTCGACGCCTTCGAGGCCGGCGACCGGGGCCGTGCCCGTACGTTGATCGCCGATCACGCGGACCGGTCCAAGACCACGATGAAGCGCGCCATGCACGATTCCGCCGTGAGCAAGCGTCCGAAGTTCGTCAGTCCGGGCCGCTTCACCGGAAAGGTCGTGCTGATCACCGGCGCGGCCCAGGGCATCGGAGAATCTGTCGCTCGCAGAATCGCTGCGGAGGGCGGCGCGCTGATGCTCGCGGATCGATCCGAACTCGTCGAGGACCTGAACGAGGAACTCACGCGCGACGGCTCCGAATCAGGCAGCGTGCTGGCCGATCTGGAGACCTGGGCGGGGGCGTCGGCCGCAGTGGACGCGGCGCTCGCCACGCACGGACGGATCGACATCTCCATCCATGTGGTGGGCGGGACCATTTGGGCGAAGCCGTTCGCGGAGTACGCGCCGGAACAGGTCGAGAAGGAGATCTCGCGCTCGCTGTTCCCCACGTTGTGGTCGTGTCGCGCGGTGATCCCGCACATGATCTCGCAGGGAGCCGGAACCATCGTCAACGTGTCCTCGGTGGCGACCCGCGGAGTACACCGCGTGCCCTACTCAGCAGCCAAGGGTGGAGTCAACGCCATCACCTCGGCGCTCGCCCTCGAAGCTGCTCCCCACGGCGTTCGGGTGGTCGCCACCGCGCCGGGAGGTACGGAGGCACCACCGCGCCGAGTCGCTCGCGGACCCGCGCCGTCCACCGATCAGGAGCAGCAGTGGTACCAGGCCATCGTCGACCAGACCGTCGACTCGTCCCTGCTCAAACGCTACGGGACACTGGACGAGCAGGCCGCAGCTATCTGCTTCCTGGCCTCCGACGAGGCGTCGTACATCACCGGAACGGTACTGCCCGTCGCCGGCGGCGACCCGGGCTGAGTGCGCGCGATGTCGGTTCGATCGCGGGACGTACCCGCACGTCACCGATACGGTGAGCTGATGTCCTCCTCGCCTCTGATTGCTCGCGGCGAACTGCTCGATGCGCTGGTGAGTGCGGTGCACGACGCCGCCGAGCGGTCGACGTTCATCGTCGTCGACGGGGCGGCGGGTGTCGGGAAGACGGCCGTACTGCGAGAACTGGCCGCACACCTGGACTCGTCCGAGCCTCGGACATCCCTCCGGCGAGTCTCCGCTGTCCCATGGGAGACGAACCGGCCATGGGAGATCGCTCGTCAGTGCTTTCCAGCAATCGACACCTCCGATGCGGAGAGCCTGCCGGAGCGGATCGCCGACCGCTTTGCCTCAGCCACGCTCACCGCCGTGTTGATCGATGACGCACAGGACTCCGACGCGGATTCGCTTCGAGCTCTCGCCTCGACGGTCCGTCGCTACCGAGAATCCAAGATTGCCGTCGTCTGCACGCGCCGGATGCTACCCGCGGGAAACATCGACTCGCACGACGTTCTCGATCGCGCGGCCGATACCCGGTTCGTCGTCGAGCCGCTGCAGAACGACCATGTCGCGGGACTCGCTGCGATGCAGGGCGTCATCCTCTCCCCCTCGTCGGCGGCCCACCTGACCGCACACACCGGCGGGCGACCGAAACAGGTGTTGGCGCTGCTGCGCGAACTGCCCTCCCACATGTGGACGGGCGTGCGTCCCGAACTACCGGCGCCTGAGTATGTGCAAGCAGCCGTTCGAGCGGCGCTGGGCGAGAGTTCCGCCGACACCGTCCGACTGGTGCGCGCGGTGGCGGTGCTCGACGGTGCTCGACCGCTCGCGACGGCATGCGCGGTGGCAGAGATCGACGTTCCCTATCCTGCAGTCGATCCGGCGGAAGCATTGGGTTTGATCGTCGTGCGTCGCCGATCGGGTATCACCCTGCTCGAATCTCCGGACGGAATGATTCGCGCGGCCGTGCTGGCCACCATGAGCAGAACCTGCGTCGCCGACGTCCACAGGGCCGCAGCCGAAGCCGAAGCCGACCCCGCCGATCGACTGGCGCACCGAGCAGAGGCGACGCCTTTACCCGAACAACTCATGGCCGACGAACTCGAAACCCTTGCGGCCGAATGCGCGCGGACCGGCGAATGGGCCAATGCTGCGAGACTCTTCATGCTCTCCAGCAGGGCGTCCAGCGAACCCGGCCTGCGCGAGGACCGACTCGTGCGCGGCGTCGACGCTCTGATCGGAGCCGGTGATGTCCGCGGAGCCTCGGACTACATCGCCGAGATCGAAAGTCTGCACGAAACACCCAGCCGCAACGCTGTTCTTGGATATCTGGCCATTCTGCGAGGTCGCCCCCAGGAGGCCGACGCCCGATTGACCCGGGCATGGCAGCTCGTCCGCACCCGCCACGAACACGACGTCGCGGCCGTCATCTGCCATCGCCAAGTACTACACAACCTCGCCCGCTGCGACGGGCATTCCCTCGTTCTCTGGGCCGATCGGGCCGTCGAACTCGTCGGTGCCGATCATCCGACGGCGGTCGAGGCGCAAGCAATTCGAGGGCTCGGCCTAGCAGGCACCGGTCGGGTTTCCGAGGCCCTGGCCAGTTACGACGACCTGTGGGGACATGCCGGTACCGGGGCCGTGGGGCAACGGGTCCAGATGGGCGCGGGATGGCTGCACCTGGCCACCGACTCCGTAGAGCTGGCGCGGGCCGAGCTCGAAGCCGCGGCACCGACGGACTTCCTCGGCGGCTCCACCCGAATTGCGCTGTGGGCGAACGCGTGGCTGGCACGCACCTACTTCGTCACCGGTGAGTGGGACGCCGCATTGCGGATCGTCGGACTCTCCTCCGACCTGGCGGACAGTTCCGGCGCCGCCCTGATCGTCCCGCTTCTGCAATGGACGGCGATGCAGATCCATGCTCTGCGGGGTGACTGGGATGCCGCCGCGTCGAGCTCGCGTCGGGGCGATTCCGGCGCTCGAGACTACGAAATCATGCGTATTCCGACGGCTCTGGGTCGTGCGGCGATCGCCGAAGCACGAGCCGACTATGCCGGTGTTCTGCGTGCGTTGAGTCCGCTCACGCAGCAATGGGCACAGGCGGATGTCTCCGAACCGGGCTTCTGGGCGTGGCCGGATGTGTACGCCAACGCCCTCGTCGTGGAGGGCAGGCTCGACGAGGCCGATGCATTCCTCGCTCCTCATGAAGTCCGGGTGGCCGAACGCGGCCACCGATCCGCGCACGCACGTTTGGCCTGTGCACGTGGCAGATGGCACGGCGCAACCGGCGATTTGGTCTCTGCTCGAGCTTCTTTCGAAGGTGCACTCGATTCGCTCATGCCCCTGCCCCTGGTGTACGACCGTGCCCGCGTGAACTATGCGTACGGCCAAACACTGCGGCGTGCAGGCAAGCGACGCGAGGCCGATGTGGTGATCTCCGCGGCACGCGAAGACTACCTCTCCCTCGGCGCCACGACGTACGTCAGGCGGTGCGATCGAGAGCTGAAAGCAGGCGGAGTCCACGCGATCCTCAAGGACAGACCGCACAACGCATTGACCCCGCAGGAGGACGCGGTGTCCAGCCTCGTCGCCACGGGCCTGACCAACCGAGAAGTGGCCGCGGAGCTGTTCCTGTCGGTGAAAACCGTGCAGTTTCACCTCACCCGTGTCTACGCCAAGCTCGGCGTTCGTTCCCGTTCCGAGCTGGCCGCGGCCCGTGCGACCGAAACATCGCCATCTTGACTGTGCTCCAACAAATTTCGACGACCACCCTGGGTCGTTCCTAGGCAAATCGCCAGTGTGACTCAGCACACATCCAGACACACTTCTCGTAACGCACCGATCGTGCGCAGCACTCGCCCGCCTTCACGGGCTCCCTCTACCGAAGGACAGTCGATGAGCTCACCGACAATTCCGACGCCCCGCAGCACAGCCCCCGGGGCCTGGGCCAGCGGACGTCACCGACGCAGCGTCATCTGGATCGTCGCACTTGCCACTGCAGCAATCATTTTCGACGGATACGATCTGGTTGTCTATGGAACCGTTCTCCCGACGCTGCTGGCCGATTCGACCCAACTGGGTGCTCTCGGTCCCGAGCAGGCGGGTGCCCTCGGCTCCTACGCCCTGATCGGAGTCATGGTAGGCGCGTTGACGGCCGGTGCCTTCGGTGATCGGATCGGCCGTCGGCGCACGATGCTGACGTGCATCGTCTGGTTCTCGGTCGGCATGGCTGCCACCGCGTTGGCCCAGAACATCACCACGTTCGGAATCCTCCGGTTCGTCACTGGAATCGGCGTTGGCGGGCTCGTCGCCACGGTCGGTGCGATGATCGCCGAGTTCGCGCCGCCCGGTCGCCGGAATCTGTTCAACGCCATCGTTTACAGCGGCATTCCGGCCGGCGGTGTCCTGGCGTCCCTGGCCGCAATTGCCCTGCACGACACCATCGGCTGGCGTGGCCTGTTCTGGATCGGCGCGCTGCCCCTGGTGATCCTGTTGCCCCTCGCACTGCTACGCATGCCCGAATCCCCGCGTTGGCTACTCGCACGCGGCCGCAATGCCGATGCTCGGGATGTCTGCGCGAAGACGGGCATCCCAATGCCCGAGGCAGAACCCATTGTTGCGGGTGACCGTGTCGGATTCGCTGCACTAGCCCGCACACCGCTGCGTCGACCGACCGCTCTGCTGGGCTTGATGAGCTTCTCCGGCCTGCTGCTCACCTACGGGCTCAACACCTGGCTCCCGCAGATCATGTCCGAGGCCGGATACAACGCCAAGGGATCACTGTCGTTTCTGTTGGTTCTCAACGGCGGAGCCATCATCGGCGGATTGATCGCGTCACGGGTCGCCGATCGAACGGGACCGCAACGCGTGATAGCGGTCACCTTCTGTCTTGCAGCACTGTCGTTGGTGTTGTTGACGTTGAGCTTCCCGCTCGGCGTGCTGCTCGTCGCGGTGGCCGGTGCCGGCATCGGCGCGATCGGCACCCAAGTGCTGATCTACGGCTTCGTCTCGAACTACTACCCCACCACGGCTCGCGCAGCAGGCGTCGCGTGGTGCGCCGGCTTCGGGCGCCTCGGCGGCATTCTCGGGCCGCTGCTCGGCGGGTTCCTGCTCGGTGCCGGAATTGCGTCCTCGCAGGCGTTCTACATCTTCGCTGTCGTTGCCCTGCTCGGGGCCCTGGTGACCACTGCGGTGCCTGCCCTGCGATCGATCCGCAGCACCGACGCGGCCCGGATCGAAGCCGACGAAGCTCCGGTGAAAGTGACCGAATGACAGGGGTCGACGAGCGCTCGGCTGGCGTGGTCCGGCACGTTCCCCGGCCGCCGAGTCTGCGCGCACTGCGCGCGGATTTCAGCGGTCGGTACATCGGTGCCGGAGCGACCGGAGTGCTGTTCTCGGCAACCGGACCGGTGGCGGTGATCATGGGTGCGGCGGCGGCCGGCTCACTCGGTGCGCAGCAGACGGCATCGTGGATTTTCGGGGTCTTCGTACTGAACGGGATCCTGACGGTCGCCGCGAGTTGGGCCTACCGAATGCCATTAGCATTCTTCTGGACCATTCCAGGGACGGTTTTGGTCGGAGAATCCTTGACCACCCTGTCCTGGGCCGAGGTGGTCGGGTCCTATTTCGTGACTGGTGTGCTGATCGTCGTGCTCGGCGCCACCGGTCTCGTCGCGAAGCTGATGGCGTTCCTCCCCCACAGCGTCGTGATGGCCATGGTTGCCGGGGCATTCCTGTCGTTCGGAACCTCACTCGTGCAGGCGGTATCGAGTGATATTGCGGTTGCAGGAGTCATGGTTGCTGCCTGGGTCGCCCTGACCCGGTCGGGTACCTGTTCGATCAGAGTGCCGCCGGTGTTGGCCGCGCTTGTGGCAGGTCTCGCGGCGCTGGCAATGACGGGTGGCTTCGGCGTGGTGACGGGTCCGGCCGCGCAGCTACCCGTGATCGGATGGCCCGATCTGGTCGCGCCGGTGTTCAGTTGGGATGCCATATCGCAGCTGGTGATACCTCTCGCCGTCACCGTGGTTGCCGTCCAGAATGGTCAGGGCGCGGCTGTACTCGGCGCGGCTGGACATCGACCGCCGATGACCGTCGTCACCGTCGCCTGCGGGGTGTGGTCGCTGCTCGCTGCGCCGTTCGGCGCAGTGTCGACGTGTCTGGCCGGTCCCACCAACGCACTACTAGTTGCTGTCGGCGAGCGCGAGCGGCAGTACATCGCGGGCATGACGTGCGGTGCGATCGCCATCGTGGTGGGTGCGCTCGCACCGCTGCTGGTGCGGGGGCTCGCTGTGGTCCCAACGACATTCATCGCTGCGCTGGCGGGACTGGCGATGCTCGACGCCTTACGCGGGGCATTTTCGGCTGCGTTCGTCGCCGTCGACCGGCCGGTACTTGCACCCCTGATCACCTTGTTGGTGACCGTTGCCGGATTCGACGTTGTAGGTCTCGGTGCGCCGTTCTGGGGATTGATCGCCGGGGTAGCGGCGACGTACCTTCTAGACCGACGGCCCTGATGGCGTTTCGGCAGTGCAGAATTCGGCAACGACATCGCCGACGCGATCCGGCAGGGTATCGATCCCGGGGAGATCAAGCTCGCGGTGCCAGGCGACGGCGAGAGACCGGTCATCACCGTCAACACCAACCCCCGCACGGGAACATTCACCGTGGCGCTGATGCCGGGGGTTGCCACCGAGGCACTCGCGCAGGCCAATTCGCGGGTTTCCCCCCCCTAGGGGCATTGGTCGGGTCACGCACCTCCGAACTCCACGACAGTCTTGCTCATCGGCAGCTCGTCCTTTCGAACACCTTCGTCGGACGGGTCGACCGGTACTGCGTCCACTGCGGGGTCGAGTGCCATCAACTGATCGAGGGCTGGGCCGTCACCAGTGAGGACGAACTCGTCGAATACGTAGGGAAGACCGTCTGCGACGAGAGCCGATGGCTGGTTCATCAACTGGAAATGGAGGTGCGGGCCAGTCGAGCTACCCGAGTTTCCGGTCCGCCCGATTTCCTGGCCTGTCGTTACCTTGTCTCCCACAGCGACTGCGACACTCCCTGGTCGCAGATGGGCGTAGAACGCGTAGACATCGTCCGACAGTTTCAAGATGACGTGGTTGCCGTCGGCCTCCTCGATCGTCACCGGCCGCGGTGCCGTAAGGCTTTGATCCTTGAAGTCGTTGGCAACTTCCACGACTTCGGCGTCCGCCACCGCCCATACGGGCTGATCGTAGGTGAACCAATCCGCGTTCTCGGTCGGGTCACCCCCGACGAGAAGATTTCCGTCACCTAGGCGGTTGAAGTCGATTGCGAATCGCTGCGCGACCCACAGTGAATTGTCGATCGGTTGGGCTGTTCGCCGGTGAGGACCGTCGCAGCAGCTCCCCACCGCCATCCATCCTGCCCCTGCCAGCGGTGGGCCGATCGAAATCGGGCCGGTTCGATCGACATCCGCCTCGGCGCCGTCGTAAGTGATCGATTCCGGCACCGGCAATCCCGGCGGCACCGACACTGTGACACGGTGTTCGACCCGTTCCGGAATGTCCCGTACATCGTCGAATTCGACATCCATCCACAGCACACCCACAGTCGACGGTTCCAAGGTGTCGGTCGGACCGGCTCCTCCGACCAACAAAGACATCGCGGAGGTCACCCCATTCTCATCCAGTGACGCGAGGACGCCTCCACCGTCGGCGTCGAGCACCTCGACTCCGGTGACTGTGGCCGCGATGGGAAAGCCATTTATCAGTTGCACCTCGTACACCAGGTGAACACGACCGTCGGATCCGGTGAACCACCGCGGCAACGACATCACCTGCATTACTGCGGGCGTGAATTGTTCCGGTGTGTTCGAGGAACCCGGCTCCGAGGACACGGTGGTCGCGGTGCCGGTGACCTGAGAATCCTCGGCACCGCAGGAAACTGCTGTTCCACACAGTGCCAAGGCGATCACCATCGCAGCCGATCGTCGGAATATGGGTGATCGCATTGGTGTAGAGCGAACCCACGGAGACGTTGGCGATTCAGTCATGGCGGCCCTTTCCTCAGCCAGGATTACACACTCGGCGCGCAGTGACGGCGCAAACCGGCAACTCGACCGCAGGATGTCGAGCCCGCGCTCTCAGGCTGTCCGAGCTGCGTGTTCGCCCACTTCGGCTGAGCGAGATACCGAGCGAACTCGCTGAGGAGCACATCAGACGAGCTAGTGCATCGATCGGAGATATGCTGGGCACGCTCAGGCACACCAGCGCACGACGAAGGACCCGAAGATGCCGGATTCGCGTTCTCCTCGGTCGATAACAGATGTACTCGGATCGCCTCGATTCTGGCTTGCTCCGATACTCGTCGTGTCGGCGTTGATGTCGCTGTTGGCTGCGCTGTATCTCGGTGGGATCCTCAACCCACAGGACAACCTGCGCGACTTCCCGGTGGTTCTGGTCAACCAGGACGAGGGCGACACCGTCGAATCCAATGGTGCGACCACGGTGCAGAACATCGGCAACGACATCGCCGACGCGATCCGGCAGGGTATCGATCCCGGGCAGATCAAGCTCCTGGAGACAGGACCTGCCGAGGCTCGAGACCTCCTGTCATCGGGGGACGCCTACGGTTCCATTGTCATTCCATTCGATTTCACCAAACGTGCCTTGATATTCGCTCGCGCGAGCGTGGTGCCAGGCGACGTCGAGAGACCGGTCATCACCGTCAACACCAACCCTCGCGCGGGAACATTTACCGTGGCATTGATGCAGCGTGTTGCCACCGAGGCACTCGCGCAGGCCAATTCGCGGGTTGGATCGGCGCTCACAGCCGAAGTCGATGCGCAACTTCAACCCTCGGGCGATGAACTGACCGGAGCGGCCAGACTTGCCCTCGCCGAACCGATCAACGTGATCGTCACACCGTACGACCCGCTGCCCGACGGCACCGGCAGCGGCCTTTCCGCGTTCTATTACGCGTTGCTGCTCGTCCTCGCCGGGTTCACAGGTGCCACGATCGTCAGTGCGCTCGTCGACGGACTCCTCGGTTTCACCCCGACCGAATTCGGTCCGCGAGTGATTCATCGAGGTCCCACGAACATCAGCCGTACCGGCACCCTGGCCGTCAAGTGGCTGATCATGTGCGTGGTCGCCGCTGTCGTCTCGGGGCTGTACCTGTGGATCAGCACCTCTCTCGGTATGCCGTCGCCTCACTCGTTCGCGTTGTACCTGTTCGGAGTGTTCGTGATCATCGCAGTCGGTATCACTGCATTGTCGGTGATGTCGGCGTTCGGTACAGCCGGGCTGCTCATCAACCTCGTGGTGTTCATCGTTCTGGCTCTGCCGTCCTCCGGAGGTACCTTGCCGCTCGAAGCCAGCCCGACGCTGTACGGCTGGCTGGCGCAGTTCGAACCGATGCACCAAATCTTCCTCGGCACCAGATCTATCCTGTACTTCAACGCACGACTCGATTCCGGACTTCTGCATGCTGTTGTGATGACCGGAATCGGTTTGCTGATCGGTCTGGTCGGTGGACTGCTGTTCACGCGGCTGTACGACCGCAAAGGCTTCGATCGTGCGCCATCCACCGGCCGAATCGAGGCGTGACAACGTGGACGACTACTACGACTTGGGTAGCCACTCCCGACGGATCACAACTTCGGTTCCCGATGCGCAAACCTGGTTCGACCGAGGGCTGGTGTGGTCGTACGCGTTCAATCACGAGGAGGCCGCGAAGTGCTTCCAGAACGCGATCGATGCCGACCCGTCCTGCGCGATGGGCTATTGGGGATTGGCGTACGCACTGGGACCCAATTACAACAAGCCTTGGGAGTTCTTCGACGAGGCCGATCTGACGACGACCATGGCTCGTACTCACAGTGCCGTCGACACGGCCGCCGAGTTGCTCGGAGATACTCACACGATCACGGAGATAGGGCTCGTCAAGGCGCTGCAGCACAGATTCCCCACGGATCGAAGCGACCATTCTGGCCCAACGCCCTGGGCTGTGTGGAATGTCGACTACGCCGACGCCATGCGCGAGGTCCACCGCATCGACGTGGCCGATCTGGACGTCGCGACGTTGCTCGCAGATGCACTGATGAACCTGACACCCTGGGAACTCTGGGATCTCCGCACCGGCGAACCGGCACCGGGCTCGCGCGCAGTGGAGGCCCGGGCCGTCCTGGACCGTGCGCTCGAATCCGACCGCGGTCGGGTACACCCGGGAATACTGCACATGTACATCCACCTCATGGAGATGTCCGGCGTACCCGAACAAGCATTGGTCGTTGCAGACAGACTGCGCGGACTGGTTCCCGATGCCGGCCACCTTCACCACATGCCGTCGCACCTGGATGTTCTGTGCGGGGACTATCGCCGCGTCGTCAGCGCAAACACGGACGCGATCGTCGCAGACGAGAAGTTCCTGCACCGTGCGGGACCGATGAATTTCTATACTCTCTACCGCGCACACAATTACCACTTCAAGATCTACGGGGCCATGTTCCTCGGGCAATCGGCGGTTGCCATAGACACCGCGAGCCAGCTCGAAGCTGCAATTCCAGACGAACTGCTCCAAGTCGAAAGTCCGCCGATGGCTGACTGGCTCGAAGGTTTTCTGGCGATGCGCGTACATGTCTACATCAGATTCGGTCGCTGGCAGGACATCATCGACCTGCCGATGCCCTCGGACGACAGCCTGTACTGCGTCTCGACTGCAATGCTGCACTACGCGAAAGGCGTTGCATACTCGGCAACGTCACGGATCGAATCGGCCGAGCGCGAGAGTGAATTGTTCGCGGGGGCACTGACACGAGTCGCCCCGACACGAATGCTGTTCAACAACACCTGTCTCGATATCCTCGCTGTCGCCGCTGCAATGTTGGAGGGCGAGCTCGAATACCGCAAAGGCAACTACGACAGAGCCTTCGACGCACTGCGCCGATCGATCGAGTTGGACGACGGCTTACCCTACGACGAGCCGTGGGGATGGATGCAGCCCACTCGGCACGCGTACGGCGCGTTGCTCCTCGAACAGGGGAATGTCGAGGAAGCGGCGGCAGTCTACCGTGCCGATCTCGGACTCGACGCTACTTTACCTCGGGCACAACAACATCCGTCGAACGTGTGGGCTCTCCACGGCTACCACGAATGCCTCCGACTACTCGGTCGCGACGACGAGGCCGCCATTGTCGGACAACAGTTGAAGCTCGCTGTTGCGATGGCCGACGTCCCGATCGAGTCATCGTGCTTCTGCCGGCTGACCGCACCACCGAACGAAGAACCGGGAGGTCACTGCTGTTCGGTGTAGGCCGCTCGCGTCGCACCCCCACCCGCACCGAACGACTCATTCGGTCACCCGCGCGACCTAACGCGCAGGTTCCAGCGACCGCGCAGGTTGCAACTTGCGCGTGGGCTGAAAGGTGCGCGTCGCACCCCCACCCGCACCGAACGACTCATTCGGTCACCCGCGCGACCGAACGCGCAGGTTCCAGCGACCTATTACAGGTGGCGACTCGGGAATCTGCCGAGCTGTAGCCCTCGCATTCGAGAGAGAGGGCGCCGACGTAGTCACGTCCGAGACGAATCGCAGTGCTCGCGTCTTGTGACCAGCGCTCGAAAACCATGGGCGGGTTGGACATCGTAGTCAACAATGCTGTTTTTCAGATGGCTCAGATGGGCGGATTCGCACATTTCACCACCGAACAATTCGACCGCATACTCGAGACCGACATCTATGCACTGTTCTGGATCTCGAAGCAGGCCTCCGCGATCATGATGCCCGGTGCGGCCATCATCGATACCGCATCCATACAGGCGTCCACCCCGCCACCGGAGTTGCTCGACTATGCAACGACGAAGGCAGGGATAGTTGCTTTCACCAAGGGATTGGCGGGCGGTCTTGCCTCACGCGGCATTCGGGTCATGCCCGCGACGATGCCGTTCAATTGAGCTGCCGCAGAACCGTAGTCGCCAAGCCTTGGCGTCAACCACGTCCCATGTAGGGCATTCGGTTGGCCATGATGGTCATAGTGGGGACCGAGACGTCGAGTGGCAATTCGACGAGATGCGCGATGGCGTCGGCGACGTGGATCGGATCGAAAGTGGGTTCCGGTCGGGTCGAACCGTCGGCTTGCCTGGCCGAGTGCGCGAACCCTGCCGTCATGTCGGTGGCAGCGTTGCCGATGTCGATTTGGCTGCAGCAGATGTCGAAGTCGCGGCCGTCGAGTGAGATCGACTTGGTCAACCCCGATACACCGTGCTTGGTCGCCGTGTACGCGGCGCTGGCAGGTCGTGGGGTGTGCGCGGAGATCGAACCATTGTTGATGATCCGGCCCCCTCGTGGAGTCTGGGCCTTCATGATCCGCACTGCTTCGCGTGCGCACAGAAAGACGCCGGTGAGGTTGGTGGCGACGGTCTCCGACCACGCTTGCGGGTCGATCTCGTCGACACTTCCGGACGGCCCGAACGTACCGGCGTTGTTGACGAGCACATCGAGTCTGCCGAACTGCGCCGACACCCACCCGAACAGTTCGTGCACCGACTCGACCGAGGAGACGTCACACACGAACACCGCTGCCCTCTCGTGCCCCGCAGCCGTGTCGTCGAGACTCCGTGCGTTCCTGCCGACCAGCACGACGTGATGGCCAACCTCGAGGAGCCGGACAGCCATCGCCCGTCCCAGCCCGGAGCCTGCGCCCGTCACGACAACCACGCGCGAAGCGCGTCCTGTAGGTGTCACCATCATCTCCAATCCCATGAGGTACGAGATCAGTCCACGGTTCGCTGTGCGACAGTGTCGATGACACCGCGCAGTTCGTGCCGCTTGCTGACCCCGAGTTTCGGATACACATGGTAGAGGTGTGAACCGATTGTGCGAGGAGAGAGATGTAGCTGCTCACCGATCTGACGGTTGGTCAAGCCGTCCGCCGCGAGAGATGCAATGTGCTGCTCCTGTGCGGTGAGCGAGCTCCAGCCGCCCGCGGATTCCCTCACCAGCGAACCGCGCGATCCCCCGGCCGCACGTAGCTCAGCGCGCGCGATATCTGCGAACATGACAGCGCCGACATGTTCGAAGGTCTCGAGCGCTGCGGACAGAAGCGGACGCGCATCGGTGGGACGGCGCGTGCGGCGCAACCACTCGCCATAGTGCATCTGCGCTCGCGCTCGTTCGACGGGCCACTCGTCTGCGTCGGGATCCAATGCCGCAAGCCGGTAGTGCCGTTCCGCAGTCTTCGTCGTCTCGCTGACCAATGCCGCGGCCAAGTGGCGGAGCAGCCGAATCCGCATCGGCGGGCGCGATCCCAGTGCGCGACCGATAGTCGTAACCGACCTTCTGGCAGTCGCATGCTGACCACTCCGGGCTCCAGCCCATGCAAAATCTGCCAGGGCACGCGCAGATTGAACACTGTGCAGGGGTGTGCCGTCGGCACCGAATAGACCTTGCAGCCGCTCGAAGGCACCCTCGAAATCTCCCCGGGCACAGGATATCGTCGCCAACACGCGTTGCAGGTCCACTGCGAGCGCAACGTTCGCGCGCGGTTCGAATAGCGCCGCGGCCCGTGCGACATGGTCGTCGGCACGCGCGAGATTGCCCCGATAGGTCTCGATCGTCGCCCGATGAGTCTCGACCGTAGCGTCGACAAGCGCCATCCTGCCGACTGCCGCGACATCCGAGGCCTCGTCCGCAGCCGCATCGACCTCGTTCCAGCGGCCGGTGTCGATCAGCGCACCGACACACGCGGCCATTCCCATCGCACCTACTCCGAGGCTCCCGGACTCGCGGAGAGCGCTGATCCCCTGTGTGAAGTAGGTCAACGCGTCGACGCTGTTCTCGCTCAGGTACGCACGGGTCCCTTCCGACAGAAGAACTGAAATTTGTGCCGAGATCGACACTGCCTCGGCGCGGTGTTCCACGGTCTCCGTTCCCAACGTCGACGAGGAGTATTCGGTGATCAGGCGACGCACGGACTCTTTCGCTGCCTCCGGCATCGGCGACATGAAGTCGCCACCGTCGGATATCGTTTCGGGCAGTTTCTCGGCCAGCCGTCGAAGCTCCTCACGCCGCGCCTCTCCGCCACTGAAGTGCGCGGCACCGACGGCTGTGAACAGAAGAGCCAGCACAAGGCTCTCGTCGGTCGGCGCGTCCTCGGTGAGGGTCCGGCGGATGACGTCGAAAGACTCATCCGGATGCGCGGTCTGCAAGAGGATCGATGCGGTGGGTAGTGCTGCAGCACTACGGATATCGGCCACGTCGGTTGTTCGTCGGGCCATGCCGGCCAGCGCGAGACCCCATCGAGGGTCACCCGCCATGTATGCCGCGTTCGCTGCCATGGCGTATCGCCGTGCTGCCTCGTTCACGTCCGGTGAGCACCGGCCCGCCCGCTCCAAGGCGCGAGCTACCTCGAAGAATCCACCCCGACGCTGTGACAGTTCGGCGGCATCCTCCAGCTCTCGTGCAACGGACTCGTCCGTGCCCTCCGCAGCAGCTGCCCGGTGCCAGGCTCGACACGGTGGATCATCGTGAAGTTGCTCGGCGAAGTCCTCGTGCGCGCGGCGACGGGCGTCGACGGTGCAGTCCGAGTAGGCAGCTGCACGGGCCAGTGGATGGGTGAACTGGACCCGGCGATCGTCGACAGTAATCAGACCTGATCGTTCGGCTTCTGCCCACACCGACAGGTCGGAGCCGAACCCTGCGGCTTCGGTGACGATGTCTACGCTCTCGTATCCCGAACCGGACGCGGCGTACAGCAGGAGTGTGCGAGTGTCAGGAGCCAGAGCGGCGAGCCGATCCGAGAAAATGGACTGCACCCGGCGAAGACGGTCGAGTCCCGCACCCGCCAGCATGCCACTGCCCGACCGCGCCACTGCGCGGCCGAACTCGATGAGCGCGAGCGGATTGCCCTCGGCCTGGAAGATGATGTCCAGCCGGGCAGCATCGGACGGGATCCCTGGCTGACGGTCGAGCAGTACCGCCGACTCGGCGTCGGTCAGGCTTGGAACTTCGACAGCGGGCACTCCGGGGTCGACGCCGTCGGGAACTCGATGTCCGCGTGCGCTGCAGAGCGTCGTCATCGGCCCGGCGACGCGGCGTGCGGCATAGACGACCAAGTCGAGTGAGTCCCTGTCGAGTTGATGTGCGTCGTCGACGATCAGAACCAGGCCCCGTTCGTCCGTCAGTAGTTCGAGAAGATGAAGCACGGCATGTCGGCAGGCGAACATGTCGATCGCGGCGGGCATGGGCGCGCGCCCGAGCACCTCGTCCAGTGGCCTCCTGATCGCTGCGGGGAGTCGGTCGACGTACGACAGGACAGGCCACAGAAGCTGGTGGAGTCCGGAGAACACCTGCTGGGTTTCCGCATCGACGCCGGATGCCTCCAGGACACGGACCCCGGCGCTGGACGCGATGTCATGCGTGTACCGCAGCAGGGTGCTCTTGCCGATTCCAGCCTCACCCAGAAGCCACAACACCCGGTGTCCGCTCCCAGGCTCCCGAGCGAGCCGCGCCAGGGACTCGGCCAGGTCGTCCCGCCCGATCAACGGCGCGCCGAGCGTAGGTCCGTCGATACGACTGCCCGCCATGCCCACCGCCCAATAGTTCTCGCCTCGATCGCCGAAGTCGACCCATTGTGGCACCGGACGCTCATGCATCGACAGTCGATCGACTGATGACCGACGCAGTGGTCGCCACGGATACTTCGAACTTCGGGTCTGGTCGAGGGAGTGTGATGTCCGAAGTTCGAGTGGTGATCGCCGACGACGATGTTCTGTTGCGAGAAGGCTTGTCGAGCCTGCTCACCCAGGCAGGACTCGAGGTTGTCGGCCAAGCCGGTGACGCAGATGAACTTCTGACGTTGCTCGGCCGGGAGCAACCCGAGTTGGCGATCATCGATATCAGGATGCCTCCTACGTATACAGCCGAAGGACTCGATGCCGCGGTGCGAATCCGAACCGAATACCCGGGTGTCGCAATGCTGCTGTTGTCGGCGCACGTGGAGGTGGATCACGCGCTCGAGCTGCTCGAAGGCGGTGACGGTCGGAAGGGAGTCGGTTACCTCCTCAAGAGCCGAGTAACCGATATCGCCGACTTCGTCTCCACCATCGACCGAGTAGCGGGCGGAGCGTCGGTGATCGATCCCGCACTCGTCTACGAGCTGGTAGCTGCCAGGCGACGGAATGACCCACTGGGGGCTTTGAGTGCCCGTGAGCGAGACGTGCTGACCCTCATGGCCGAAGGCCTGTCGAACGCGGGCATCGGCCGAAGACTGTGGATCACCGAGGGAACCGTCGAGAAGCACGTGCGCAGCATCCTCACAAAGCTGGACCTGTCGGAGACGGCGGACGATCACCGCCGGGTCCGCGCGGTGATCATGTACCTGGACACAGTCGCTTGAACTGCAGTCATCGGAGCAAGTTCTCGATAGCGGTCGCCGATAGCTCGAACTTCTGCAAGTACCCGATGGCTGAACTGTTTTCGACCAATTCGGCAAAGTCCTCCTCGTCGTGTGTCGACACCAGAATGATCGACGGCTTCGGGTGCAACGCGGCAGCATCCAGGGCCTCCACGACGTCGAATCCGCTTTCGGCTCCGAGGTCGATGTCGACCAGTACGAGATCCGGATGGGCCGTGACCGCCGTATCGACCGCGTCCGCCAACGTCGAGGCAGTTCCGACGACGGCAATGCCAGCCTCTTCCAGCACCCGGCGAGCAGCAACGCAGAACGCGTTGCTGTCGTCGACGATCAGGCAGCTGAACGATGAGGACATCACCTGGTCGAGAATGTCAGAGATCGCGAGGCCCGACATTCCGGCTAGCGGTAATTCCACCCGCCGGTATTTCCGATGACTACCGAGGTCGCGCGCCGCGACCGTCTCATCGCTATGGTGCTTCGACCGAGCTCACCACCGGTGGCATGGGGAATCGTTCTGGCTGCGGCCATGATCGCCACGGAGATCTTGGTCGTGCTCACGCTCAAACGAATCGCACCCGAAAACGCGTTCGGGGCTGTCTTTCTGTTCGGAGTGCTCGTCGTGTCCGCGGGTTGGGGCTTCCGGATGTCGATCGCCACCTCAGTGGCCAGCGCAGCCGCGTACGCCTACATCCACGTCATCGAGAGTAGCGAGAGCCTCGTCCCTGCCGTTATCGTCTTTCTGGCACTGGCTCTGCTCACCAACACTCTCGTCGGTCAATCGCGGCTGCGCGCCATGGAATCCGACCAACGTCGCCGGGAGGCCGACCTGTTGGCGTCGCTGGCGCGCACAATGCTGCGATCGAACTACAGCCCGGAGATGCTCGACGCAGCCGGGACTCGGCTGTCGGACGTTCTCGACCTGCCCTACGCAGTGTTGGGGCCTGAAACCGCATCCGCTTCTTCAGATCAGAACAAGATTCTTCTCCGAGACGGTGACGTCGTCGTTGGGTCCCTTCTCGTGCCGTCGACACTCGACCCGACCGACCGTCGCCGGATCCGACGCGTAGTGCCCTCGCTCGAGGCCTTGCTCGCCGCCGCGAGGGATCGGCAAGTGATGCACGAGCAGACCATCGCATTAGGGCGTCAACAAGCGTCACTTCGCCGCGTCGCTACGCTCGTAGCACTACGGGCCGAACCGGACGATGTGTTCCCCGCTGTCGCTCACGAGCTCGCCGACGGTCTCGACATCGAGCATGTCTCCGTGGTTCGCTACGACGCCGACAGGTGCTACACAATCCTGGCTCTGCGCGACGACAACGCAGACGACCCCCGTTTGACCGTCGGGGATCGATTGCCGATCGGCGGACACAACGTAGCCACCCTCGTCGCGACCACCGGCGATGCTGCGGAAATCGATTTCAGCACTGCGACAGGCGACATAGCGACGCTGTTGGCCGGTCGCGGAATTCGCCGATCCGTCGGCGTCCCCGTCGGTGTCGACGGCATCACCTGGGGTGCGGTGATCATAGGCGCCACGTCGACCCGTCGTACCGAGGACACAGGCACACGCGATCGGTTGAGCGACTTCGCCGACCTTCTCGCCACCGCCATCTACAACCATGAGACACGACTCGAGCTCACTCGGTCCCGAACCCGCGTGGTCACTGCGGCGGATCAGGCGCGGCGCACCATCGAACGGGATCTGCACGATGGTGCCCAACAGCGAATAGTGTCTCTGGGAATGGAACTACGGGCCGCGCAAGCCGCCGTTCCCGAAAACCTCGCCGGGCTCCGAAACAGTCTGGACCGCAGTGTCGAAACCTTGTCACATGTGCATTCGGACCTTCGCGAGCTCTCGCGCGGAATCCATCCCGCGATCCTCTCCCGCGGCGGTCTCGGTCCGGCGCTGAAGACGCTCGCGAGGCGCAGCCCCGTCCCGGTATCTTTGACCGCCGAGATACCCACTCGTCTCGATGATTCGATCGAGGTGGCCGCGTATTACGTTGTGGCCGAAGCCCTGACGAACACTGCCAAGTACGCAGACGCGACGGAAGTCGACATATCCGCCCGCGTGACGGATAGCGATCTCGAACTCACCGT
The DNA here is from genome assembly GCF_057808915.1 of Rhodococcus sp. FG69. NCBI lineage: Bacteria > Bacillati > Actinomycetota > Actinomycetes > Mycobacteriales > Nocardiaceae > Rhodococcus > Rhodococcus sp. FG69. Next base: position 33,443 of record NZ_JBMDIX010000025.1, on the reverse strand, counting down.
GGCCGACGACGGTCGGGGTGGCGCGGACCCGAACTCCGGGTCCGGATTGATCGGTCTTCAGGATCGAGTTGCTGCCGTCGGGGGTAGCTTGACCATTTCGAGCCCACCCGGCACTGGAACCGTTCTCTCGGTGCGAATCGGCCTCACTACCGGGTAGCAGGTAGTGACGTCCCCGGTATCCCCTCCCCCACATTGGACGCCAGCAGCGACGATTTCGCCTCCGACAAGGACGAGTGTTCTCGGTACACCCCGGCACCACACCGAAGCACTCGACCAGCAGGAGGCCACCATGCCGTACATCACCACCACCGACGGAACCGAGATCTACTACACCGAGCAGGGCACCGGAAAGCCGGTTCTCTTGAGCCACGGTTGGCCTCTGTCGTCGGATGCATGGCAGCTCGAGCTCAAGCTGCTCGCAGACGCTGGCTACCGCGCCATCGCCCACGACCGCCGCGGGCACGGCCGCTCTTCGAGGACCTACACCGGGAACGACATGGACACGTACGCCCGCGACCTCGCCGAACTGGTCGAGGCTCTCGACCTTCAGGAACTCACGCTCATCGGCCACTCCACCGGAGGAGGCGAAGTGGTGCGCTACGCAGCTCAGTACGGCGGTAGCCGAGTCGCCCGCGTCATCACCGCAGGCGCCGTTCCGCCCATCATGCTGAAGTCGGAGTCCAACCCGGAGGGCACCCCGATCGAGGCCCTCGACGACATTCGCAACGGAGTCCTCACCGATCGCTCGCAGTTCTACAAGGACCTCGCCGAGCCGTTCTTCGGAGCCAACCGTGAAGGTTCGAAGGTCTCGCAGGGAGCCAAGGACGACTTCTGGCGGCAGGGCATGCTCGTCAATCTGGCTGCTGCCTACGACTGTGTGAAGGCTTTCTCGGAGACCGATTTCACCGAGGACCTGAAGGCGCTGACCGTCCCCATCTTCATCGCGCAGGGCGACGACGACCAGATCGTCCCCATCGCCGCTGCCGCGCTGAAGACAGTTGAACTGGTCAAGGACGGCACACTGAAGATCTACCCCGGCGCACCGCACGGCATCTACGGCGAGTACCAGAAGGCCTTGGACGCGGACATTCTCGACTTCATCGCGAAGTAGCACAAGGCCCTGCCCGGGTGGCGATCCGTCAGTCGCCGCCCGGGCCTTCCCTCGGAAGGCAGTGACTTTCATGACCTCCAGACACGTGCGGTCTCTGCTCGACGCAGCCCCGCAACACTCGAGCGAGCTCGGCTCGATCACCAGGCTCACAGCGGACGACTTCCCACTGCTGACCGGGTTGTCGATCAAGCGTCTCGTCCTCGAACCAGGAAGCATCCGTGAACCACACTGGCACGCCAATGCCGACGAGCTGGGCTACTGCATCGCCGGCTCGGTTCTGATTTCGATCCTCGACAACGGAAGCGCCTTTTCGTCTTTCACCATCGACGCCGGCCAGATGTTCACCATCGAATCCGGGTCACTGCACCACATCGAGAACGTAGCCGACACCACGGCCGAGTTCATCATCGCGTTCTCCGACGAACAACCCGAGGACTTCTCGCTGAAAGCGGCTTTCGGGACCATGTCCGAGGCGGTGCTCGGCAACACTTTCGGCCTCGACGCAGCGGCCTTCACACCCATGGCACTGTCGACCTCAGCAGCTGACATCGTCCAGCGCACCGGACCCGCGGTCATCCCGGACACAGCCGGATTCGGCAATCCACACAAGTTCGACCTCGAGGGTATGAGTGCGCCGATCAGCCAGCCGTACGCACACGTGAGGACGTCTCGGACGCAGTTCTGGCCCGCGCTGAAACACCTGTCGATGTACTCACTGACGATCGCCGAAGACGGTATGCGCGAGCCACATTGGCATCCGATCACAGCCGAGATGGGGTACGTCCACAAAGGGCGTGCCAGGATGTCGATTCTCGACCCGGACGGTTCCGTCGACACTTACCTCTTGAAGCCGGGCGACGTCTACTTCATTCCGCGGGCATATCCGCACCAGATCGAAGTGATCGGTGACGACGAGATCCATTTCTTGATCTTCTTCGATCAGCCCACGCCGGGGGATATCGGATATCGTGCATCGATCTCGGCGTTTTCGCGGCCAGTATTGGCGGCCACCTTCGGCGTCGATCTCGATGCTCTGCCCGACTTCCCGTTCACTCCGTCGGATCCGCTGGTCGTGCCGCGAACCAACCCGGTCGATGCAGTAGAGGAGGCCGAATCATGAGCGACCTCGCATCGTTCCTCGACCCCTCGGTGCCGCCCAGTGGTACGGGCTGTGTCGAATGCAACCTCACCGGTAGCTGGTGGGTCCATCTACGGCGGTGCGCCAAGTGCGGGCACATCGGGTGCTGCGACGATTCACTCAACCAGCACGCGAGCGGGCACGCCCACACCACGGGGCATCGGATCATTCAGAGCTTCGAACCCGGCGAGGACTGGTTCTGGGATTACGGGTCGAACCAATTTGCCGATGGTGGGCCGACACTCGCGCCCCCCGAATCCCATCCGCCCACACAAACCGTCCCCGGCCCGGCCGAGCGGGTTCCGCGAAACTGGCAACGGCTCCTGGGATAGCACGAGTTTTCAACGCACCCGCCCTACTCCGATGCACGCGAGTACCGAAAGAGGCCAGGATGACACCCTCTGCGACGACACCGGGTTCCGCCCCGACGGACACGGTGTCCGCATGGGCACCGCTGCGCAACACTCTGTACCGCAGCCTGTTCGTCGCCCAGCTAGTGTCCAATATCGGTGGCTGGATGCAGACGGTCGGAGCACAGTGGTTCCTGGTCGAGCGCGCGGCATCGACGACCATCATTGCGGCAGTGCAAACCGCCAGCCTTCTGCCTACGCTTCTCTTGGCACTGCTGGCGGGCGCGCTGGCCGACGCGCTGGACCGACGAGTACTGCTGATCGTGGTCGGTCTCGGTTCGCTACTGACCGGAGGAGTACTCACCGCGCTCGCGTGGACTGACACGCTGTCTCCGTGGGGTCTGCTCGCGTGCACGTTCGTCTTGGGATGCTGGTCTTCGCTCGCCGCGCCCGCGTGGCAGGCAATTCAACCAGAACTGGTTCCCCGAGAACAGATTCCAGCGGCGTCGGCATTGGGCGGCGTCACCGTCAATGGAGCACGAGCCATCGGACCTGCGCTCGCAGGCGTATTGGTTGCCGTCGCTGGGCCTACGTTCGTGTTCGCCATCAACACGTTGTCGTTTCTGGCTACGGTCGGCGTACTGACCAGGTGGAAGCGCCCCACGCGAGAACCGGCCGATCGAGAAAGGCTCACGGAGTCGATCGTCACAGGTATCCGCTACATTCGGTCGGGCCCGATAGTCCGCCGAATCATCTTGCGCTCGGCGCTCTTCGCTTTTCCCGCTTCGGCATTGTGGGCACTTCTGCCATCGGCCACCTCGTCTGTTCTGCGACTGGGGTCTATCGGGTACGGCATCGTGCTGGGCATCCTCGGTGTCGGGGCCGTCATCGGTGTAGCAGTCACACCGATTCTGAGGGCCCACTTCGGTGCGAACAGTCTGCTGGCCGGATCTGCCGTGGCGTATTCGGTCGGAGTGGCTGCGCTTGCGTCGCTGCCGGTCTGGTGTGTGATTCCGGCACTCATGGTGTCGGGAATAGCGTGGATCACCACCCTGACCGCGCTGAACGCGTCCATTCAGCTTTCCCTCGCACCATGGGTGCGGGCTCGCGGAATGTCGATCTATCTGCTGGTGTTCATGGGGTCTCAGGCAGTCGGTTCGCTCGCGTGGGGGTGGTTGGCATCGAGAATCGGCATTGTCGACTCCCTGGCGATAGCAGTGGGTGCGTTGATACTCGTGGCTGCAAGTGTGTCGGTGCTGCCGCTACGCCCCGAGACCGGAGTTCTCGACCGTGCGGCCTCCATGGCGTGGCCAACTCCGACAGTCGTCTTCGAACCTGTGCCCGAGGACGGACCGATACGGGTCACGATCACGTATCGCGTCACCGACGACCTCAGAGGGCAGTTCATCCAGTCGATGTCCTCGGTTGGCCTAGCGCGTAGGCGGACCGGGGCTTATTCGTGGAACTTGTTTCGCAGTCTCGACCACGGCGACATGATGATAGAGCAGTTCGTCAGCCCATCCTGGAGCCAGTATCGGCGGCAACGAGAAGAACGTTGGACCGGTTCCGACCACGAAGCAATCGACAACGCCATGAAGTACGTGGTCGGCGGATCGACCACGACCGAAGCACACGATGTCGCGGTGTCGTTACGAGCGAACAAGAGGAGCGCGTCGAGTCACGACCGATCGCACGTGCACGACCGGGGAGCAGTGCGATGAGCCCTATCGACGGTCAGGGTGAAACGTCCGGATCCCGTCGGTAGCCACCGAGTGGCGCAGCTGTACAACAGACGTGGCGAGATAGTCCAATCGCTGTGGCGCATACCCAGGGCAAGATTGCTCCGGACGGGCACGCGGCGAGACGCCGCACCCACTGACCACAGCGGAGGCGACGCACTGCACTCATGAGGTTGCATGCAGCACCCGGCGCCGCACAGCGCCCGGGAACATCACCGATATCGCAAATTGCCAATTCGAGAATTCGAATCTAATTTGAATCTAATTTGATCACGCCCAGACACCACCCACTCTGGATACGCAGAGTTGGTGGATTTTGTGCGTTGAGTACAAATAATAATTGGTTTCACAAGTGCCACATACCTCCCAACTATACTGCGCCACAAGACTTTAGGTTTGCACAATCGAATGAAGGGATGACTCTCACCGTCGAGGGAAAATACACCTCACCAAGAGGGAAATCGACGAGTGAGGCCATAGAAACCCAAACGATTCTCCGTTTAATCGACGCGAAATATCCACCTCTTAAGTTTCAACTCATGACGAGAAACCGGATGATTTTCAATGCTTTTCAAATGAACACCGTGTCGCATACGTATCACGGTCTGTGGCGGAATCCGAAGACCACTCAGGTGCATTTCGATGCTCTCGATACCTGGGTGGACTTGGCCAAGACGTTGGAGCGCGGTAAGTACGATGCTCTGTTCTTGGCTGATGTGGTCGGTATCGATCCGGCGTACGAGGGCAAGTGGAACGCCTACATCGAAGAGGGCCTGCACATGCCCTGTCACGACCCGGCTGCATTGTGTGCCGCGTTGATCGGTGCCACGGACAACCTCGGTTTGACGTTCACCAGCTCGATTCTGACCGAGCATCCGTTCAGCTTCGCCCGCAAGATGTCGACGATGGATCACCTGAGCAAAGGCCGCATCGGGTGGAACATCGTCACCAGTGCCACGCACTCGGCAGCTCAGAACTACGGCTACGACAAGATCGTCGAACACGACGAGCGGTACCGATGGGCGGATGAGTACATGAAGGTCGTCTACAAGCTCTGGGAAGGGTCCTGGGACGACGGCGCGGTACTCGCCGATCGCGAGGCCGGCGTCTACGCCGATGCCGACAAGATCCACCGGGTCTACCACCACGGCGAACGCTACAAGGTCCTCGGCCCGCACATGGCGTCCCCGTCCCCGCAGCGCACACCGGTCATGTATCAAGCGGGGTCGTCCAAGGTGGGACGGGAGTTCGCATCGCGCCATGCCGAGGCAACGTTCGTGGTGTATCCGACAGTGGAGGGTGCCCGCAAAGGTATCGCAGAACAGCGAAAAGAGACTGTCGCTGCGGGTCGTGACGCCGGTGACCTGAAGTTCATTCAGGGGTTCTCCTTCGTCGTCGGTTCCACCGAGGAAGAAGCATGGCGTAAGTCCGCCGAAATCGACGAGGACATCAGTTACCGCGGTTTGGCGGCGCACATCGGCCGGGACATGGGAATCGATGTCTCGGGTCTGGATCCGGACATGCCGATCGAGCAGACCTCGATGTCCGGAGTGCAGGGATATGCGCGGATGTTCGAGGACTCCAACAACGGGCAGAAGGCGAAGGTATCCGATCTCGTCGGAGCACTGTCGTACGCAAGCCGGATGGTCGGTACTCCCGAGCAGATCGCCGACAAGCTCGAGCAGTGGCAGAATGCCGGCGTCGACGGTGTCAACCAGATCATTCAGTACTTCCCGCAGTCGGCCGAGGACTTCGTCGAGCACGTCATCCCGGTCTTGCAGGAACGTGGTTTGGCGCAGAAGGAATACGGGACAGGAACGTTGCGGGAGCGGATGTTCCCCGGGATCGGACCGCGTCTACCCGATCGTCACGCAGCCGCGAAGTACCGTGGTGCATTCGTCCGTGACGCCGAAGTCAGTGGTGCAGGCGGAACCCACGTCACCTGGGACACCGCAGCCGTCTGATCTACCGTCCGGCAGCCTCACAGTCGACGAGCTGGGCCGCGTTCAGACGCTGGGCCCAGCTCGTCCTGACGACTCTCTACTCACAGGAACGGCTTTCGCTCATGTCCCACACTCACACTGCCCGTCGTCTCGAATTGACCGACGCAGCCGACGATCCCATGGCGCTCCGGACGACTTTCGCGTTGTTTCCGTCGGGAATAGCCGCTGTGTCCGCAATCGTCGACAACGAGCCCGTGGTTCTCGTCGCATCCTCCTTTCAGGTCGGCATTTCGGCCGATCCACCTCTGGTCCTGTTCGCGGTACAACACACGTCGACGAGCTGGCCCAGGCTGAAGACACGTGATCGTGTCGGCGTCTCGGTCCTCGGCGAAGCACATGACTCCGCCGCACGACAGCTCTCCTCCAAGACAGCACAACGGTTCGACGGAATCCCCACCACCGCACTTGAATCCGGCGCCCTCCTGATCGACGGAGCACCTGTCCATCTCGAATGCAGCATTCACTCCGAGGTGTCCGCCGGTGACCATGACGTCGTACTGCTCCACGTACATGCAATGAGCAGCACCCCTGAGACCGACCCCCTCATCTGGCACGGATCTGCATTCCGTGCGCTGGTACCGCACGCCGCCACCTGACGTTCACCGTCCTCTTACCCGAGGCTTTCCTGAATTGGACCGCTGATGCCCGATACCACGATCATGCACGTCTGCCTCGATAGTTCCGCTGCGTCGCATTATGAAGATCCCCTGTGGCTCACTGCCGAACCAACGTCCGACAGCGTCCGGATTCGGGCGGCCGACCTCGCCGAATCCCAGGAAATACGGAGGCGCTCGAGGCGGGCTTGCGAAGCAGCGGGCCATGAGGACACAACCATCTCCGTCATCCTCGTATTGGAAGTACATATCGCCACCGAGGCACGCATTGCACGCAAGGAATTGGCCGCATCTACTGTTGGACGGCCCGAGTCCGTGCGCTACGTCGGCACATCATCCGGTCTGGCGGGTTTGATCGCAGATATCAAGGCTGCGTCCGTTGCTGACGGCGTAGTGATCGTGCCTGTCGTCGACTCGTACCGAGCGGCCGTCCGTCGACGCGTCCTCGAGGAGGTAATGCCGTTGCTCCCTGCCCACGTTGTCGGTCGCCGCACCGAACGCGATGGGCGACGCTTGACTGCGTGATTCCTACACCGCGGATCGATGGCAGCAGTAGCACCAGGGTAGACACGCTTTGTAACGCTGACGAAATATGGCGGTCAACGGCCGACGTTACATTCCACATCACATGCGATCGAAGGCGCAAAGGAGGTCCGGGTGCCGTACTGGTCCACGTCCGGACTCGATCCACGAGACCAGGCCCGTTACTGGGGTGATGTGGTGTGCGAAGCATTTACACCTCTGTCTCCGAAACGAGGCCGCTCGCAACGAGAGCGCAGCGCTAGTCCTGATGGGGTCCTTGGCTGGGTCGACTCGAAGGAACTCTCGACAGTGAACTGCGCCGAGATAAGTTCTGTCACCCAAGTGCTCGAACACGGACGCCAGGAGGTGGCCAGGGCACCCCTCGACGCCGTATTCGTCAACCTGCAGCTAGTCGGAACGTGCTTCGCAGAGCAAGATGGCCGCCAGTCTCTGATCACCCCGGGTTCTCTGACCGTGTTCGATACGACTCGCCCATACCAGATGGAGTACCGGGAACCGGCATCCGAGGCGATGTGGAAGGTCCTCTCGTTTCGCATTCCCCGAGATCTCTGGAACCCCGACGCGGTCACCGGCGGCTCGATCGACACCATGTCAGGTCCCGGCACACTCGTCGGGACGATGATGACGGCCCTGTGGCGCGAACACCCGAACCTGGACCCACTGGCTTTGAAGACCATCGACCGATCATTCGTCGACATATTGTCCGCAGTCGCCGGATCGGGAATCCGACGCAGCGACTCCGACACGCAGTCGCGCGATGACGCCCTCCGGCTCATCATTCGCCAATACATCCGCGCAGCAGTGCCTCTCGGGAAGATCAGCGCGGAATCGGCAGCCCGAGAGGCATCCATATCGACCCGGTCGATGCACCGCCTGTTTCAAGCCGTCGGTACCACGTTCTCCGAATGCGTTCGCGACGAGCGACTCAACGGCGCAATGCACGACATTGCAACTTCCGACAGCTCGGTCACCCTCAGCGCGATCGCGGTACGCTGGGGCTTCTACGACAGTTCGCATCTGACCAGGGCATTTCGTCAACAGCTCGACTGCACCCCCAACGAATACCGCACCCGACATCGTGGCAATCCCGTGCTGTCGGAACCGGCTGACATGGTCGGGCGCACCCGAGGCGAATTCGCCGGGCCTCGGACTCGCTGAGGGACGCACACGACACAGCATGGTCCCGATTACGGGCCGCCTGTCAGCGCGGACTCATCTCTCGTCGGTGTGCTGATCCACAGCATGCTCACCGTGAAACTCAGCTCGACGAGAGTCAGCAGCAGCGACAACTGCATCGACGACGACATCGACGCGGTGGCGACATTCAGGTTCGGAGTGGTCGCGTGAGTTCCGTGCTGGGCGCCGTGCCCGGAGCCCATCGCGGACAGATGCACAGCGACCATCAGCGTCGACATCGTCGCTGCCGTGGCCCATGCTCTGGCAGTCGGTCCGCGTACGAGGTGCACACCGCACCACACGCAGCCGGTGGCCAGGACTACGACAGCCACCCGCTCCGCACCGGTGAGCGAACCGATCGATGGGATATGCAGTGCCGCAGCAGCAATCGACAGCGCAAGTGCGCTTGCTCCGCGCACCGTCACGCCGACAGGAGAGCACACCGCCTGTTTCTCTGCTCCGGTCCCGACAGCGATAGCGACGGTGCGCGTCATTCGCGGTGGCGACCCATCTCGGCGTACAGCTGCGGTGAGCGGGAACGCAAACGTATCGACGCCACAACACCGAGAACTGCGACGACCAACAGTAGGCTCGGGAGAATCCAGACCAACGCCCCTCCCGACGCGATGAGTAGTCCGAAATTCGCAACCGCGTAGGCCAGGATCGCGCTCAGTGCAACGCCTGCAGCGAGGGGAGCGACGACGGTCCGTAGAACATTGCTGTCCAGCTCACGGTTGCGGGCGAAGAAAGCAACGATCGCAAACGAGGACAGCGCCATCAGTGCGATCACGCCGAGAGTGCCGAGGTTGGTCAGCCAGGTGAAGAGAGCGAGAACGGGGTCCTGGGCGGTGACAGCGAAGAGCCCGACGACTACGAGCGCGAGTACCGACTGAGCAACCGAACCGACATGCGGACTGCGATGACGCGCATGCGTGTGCCCGACGCCCCGCGGCAGTATTCCTTCCCGACCCAGCGCGTATGCGTAGCGCGCAACGGCATTGTGGAACGCGAGCACCGCGGCGAACACACTGGTGACGAAGAGCAATCGCATGATGGTGGTGAACCACTCCCCTATGTAGAAGTTCGAAAGCTCGAAGATGAAGGTAGTCGGATCCGCCAATTGCGCGACGAACGCCGGAATATTCTGTACGCCTGCGCCATTGATCATCAGGAATGTCACGACCGTGTAGACCAGACCGATGGTCACCACGGACAGAAACGTCGCCCGCGGAACCGTGCGTTTGGGGTCCTTCGCTTCCTCGCTGTAGATCGAGGTCGCCTCGAAACCGACAAAGGAGGCGAAGCAGAACAGAAGCGCGATCGGCAGCGAGCCGCTCATCAGTGCACTCGGTGTCAGCGGGGTGATACTCATCGACGCCGTGCCGAAGTCACCGCCCTCGAAGGCGATCACCACGGCCAAGATGATGACGACGAGAAATTCGGCGGCCACGAGAACCGAGAGCACCTTGACCGACAGGTCGATCTGGCGATAGCCGAGGACGGCAACGACTGCGACCCCGATGACGACGTAGACCCACCAGTCGATGGAAACGTCGAATTCGTCCAGGACGAATCCGCTGAGCGCAGCGCCGAACAATCCCCACAGTCCGACCTGCATCGCGTTGTAGCTCAGCAGTGCCAGATATGCCGCGGCACCGCCGAATTGCTGACGTAGACCGCGGGTGACGTAGGAGTAGAACGCCCCAGTACTCGTGTGGTGGCGAGCCATGGCGGTATACCCGACAGCGAACACGAGCAAGGTGACGACTGCGACGGCGTAGGCGCCTGGCACACCCGGTCCGTTGCCCAGCAGCATCGCCACCGGCGCACCGCCTGCCATGGCAGTCAGAGGTGCGGCTGCAGATATGACGAAAAACGTCACACCGAGGACGCCGATGGATCCTCGACGCAACTGATGATCGTGAGCGTGGTGACTCTTTGCAGGATGCTCTGTGGTCATGGGAACTCCATATGGGAGGTGAGGTGGGTGGTGTGGAGATAGAGACGTCAGTGGCAATGTCGTGCGTTGCCCGGCACGTCGAGCGTGGGGTTTCGATCGAAGAACCCGACCGGTTTGAGGGTGAAGCCGCTGTAGTCGACGGGCATGATCGGCCAGTCCTCGGGACGCGGGTAGTGCGTGAGGCCGAACGTGTGCCACAGAACGATGTCCTTGTTGTCCACGCTCCGGTTGCCCGCCACGAACTCCGGCAGTCCCGATCCCCCAGGATGCTGGTTGACGAAATCCCCTGATGCATACAACTCGTTCGGCGAGTACTGCGTAACCCATAGATGTTTGGTCGCGAACGCCGCCCGCCCCGCCACCGAGGATTCCGAATCGGCCAACAGTGTCGGGTTTCCTTCTGGATGCAGCGCGTACGCAACCGGACGGCCAAGCCGGTTCGAGACGTTCGGGTTCACGACATGCCATACCCGCCCAGCCCGGTTGTCAGCCATACGTTGCGCCTCGGACTCGTTGTGCAACAGAGTCTTTCCGAGCGTGAAAGCATTTCCGTGCGGATTGTCCTCGCCCATCGGCACACGTACGCATTCGATCTCTTCGACGCTGTTGCCGAGGCCGTCGACCATCATGTCGAGCCGAGCGCTGAACAGGTGCTGATGATAGGGCGCACCCAGGCCCGGGGCTATCTCCGACGCGTACGGGTAGTCCTTGCCCGGGTAGGCGGAGGTGAACACGATACCCGTTGCCTTGACTTCGAATTCGATGGTTCCATCGAGGTAGAGGTACCAGAAGAACCCGTAATCGTAATTCCCGATCGTGGTGAAGAAGGAAATTACCAAACGACGTTGGCGACGTGTTTCACTCGAACCTGCCCACTGGTCGGAGTGCTTCCAGAGAATACCGAAGTCCTCTTCATGCATGCAGATCGCGTTCCGCAATGTACGAGGTACACCCAACTCGTCTGCGATGACAGCGTCGAAGTACGTGATGTCACCGACGCAGTCGCATCCGAGTTCGAGTGCGTTCGCGTACCTACCGACCAGGTATTCACCGGTGTCGAAGTAGTTCTGCCACGACCGCACTGGCGAGGGGTCGCCGTAGGGTACGACCATCTCGGCGATGGACGCGCGGTGCACGATCGGCCGTACACGGTCACCGTCGACGAAGCCGATCTGATGGAGTACGAGCCCTTCGCGAGCATCGAAACCGACTCGGAAGGACCACTTCTCCCAGTCGACACGATTGCCCGTCACGGTAAAGCTCGGGCCTTCGGGTTGGGTGATCTCGATAGGTCTCTGCGTGGTGCGGGCCGGCCCTGCAACGGCAGGGTCGTCGAAGTTACCTGACTCTGCTGGGATCGGAACTGCGCCGAAGTCGTGCACTTCGGTGACCTCGCGAGATGCGACGTCGACGAACGCAACGAGACCGTCGATGGGATGTGCCCACGGGTGATCGCCGGGGTGCTGCTGCAGAAACGCGAGTCCACGAAGAATGCGTCGTCCCTCTTCGCCGGGGTAGTCGAACACCCCGGCGGACAGCGGAGCGACCCGGACCTGCGCGACGTCGACGCCCCTGGTAGCCAGGGCGGTCAACCATCTCTCGTCGACGCTCAGCAGTTCCTCGACGAGGCCGAACTCTTCGTCCAATACCGGCAGCTGACCAGCTGTTCGCGTGTCGAGGACGTGATGCGAAACCACGACTCGGTGTGTCACCGAGACGACCACATCGATCGACTCCGGCTTGGTGGGGTCGAGCAGCATTGCACGAAACCGTCGGTCACGGTCCATCGGTCCGTCGCCGTACAGAAGCGCTTTGTCAGGCTCGAGCAGACCTACATAGACGAACCGAGATGTGGAAGCCACCACACCGGCCGCTACCAGGATTTCGCGCACAGCCGATATTTCACTCTCGGTTGCCATGGACAGTTCGTGGTCGACTGCGTCGGGACTGATCGCCATCGGTGTCTCCGTTCAAAGTGTTGTGCCGCAACGGTACCCGTATTTCCTACGTTTGTAGAAAATAATGGGTGCAATTTGTTACGTACCGATTCGCATCGGGTTAACTATTCTGCAACCTTGGGGCAAGTGAGTCCCAGGAAACAGCCCACGCTTGAATGGACATCACTGGGAGGTGGCGAACAGGATGCCCAAGAAGGTCGATCATGACGAGCGTCGGCGCGAAATCGTCGGTGCCGTCTGGCGATTGCTGGCCACTAGAGGGCTGTCGGCGCTGAGCATGCGCGCCATCGCCGACGAAGCCGGTTACGCCAACGGAGTGCTCGGCTACTACTTCGCAAACAAGGACGAGGTCCTACAGGTCGCGTACGAGCACATCTACAACGCAACCAACGGGCGCGTCGAGGACAAGAGCGGCGACGCCCGCGGAGTGGATGCACTTCGCATCCTGTGTCGCGAGATCCTCCCACTGAACGAGGAGAGCTTGCTGGAGGCACGGATTGCCACGAGTTTGTGGCAGCGCGCGATGTACGACCCTGTGATCGGCCGGATCAACATCGACGCCTGGAACGACTGGCGGGCGCGGATAACCGGCTTTCTCCAGCAGGCCCTCGACGACGGGCACATCCGAGATACGGACGTCGCTGTGGCCGCCGACAGGGTGTTGTCGATGCTGATGGGAGTACAGGTCATGGCTGTGCTGAATCCAGACGCGATGACTGCGTCACACCAGGTTCGCATGCTCGACGACTGCATCAGCGAGCTCCAACAAAAGTGAGCTTCGACAGACTGTGGATTCATCCGAACGGTGATGGCGTGAGCGTGTACTTGGTCTGCAGGTATTCGTGGATCCCCTCGGCTCCACCTTCGCGGCCCAGACCGGACATCTTCCACCCCCCGAATGGCGCGGCCGCATTCGACACGACACCGGAGTTGAGGCCCATCATTCCTGTGTGCAGACGCTCGATCATGCGCTGTCCACGCGTGAAGTCCTCGGTATACACGTAGGAGACCAGCCCGTACTCGGTGTCGTTGGCAAGCGCGACGGCCTCATCCTCGGTGTCGAAGGTCGAGATGGCGAGAACGGGTCCGAAAATCTCTTCACGCAGGATGTCGCTGCCAGGTGTCACATCGGTCAGGACTGTCGGCGCATAGAAGGTGCCGGCGCGCTCGATCGCGGCGCCGCCGGTGGTGACGGTCGCTCCGCGTCGCACGGCATCGCTGACCAGCTCGTCGGCCTTGGCGACAGCTTTGGCGTCGATGAGAGGTCCGATCGTGACGCCATCCTCCGTACCGCGCCCGACCTCGAAACCGTCGACTCTTTCGGTGACCCGACGGGTGAATTCCTGCGCAATCGATGTATGCACGATGAACCTGTTGGCCGCCGTGCACGCCTGGCCGATGTTGCGAAACTTCGCTGCGATGGCGCCGTCGACTGCTTTGCCCAGGTCAGCATCTCCGAATACGACGAACGGTGCGTTTCCGCCCAGTTCCATCGACGTGCGCAGCACCCCGGTCGCAGCCTGACGCATCAGGCTCTGACCGACCGGAGTGGAGCCAGTGAACGACAACTTGCGCAATCGCGGGTCGGCAATGATCGGTTCGGACAAAGCAGATGACGACGACGTCGTGACAACATTGACCACGCCTTCGGGAAGACCGGCCTGCTGCAGAATCTCAACCAGCAGCAAGGTCGTCAGCGGCGTCAACGCTGCCGGCTTCACGACGACTGTGCAGCCGGCGGCAAGGGCGGGCGCAATCTTGCGAGTGGCCATGGCCAACGGGAAGTTCCACGGCGTGATGAGGAAACAAGGCCCAACCGGATGCTGGGTGACGAACATTCGGCCGGTGTTTTCCGGGTTCGGGCCGTACCGCCCCTGTATTCGACTGGCCTCCTCGCTGAACCAACGCAGAAATTCTCCTCCGTACGCGACCTCTCCCCTGGCTTCGGCCAACGGCTTCCCCATTTCGATCGTCATCAGCAATGCTAGATCTTCGCGACGTTCCTGCAGGATGTCGAAGGCCTGACGCAGGATCTCGGCGCGTTGGCGCGCAGGAGTGGCGGCCCACGAGTCGGCAGCCGAGACGGCCGCATCGAGTGCCGCCATACCGTCGGCTGGGGTGGCGTCGGCGATCTCGCGGATGACCTCCCCCGTCGCAGGATCATGGACGGGCAGAGTCGCGTTCGACGAGGACGGACGCCACGATCCACCGATGAAGAGGCTGTCTGGGACCGACTTCAGCAGTTCGGCCTCGAGGTCGTTCATACCAATTCCTTTGTATTGGAGGTGTTCTGCGGCAACATGTTCGCGGCGAAAAAGCTTGCCAACTCTTCGGTCGCACCGAGTGGGAGCACCTGGGCGACGTACTGGTCCGGCCTGACGACGACGATCGCCCCGTCGCGGTCGATTCCGCGTTCGTCGAAGATGTCGACAACTGGATCCGTGGCATAGACCTTCTCGTAGTCGACCAGTCCGAACGGGCCGCCGCGAGGAAGGAAGATCGAGGGAACCGCGCCGAGGTCGACCGAGGTGTGGGCTTGCTGATACACGACCTTGATGTCGAATCTGCTGTCGCCGTCGGTCCCGATGGGTGTGTAGCGAACAACCGGCGATTCGGGCGACTCCTTCAACCAGTCGGCCAACTCGTCCAGTGCCGGACTGGAGGAACGATTGCCTGCCGCGGAATCGGCGAACACGTATATGCGCCAGCGTCCGTCGGCGCGATGATGATGACCGAGATGCACCGGATTGGCGTCGCACACACGCACCACAGGCGCAGACTTGAAACGCTTGCCGAGCGTGAACCCCCTTGCCAGGTCCTGATGGACGGCGCCGCCGACGATCATCGACTGCTCGTACTCGGTCATGAAACCAGCCGGGAACTCTGCAGTCTTGACGTAGAACTCCTCGAGCTCCGACGGGTTGTCGAAGTCCTCGGGTCGCTTCGCCATCATCGTCGACCATTCTTTGTCGAAGTCGATCAAGTTCTGCGCGATAGCCTGCCGCTCGGCGGTGTACGTCGCTAGGAGACTCTCCGGGCTGCGACCTTCGAGCACGTGACCGAGCTTCCACCCGAGGTTGAACCCGTCCTGCATGGACACGTTCATGCCCTGACCGGCCTTCGCGCTGTGGGTATGGCACGCATCGCCTGTGATGAACACGTGCGGCATACGGGTGCCAACCTCGTCTACCGGTACGTCGTCGAATCGGTCGGTAACCCGATGCCCTACCTCGTACACGCTGTGCCAGGCGACATCCCGCACGTCCAGGGTGTACGGATGCATGATCTCGTTCGCGTGAGCGATGATGTCCTCGATGCTCGTCTTACGGACGTTTCCGTTGTCGTTCTCGGCAACCTCACCGAGATCGACGTACATCCGGAACAGGTGACCGCCTTCGCGCGGGATGTGCAGGATACTGCCGCCTGAGCCGGACTGTATCGCGCACTTGGTTCGGATGTCGGGAAAGTCCGTGACAGCGAGTACGTCCATGACGCCCCACGCGTGAAATGCTTTGTCCCCGATAGGCGTGCATCCGATGATGTCGCGAACGGCGCTACGCGCGCCGTCGGATCCCACGACGTACTTGGCACGCACAGTACGCAACTGGCCTGCGGAGTCGGCGCCGGTGCGCTTCAGCGTGACGGTGACCGGATACTCGCCTTCGCCTACCTCCAGCGCGCAGAACTCGTACCCGAAATCTGGCTTCATACGAGTGGGCGCGTTCGCCATGACCTCGGCGAAGTAATCGAGGACCCGCGCTTGGTTGACGATGAGGTGTGGGAACTCGCTTATACCGGTCGCGTCGTCGGGGGTTCGCGCTGCGCGCACGATCTTCGTGGAATCGTTCGGATCCGGCTTCCAGAAAGCCATTTCGGTGATTCGATACGCCTCGTCGGTGATGCGGTCCGCGAACCCGAAAGCCTGAAACGTCTCGACGCTGCGCGCCTGGATTCCGTCGGCCTGCCCGATGGCAAGTCGGCCTGTCCGCTTCTCGATAATTCGTGTTGTCACCGAGGGGAATTGGGAGAGTTGTGCGGCCGTCATCATTCCTGCTGGGCCGGTGCCCACGATGAGGACATCGACCTCGTCGGGCAGTTCCTCGGGTCGGTCGATACCGGTTCCGGCTGCATTCGCGATGCGTGGGTCACCCGAGACGTAGCCGTGGTGGTGAAATTGCATTGTCAGACCTGTGCCAATCCTCTAATCGGGCTTACTGATTGTTCGCTTTCGTGATCCGGCCCCAGGGGAATACCGCTGCGATCGCGCAGCAGCGCGGTGGCCACGAGACTGCAGAGAACCATCACCACGAGGTAGATGGTGACCGCGGTCGTCGTTCCAGTGGCGCGGACGAGTGCCGCGGCGATCGTCGGGGCGAACGCGCCGCCGACGATGGCGCCGATCGCATAGGAAATCGACACTCCCGAGAATCGCACCGACGCAGGAAACAGCTCCGCGTACAGCGCAGCCTGGGGACCGTAGGTGAATCCCAGACCGATGGTGGTGAGTACCAGCCCGAGCAGCAAGACCCAGACATTACCGGTGCTGACCAATGTGAACAGCGGAATCAGAGCTGCGATCAGCAGAACCCAGCCGACGAGATATGTCGACCGACGGCCGATGCGGTCACTCACCCACGCACCGATCCAGGTGAAAACCAACCAACTCACAGCTGATCCCGCCACTGCCCACAGAACAGGACCGCGATCGAGTCCTACCGGGCCGTCGGGATTGGTGGCGTAGTTCTGGATGTAGCCACCCGTGGTCATGTATCCCACAGCGCTGTTGCCTGCGAATACCAGCGCCGCGACGATGACGAGCTTCCAATGACTGCGGAAGAGTTCGACGATCGGTGTCTTCGTCTGTTCCTTGCGCTCGGCGATCTCGAGAAACACCGGACTTTCCTCGACCCGTCGGCGGATGTAGTGGCCGATCAGGATGAGCACGACCGACAGCAGGAATGGGACGCGCCAACCCCACTGCTCGAAGGCATCACCGGGAGCGATAATCGTCATCAGAGCCATGACGCCGGACGCCAGCAGCAACCCCAACGGCACGCCTACCTGCGGTGAGGCCCCGTACACGCCTCGCTTGTTGTCGGGGGCGTGCTCGACCGCCATCAGCACAGCACCACCCCATTCTCCGCCTGCCGAGATGCCCTGCAGGATACGGAGAAAGATCAGCAGGATCGGTGCAGCGATTCCTATTGCACCGTAGGTCGGCAGCAAGCCCACCAGGGTTGTCGCGACGCCCATCATCACCAGCGTCACCATCAGTACGACGCGGCGGCCGTATCTGTCCCCGTAGTGGCCGGCCAAGAAGGCACCGAGCGGCCGGAAAAGAAAGCTGATTCCGACGGTCAGGAACGACAGGATCGTGGCAACACCCGCGCCCGCAGGCCCGAAGAACAGGTTGCCGAACACGAGTCCCGCCGCGGCGGCATAGATGAAGAAGTCGTACCACTCGACGGTCGTTCCCACCACTGCAGCGAAAACGACGCGTCGGCGTTCGCGATCAGTGATGTGGCGGCCGTGTTCCGACGGGTGCCGGGGCGGTGCACTCATGGCTACTCCTTGATTGATGCTCTACGCGGTGTCAGAGGGCACGGCGTGGGATCATTGCGATCTGCGTCACTCATCGTATACGATCTGAGATATGATGCAAGGGTTGCTACCAAGGAGGAACATGCACAGCGAAACCCACGCTGCAGTCGGCACGGCAGCGAACCCTTCACCGACAAGGCCCGGCAAAATCGTTGCGGTGCACCTGAGTTACGCCTCTCGTGCAGATCAGCGCGGTCGCCGACCGGCCCATCCCTCCTACTTTTTCAAGCCGTCCAGTTCCGTGGCAGCCACCGGCGGAACGGTCGAACGGCCCGCAGGCACCGAGCTACTGGCATTCGAGGGCGAGATCGCTCTGATAGTGGGTAAGCCCGCGAACCACGTATCGATCGACGACGCCTGGAGCTACATCGCGGGGGTCACCGGGGCCAACGACTTCGGGGTGTACGACTTGCGGGCGAACGACAAAGGGTCGAATGTCCGATCGAAGGGACGCGACGGCTACACGCCTCTCGGACCACACGTCATCGACGCCGATTCGGTAGACCCGTCGGGGTTGCGACTGCGAACCTGGGTCAATGGTGAGCTCGTCCAGGACGACACCACCGCCGACCTCATCTTCTCGCTCCCCCAGCTGA
The DNA here is from genome assembly GCF_057808915.1 of Rhodococcus sp. FG69. Lineage (NCBI taxonomy): Bacteria > Bacillati > Actinomycetota > Actinomycetes > Mycobacteriales > Nocardiaceae > Rhodococcus > Rhodococcus sp. FG69. The sequence goes on along the minus strand of NZ_JBMDIX010000025.1, from coordinate 14,654 downwards.
TTGCCGACCTGTCCCAGCACTTCACGCTCGAACCGGGCGATGTCATTCTGACCGGCACTCCAGCGGGTTCGTCGGTCGTCTCCCCCGGTGACGTCGTCGAGGTCGAGGTCGACGCCCCCGGAGGACAGGCGTCGGGACGGCTCGTCACCACGGTCGTTCAGGGCACGACACAGTTCGACGCCAGTATCGGGTCCACACCCTCGGTCGACGACGGACAACGAGCCGACGCGTGGGGTTCTCCGGAGGCTGCAGGACTTGCTCCGACACCGCGGCAGGGGTTGGCCTCGGATCTGCGCGAGAAGCTCACTCGTGTACCGGTTGCGGGCCTGTCCGCCCAGCTACGCAAGCGGGGGTTGAACAACGTGTCGATAGACGGAGTTCAGGCTCTGACACCGGGCACCAAGATCGTCGGTATCGCCCGCACATTGCGGTTCGTGCCCAATCGCGAAGACCTCTTCGTATCGCACGGCGGCGGCTACAACGCGCAGAAACGAGCTTTCGACGCGGTGGCCGACGGCGAAGTAATCGTGATCGAAGCTCGCGGCGAACTCGGTTCCGGCACACTCGGTGACATTCTTGCGCTTCGCGCGAAGGCACGTGGAGCGGTCGGCGTCGTCACCGACGGCGGAGTGCGCGATCGTGACGCCGTCGCGGACATCGGTCTGCCGGTGTTCGCAGCTACAGCCCATCCCGCGGTACTCGGCCGACGCCATGTCCCGTGGGACCACGACCTGACCATCGGTTGCGGCGGTGCAACGGTCCAGCCCGGCGACATCATTGTCGGCGACGGGGACGGCGTGATCGTCATTCCTCCTGCTCTGGCGGAAGGTGTCGCCGACGACGCACTCGCACAAGAAGAACAAGACGCCTGGGTTGCCGACCAGGTCGCCGCAGGACACGCTCTCGACGGCCTGTTTCCACCCAACGACGAGTGGAAGCAGAAGTACGAGTCCTGGCGGCAGAACCACGGAGCGCAACGATGAACCAGAGCAAATCGCAGATTGCATACCACTACGTCAAGGAGCGCATCGCGCGCCAGGAGTACACCCCTGGTTATCGCTTGGTTCTCGGTTCCATCGCCAAAGATCTGGACATGAGCGTCGTGCCTGTGCGCGAAGCTATCAGGCAACTCGAGGCCGAGGGGATGGTCACCTTCGAACGCAATGTGGGCGCCCATGTCTCGATGGTCGACGACACCGAATACCGCTATAGCATGCAGAGTTTGAGCATTCTGGAAGGTGCGGCCACCGCACTGGCCGCACGTCGACTCTCCGAGGACGACCTTCGTCGTGCGCGCACGGTCAACGAGCGCATGATCGAATCCCTGAAGGATTTCGACCCCCGCCAGTTCACCTCACTGAACCAGGAGTTCCACAAGATCCTGTTCGCCAAGTGCGTCAATCCCCGCATGGTGACGCTGGTGGAAGCCGAATGGGGTCGGCTCGGCCATCTGCGAGCGTCGACCTTCACCTTCGTACCGGGCCGTGCCCATGAATCGGTCCACGAGCACGAGAACATCGTGCGCCTCATCGAAATCGGAGCACCGCTAGGCGAGATCGAGAAGGCCGCGCGGCGGCACCGATCAGCAACCTTGGACGCCTACTTGATCCACGAGCACCCTGACGAAACTCTCGGCCTACCGGCCTACTGAATTCACCCTAGGAGTACGCATGACCGACACAGTTGCCGACGAGGGACAACACACCGTCCCCGCGGACCTGCCCAGCAAAATCCAGCACTACATCGGCGGACAGTTCGTCGACTCGATCGACGGGGACACCTTCGAGGTGTTGGATCCCGTGTCGAACGAGACCTACCTCACGGCCGCGTCCGGCAAGAAGGCCGACATCGACCGTGCCGTCGACGCCGCGACCAAGGCCTTCGAAGAGGGCCCCTGGCCTCGGATGCTGCCCCGCGAACGTTCGCGGATCCTGCATCGCATCGCCGACATCGTCGAGTCTCGCGACGCACGTCTTGCCGAACTGGAGTCGTTCGACTCCGGTCTGCCGATCACCCAGGCTCTCGGGCAAGCGCGTCGAGCCGCGGAGAACTTTCGCTTCTTCGCCGACCTGATCGTGGCTCAATCCGACGATACCTACAAGGTGCCGGGCAGACAGATCAACTACGTCAACCGCACCCCCATCGGTGTTGCCGGCCTGATCACTCCATGGAATACACCGTTCATGCTCGAGTCGTGGAAACTCGGGCCCGCGTTGGCAACCGGCAACACCGTCGTACTCAAGCCGGCAGAGTTCACCCCACTGTCCGCATCTTTGTGGGCCGGCATCTTCGAAGAAGCCGGACTGCCCGAGGGCGTGTTCAACCTCGTCAACGGCCTCGGCGAGGAAGCCGGCGACGCGCTGGTCAAGCACCCTGGCGTCCCGTTGATTTCCTTCACCGGTGAATCCAGCACCGGACAGCTGATTTTCGCCAACGCAGCTCCGTTCCTGAAGGGACTGTCGATGGAGCTCGGCGGCAAGAGCCCGGCAGTCGTGTTCGCCGACGCCGATCTCGACGCTGCCGTCGACGCCACCATCTTCGGCGTCTTCTCGCTGAACGGTGAACGCTGCACAGCCGGTAGCCGGATCCTCGTCGAGCGGCCCATCTACGACGAGTTCGTCGATCGCTATGCAGCGCAGGCGAAACGCATCAACGTCGGCTACCCACACGACCCCGCAACCGAAGTCGGCGCCCTCGTGCACCCCGAGCACTACGACAAGGTCATGAGCTACATAGAGATCGGCAAGAACGAGGCACGACTGGTCGCGGGCGGCGGACGGGCCGAGGGCTTCGAGGTGGGCAACTTCGTTGCTCCGACGGTGTTCGCGGACGTCAAGCCCGATGCCCGGATCTTCCAGGAAGAAATCTTCGGCCCCGTCGTCGCGATCACACCGTTCGACAGCGACTCGGAGGCCCTGGAGCTCGCGAACGGTGTCCGCTACGGTCTCGCCGCGTACATCTGGACCAACGATCTCAAACGGGCACACAACTTCTCACAGTCCGTCGAAGCCGGCATGGTCTGGCTGAACTCCAACAACGTCCGCGACCTACGCACTCCCTTCGGTGGCGTCAAGGCATCCGGGCTGGGCCACGAAGGTGGATACCGTTCCATCGACTTCTACACCCAGCAGCAAGCCGTTCACATCACCCTGGGCAAGGTCCACAACCCGACCTTCGGCAAAGCCGACTCCGCACAGCACTGACTCCCTCCCCGACCAAGGACTCTTCTGACATGACCATCACTCCCAACTCTCCGGAGCCTGTTGTGACACAGAGCAATCCGATCCGTTCGACGAACCCTGTGCCTACGCCGAGTGCCACTCCCCCGGACGTACTCCGATGCGCGTACATGGAACTCGTCGTGACCGATCTCGAACGCTCGCGCAAGTTCTACGTGGACGTCCTCGACCTCGTCGTCACCGAGGAAGACGAGAACACCGTCTACCTTCGGTCCTTCGAAGAGTTCATCCACCACAACTTGGTGCTGCGCAAGGGCCCTGTCGCCGGAGTTGCCGCATTCTCCTATCGAGTCCGCAGCCCGGCAGAGCTCGACAACGCGGTTGCCTTCTATACCGAACTCGGTTGCCGCGTCGAACGTCGCGCAGAGGGTTTCACCAAGGGAATCGGCGACTCGGTCCGTGTCGAAGATCCGCTCGGCTTCCCGTACGAGTTCTTCTACGACGTCGAACACGTCGAGCGTCTCGCATGGCACTACCACCTCTACACCCCGGGCGCTCTCGTTCGCCTCGATCACTTCAACCAGGTCACCCCCGACGTCCCGCGCGCAGTGGGGTACATGGAGGACCTCGGGTTCCGCGTCACGGAGGACATCCAGGACGAAGCCGGGACAACGTATGCCGCGTGGATGCGTCGAAAGTCGACAGTCCACGACACCGCCATGACGGGCGGTGATGGTCCGCGCATGCATCACGTGGCGTTCGCAACCCACGAGAAGCACAACATCATCGCGATCTGCGACAAACTCGGCTCACTGCGCATGTCCGACCACATCGAACGTGGACCGGGTCGCCACGGTGTGTCGAACGCGTTCTACCTGTACCTCCGCGACCCCGACGGGCATCGCATCGAGATCTACACCCAGGACTACTACACGGGTGACCCCGACAACCCGGTCGTCACCTGGGACGTGCACGACAACCAGCGCCGCGACTGGTGGGGCACGCCTGTGGTCCCGAGTTGGTACACCGATGCCTCGATCGTCCTCGACCTCGACGGCTCTCCGCAGCCAGTCGTCGCGCGCACCGACGACTCCGAGATGGCCGTAACCATCGGCGCAGACGGATTCTCCTACACCCGCAAACAGGACAGCGAAGCCATGCCCGAGTGGAAACAGGGCGAGTACAAGCTCGGCAATCAGCTCTGATCCGAGAGAACACCCACAGGGACAAGGACTTTCGATGCTCCCAGTAGAGACCATCATCGCGATCGCCGACGAGCTCGCAGAAGCCGAACGATCACGTTCGACGATTCCACGCCTGACTGCGCGATACCCCGACATGACCGTCGAAGATTCGTATGCAGTCCAGAACGAGTGGCGACGTCGAGGCGTGGAGGCAGGACGCAGGCTCGTCGGGCGCAAGATCGGCTTGACCAGCAAGGTGATGCAGGTGGCAACCGGCATCACCGAACCCGACTACGGCGCAATATTCGACGACATGGTGTTCGAGAACGGGTCGGTTATCGAGCACGATCGCTTCTCCAACGTACGAATCGAGGTCGAACTCGCGTTCGTTCTGGGAGAGGCGATCAGCGGCCCGCGAGCGACGATGTTCGACGTCATGAAAGCGACCGACTACGTCGTTCCCGCTCTGGAGATTCTCACCTCCCGCATCGAGATGGACGGTCGAACGATCGTCGACACCATCAGCGACAACGCTGCGATGGGCGGCATGGTGTACGGCGGCAACCCGACCGATCCAGCTGCGGTCGACCTACGGTGGATCTCGGCGCTGCTCTACCGCAACGAGACGATCGAGGAATCCGGGGTAGCCGCCGCGGTGCTCAATCACCCAGCAACCGGTGTGGCGTGGCTGGCGAACAAGCTGGCCCAGCACGGTGATCGCCTCGAGGCCGGTGAAATCGTCCTGGCCGGTTCGTTCACGCGACCTATGTGGGTGCACAAGGGGGACACAGTCCTTGCCGACTACGGACCGATGGGAACTATCTCATGTCGCTTCACCTGAAACCGCCCTTCCGCGAGGTAATCCGCGGATCGAGTCGCCCGCTCTACGGCGGCTGGATCACGACCGGTTCGCCCGTCGCCGCGGAAATCATGGCCGGATCCGGGCTCGACTGGGTTCTGATCGACATGGAACACGCGCCCAACGGCCTGGAATCGACTCTGGCACAGCTCTATGCGGTGTCTGGCTACGATGTCACTCCCGTCGTACGAGTGCCGGTCGCCGATCCCGTGATCATCAAACAAGTGCTCGATCTCGGTGCCCAGAACATCCTGGTGCCGATGATCTCGACTGCTGCACAGGCTCGTGATGTCGCCGAGGCTGCCCAGTATCCACCGATGGGCCGTCGTGGCGTTGGCAGCGCACTCGCCCGTTCCGCTCGGTGGAACCGAGTCGAGAACTACCTGGAGAACGCGACCGATCACGTTTCGGTAGTCGTTCAGATCGAAAGCACCGACGCAGTTGGCAACGCACGTGCGATCGCAGAGACACCCGGAATCGATGGCGTCTTCGTCGGACCGAGCGATCTCGCCGCGTCCATGGGCCTTCTCGGCCGACAAACCCATCCCGATGTCGTGGCCGCTGTGAAGGAGACTTTCGCACAGGTCGCTGCGACAGGAATACCGTTCGGTGTCAACGCATTCGTGCCCGACCAGGCGGACGAGTACGTGCGCGACGGAGCCGAATTCGTTCTGGTTGGAGCGGACGCTGCGCTACTCGCACGAGGTTCCGAAGATCTTGCACACCGCTACATCACCCGGCCGGGCCAGACGCCCCGCACGAGCTACTGAGTACGAAGTCCGTATCCCACGAGCACGAGGATCAACCATGACTATCACGTACGACAGCCTTCTCTCCGAGATCACCGCACCCGACGGCCGTGACATTCTCGACCCCGCGACCGGGGAGCTCATCGGAAAGGCACCCTTCCGCCCCGTCGACGTGCTCGACGACGCTATCGCCCGCGCCAAGGCAGTACAGCCGGCCTGGGCATCGCGCACCGACGACGAGCGCAAGGCCCTGCTTCTACAGGCGGCTGACGCAATCGACGCCGCTGCCGAACCACTCGCCGAGCTGCTGTCTCGCGAACAGGGCAAACCCCTCGAGGGACCCAACGCTCGCTTCGAGGTCGGTGCCTGTGCCAATTGGCTCCGCGCAACGGCCGCAACCGAACTCCCAGGTCGCACCTTGATCGACGACGCCGAAACTCATGCCGCGATCCACTACCGTCCCTTGGGCGTGGTCGGAGCGATCGGACCGTGGAACTGGCCGATGATGATCTCGATCTGGCAGATCGCGCCCGCCCTGCGTATGGGAAACACCGTAGTTGTCAAGCCCTCCGAGTACACGCCCCTCAGCGTCCTGGCTTTGGCGAAGGTACTCGATACCGTACTTCCGACCGACGTCGTCAACGTCGTTGCCGGCGAGGGTGATCTCGGTGCGCGACTGTCGAGCCATCCGGACATCGCAAAGTTGATGTTCACCGGATCCACCCGCACCGGGCAGGCGATCATCAAGAGCTCAGCCGATACCGTCAAGCGGCTGACCCTCGAACTGGGCGGCAACGACGCCGGCATCGTGCTCGCCGACGTCGATCCGAAAGCTATAGCTCAGGACCTGTTCTGGGGAGCCTTCATCAATACCGGACAAACATGTGCGGCACTGAAGCGGTTGTACGTGCACACGGATGTGTACGACGACGTCTGCCGAGAACTCGTCGAGGTTGCGAATGCGACCCCGATGGGCCGCGGCCTCGACGAGTCCAACGTTCTCGGTCCACTACAGAACAAGGCTCAGTTCGACATCGTCGCCGATCTGGTGGACAAGGCGAGAAGTTCGGGCGCAACGATCCTTACCGGCGGTGCACCCGACGCCGATGCCCCCGGGTACTTCTACCCCACGACACTGGTAGCGAATATCGACAACTCCAATCCGTTGGTGTCCGAGGAGCAGTTCGGGCCGGCGCTCCCCATTGTTCGTTTCGAGTCGGTGGACGCGGCAGTCGAGATGGCCAACGGCCTCGATGTCGGTCTGGGCGCATCGGTATGGAGTGCCGACCTCGGCGCCGCCCGTGCGGTAGCGGCGCGCATCCAAGCCGGAACCGTGTGGATCAATTCACACGGCGGTGTTCACCCGATGATCCCGTTCGGTGGAGTCAAGAAGTCCGGGTACGGACTCGAATTCGGAGTCGAGGGTCTTGCCGCCGTATCGGCACCTCAAGTAATCAACGGCTGATCCGCCGGAGTCGAAACATCCACTGTTGCAGGTCGATCGAGAGGTAAGTCCATGCCCATCACCACACGCACATCCGTCATTCGTCGGGCCCCGGGGAAGTACGAAACCGTCGAGGTAGAACTCGACGACCCGCGTCAGAACGAGGTCACTGTCAAGCTCGTCGCAGCCGGCCTGTGCCACTCCGACGACCACAATGCAACGGGTGACGTTCCCGTCGATGTCTATCCCTATGCCGGCGGGCACGAGGGTTCGGGCATCATCGAGGCGGTCGGGCCCGACACCCCGGGCTTCGAGGTCGGCGATCACATCGTGTTTTCGTTCCTCCCGGCGTGCGGTCGGTGCGAGTTCTGCGCTCGTGGTCTGTCGAACCTGTGTGATCTCGGAGCGTCACTGCTGACCGGGGCGCGCGCCGAAGATCCGACGAGTTTCCGAATGCATCTGAACGGCGAACCCGTCGGGCAACAGTGCGGCATATCGACTTTCAGCGAGTACACGACTGCATCCGTCGCCTCGGTGGTGAAAGTGGACAAGTCACTCCCCCTCAAACAAGCCGCTCTGCTCAGTTGCGGTGTCCCGACCGGGTGGGGATCGGCAGTCAACTCAGCGGCCGTTCGACCTGGTGACACGATCATCGTCATGGGAATCGGCGGGATCGGCGCCAACGCGTTGCAGGGCGCGGCGCATGCAGGCGCCACCAATGTCATTGCCGTCGACCCGGTGCCGTTCAAGTTGAAGAAAGCGCGCGAGTTCGGTGCCACCGACACGTTCGAGACCATCGAAGAAGCAACCGAGTACGCACGCTCGCTCACCAACGGCCAAGGAGCGGACGCCACGATCGTCACCATCGGCATCATCAACGGCGATCACGTCGCACAGGCACTCGATTCGATTCGCAAAGCCGGCACCGTTGTACTCACCGGGCTCGGCGATATCACTCGAGCCGGCGCCCCGATCCTGCTCGGAGACCTCACCTTGATGCAGAAGCGTCTGCAGGGATCGCTGTTCGGCGAAGCGAACCCCCGACGCGATATCCCGAACCTGGCACGCATGTACCAGCGAGGGCAGCTCGAGCTCGACGAACTGATCACCAAGGAGTACACCCTCGATCAGGTGGCCGAGGCGTACGAGGACATGCACGCGGGCAAGAACATCCGCGGCGTCATCGTGTTCGACTGATCGTGAGGCTGGGCCCGGCGCCCTAGAAGACTCGGAGACGAAGGTGATCCACCTCGTTGACCGACAGCAGCTCGCGATACCCATCAGGATCGACCCGAACCCGTGTCACGGACGTGTAGAACGGGTCGACGAAGAAGGCCTTCGCCGTCCCGATCACGTCCGACAGGTACGCGTTGATGACCCCTCCATGGCAGACGACTGCGGTCGTGTTGTTCGGCCCTTCGTCTATCAGGTCACCGATTGCCGCGAGGACACGCACGGAGAATGCGTCCAAGTCGAACGTATTGGACCCGATTCGTCCAGAGTTCATCTCGTCCCAGAGCGACTGCCGCACGGGGTAGTCGGTCATATCGATTCCGTAGTTTTCCCAACCGTCGTCGAGTTCCACCAGACGTCGGTCGGTTTCCAGTTCACACGAGAGTGCGCGCTCGACGAACTCCGCTGTCTGCACTGCTCGGCGCATGGTGCTGCTGACAAGACGATCGATACGGCCGTGGCGATCACCGCTCAGCGCCGAGGCCAGCAGCGCAGCTTGTGACCTTCCTTCCGGGGTCAGGTCTGGGTCCGCACCCGCCGGATCATGGACGTGAAAGGGCTGAGCATGTCTGATCAGAAGGAGTTGCATTCGAGGTCAGCCGACGCCCAATGCCTGCGTGACATTGCGGAGAGCCGCCACCGACTTCCAGTCGATCACTGCTGCGCAATTCCGCTCGAGCAACGCAAGGATCAACCGGTTCACCACGTCGTTGTCCGGCAGCACGTCGATCGCAGCGAGAGTGATGAAGAGACCGCTGAGCAGCTGGATCTGGTAGTCGCAGGTGGCTTTGGCAAGGTCGTATCCCGGGGCACGCTCAGCGAAGACCTCGGTGTATCGCTGCAGCAGTCGACTCTCGTGCGCACGCCTGTCCTCGATCCCCACACTGCCCGACATGAAGTAACCGACGTCGTACATCGGGTTCCGCAGACCCGTGACCTGCCAGTCGATGAAGATGGCAGCAGGTTGCCCTCCCGAGGTGTCGAACAGAATGTTGTCCACCCGAGGATCGCCGTGCGTGAACGTCAGGCTCCGTTGCGGAAGCGTGTGCCAGTCGCGGACCAGTGCCGTCGCCTCGGAGATCGCGCCGAGATACTCAGGCGGAAGGTCGTGCGCGAACCGCTGCAGAGCAGCCTGCGCGCCCGCTTCCGCCGCCGTCGACCAGTATTCGCATACATCGCCGAGGCGGATCATCCATGCCGGCGCTGTGTCCTCCGTCATCGGGAAGAACCCGGAATGCAATCTCGCCATCTCGACGACGACCGATTCGGCTTCGACGGGGCCGCAGCCCGCGATCTGATTGCCTGCCGACGTGGTCGTACTCAGATCCTCCATGACGAGATTGATGGTTGTCTCGTCACCGGCAACCCAGTACTTCAATGGGATTCGGCACGCATGACGATTCGAGATGTCGATGTAGGCGCCGATTTCACGGTGGTATGCCCCGCTACGAAGACCGTGCGCATGGATAGCGGGGTCACTCGGCCTGAGCTTGACGACGAGAGATGATGGCGCATCCCCGGCCGGTGTTGCATATTCGATGACGACTCGGACCGTGTCGCTGACGTTACCTGAACCGATCGGTGCGATTGAGATCGACGCGACCTCGGCACCGGGAATTCCCGAGTAGCGCAACACTGACTGTATCCAGGACTCGTCGATCTGTTCGACGACGTCGAGAAGTTGGGGCTGACAGTCGCTCATGACCATGATCCTTCGAAGTAGCCGGAATTCCAGACGTCGGTGATCACACCGGCATCGGCCTTGAATATTTCGATCCCACAGAGCTTCTCGCCCGTTGCTCGACGGATCGCGTTCCACGTCAACGACGCAAACGTCTCGTCACCCACCAGCGTCACCACCGAAAACTCCGGTTCGTGCGCGGTCAGATCGGCTTCGATACGCGCCAACTGCTGCTTTCTGCTGAGCGCAGTAACCGAGCCTGCCGCGTGCCGCAGCATCGGGTCACCGCAGATCTCGTACACCAGATCGATCTGCCGGTCGTTGTACAGCTCGAAAAGGTACCGCTCGACCAGATTCACCGGGGTGACGGTCATGCCGACACCGCCGCATTCTGGAAGGCCGTCACCGTCGACTGGAGCTCCGATGGCGTAGCACCGTGCAGGATCACGCCGTCGACACCCAGATCGAATTGGTGTCGTACCAGATCCGCACACCGCTCCGCCGAACCGGTTGCCGCACAATCCAACCACTCGGTAGGAATCACCTTGGCCAGTTCAGCGAACGTCTCTGTGTCACCGACCGCGTCCGCCCATCCCGGTAGATTCCGGACGACGTCGGACTGACGGAACACTTCGAGCCTGGCTGGATCCCAACGATTCGTCGAGACCAAGAGGTCGCCGTAGACCTGCAAGTAGGTGGCGATGCGGCCGACGGTTTTCTTCAGAACTGTCTGCTCGTCGATCTCATCGCACACCGTGGCATAGCAGGACCAGACCTGCACGCTGTTCGGATCTCGGCCCGCTTGTTCGGCCGCGTCGCGAACAGTCTGCACCGACCGTACAACGGTCTCGTCGGAGAAAAACGTGTGCAGAACGACCATGTCGTAGGCCCGGCCTGCCATCGCGAGGGTCTTGTCTCCGAACGCGGTCGTCGCGAGTGGGATGTGTTCGTCGAACGTCGGATCCAAGGACAACGTCGGAAATTTCCCGAGTGGGCCGTCGTAACCCTGGATCTTCTCGCCTTGCCACAGGCGCCGCATGATGCGCGCGAACTCCTCGAGCTGAACCGTGGTGGTCTGCGCGAGCCCCATCGCGCCGATCTGCGGCCGGAGGCCACGCCCCACGCCGAGCGTGAAGCGGCCACCGGTCAGTCGGTGCATCGTCGACCCGAACGCCGCAGTGATTGCTGGGTGACGGGTGTTGATGTTCGTTGCCGCAGTGGTGATGCCGATCGTGGACGTGACTGCGCCCGCTGCACCGGACAGCGCGCAGGCTTCCTTGACGTTGAGCCGTTCGGAGATGAAAGCCTGCCCGAGCCCCATCGCCTCGGCCTCCGCCAACTCGTCGAGCATTGTTCGTGGGCTCTCGACGTGGCCGCCCAGTGTGTAGAAGCCCAGTCGATCGACGCGTGCCTCGGTCATCGGTTGACTCCCTGCCTGATTCGAGGGTGCATGGCCAAATTCTCTTCTAGAGAACCGTGACCGTTCCAGTAGTCCCGTCCACTTCGATCTGTGCACCGTCGGGAATGCGGACGGTTGCATCCGTCGCCGAGACGATGCACGGGATTCCGAGCTCGCGACTGACGATTGCGGCGTGGGAGAACGGGGCACCGACATCGACGACGACGGCCGCGGCCGTGACGAACAACGGCGTCCAGGACGGGTCGGTGATGGGCGCGACGAGGATGTCGCCCGCGTCGAGTGCAGATGGATCGTCGGGCGACAGCAGAACCCGGGCCCGGCCACGGGCAATGCCGGTGCATCCCGAAACGCCGGCAATCGACTCGCCCTGAACGAGGAGTGTGTTGTGCCGATCTGCCCGCAGCGCCCACTCTTCGATAGGTGGTGCGGTGCCGTCGACGACGAACGGAGGCTGGCGGTCGAACAGATCCAAGTACGTCTTCTCACGCTCAGCAAGTGTGGAAGTCAGTGCCTTCGGGTCGGCGAGGTAGCTCTCGATCTCGTCGGCAAAGAGCATGAAAATGTGTTTGACCTCCTCCAACGAACCGGTGGCGACTCCGCGCTTGCCGAGTTCGAGTGCTGCCAAACGAATTTCGTGGATGAGCATCGCGGCGGTGGTGCGTCCGCGTTCGCGTCCACGCATCCAGAGTGCCGCTGCGTTCAGGACTGCTTCGAACTGAGCCGAGGCTGCCTCGTCGGACGCAAGCGCTTCGCGTACGACGGTCGATGCCGCCTCTCGCTGCGAGGCCCGTTCGGCGGTCTTCGCCGCCGGAGCCTCCGACTCGTCGACGTGACGCATCCGGTCGATGGTGCCCAACGCCAAAGCCGGGTTGACGCCCCACGTCGTGGCGCGAATCTCCCATTCGGCCGGCCCGCGAAAGTCCCAGTCGGTGAGGAACGAGTCGAGTTCCTGGACGAAGGCGACCACATCGGGATCTTTCGAGGCGGCCAATCGTTCGTACAAGTCGGCGATGCCCGCGTCGAACATGTCGGCAATCCGATGGTTGCGCGCCAGACGGCCCAGATCCCACATTCGGATCGATGGCGCGGCCGAGTCGATGTTGCCGATTCCAGCGACCAACGTCAGTGCCAATTCCGGGCGGCCGACAGCTTCGGTCAACTGAGCCATCGCCCCCAGGCCGACGCCCGACTTGAGGCTGGCCTCGATGTGATGCTTGAACAACCGACGCAGAACGGTCTCGAACGACGTCATGCGCGTGAACAACTCGGCATCGGACAGCGTGGTCAAGTCCGGCCGGTTGCTACGGATCTGCTCGATCTCGATGCGGTCCGCGTCGTACGCCGCAAGGTCGGTGGCGCCGAGTACCTGCTCTCCGAGCCACTGCCCGGCCTTGGCCTCGTATTCGGGGTTCTCGTCGAAGTCGCGGCGTTCGCTCTCGTAGCTGGGAATCCCCGGCATGTCGCCGAAGTACTGCAGGTCCACGGCATCCGCCGACATTCCGGGAACACGAACACCGAACAACCGCATGAGCGACATGTTGATGTAGAGGTAGCTGCCGAACGCAGGCAGAATGTTCATGGCAACGGTCTCGTCGTACAGATCCGCATCCCAGACTCCGCAGGCGACGAAGGCGTCGCGCCACCCGGGCTCGAGGCAGTGTTGGAATCCGACGGAAGAATTCAGCGGGCTGATGGGGTCCGGAAAGATCTCTCCCACATTCGCCCGTGAGTACAGCGGAAACACCTTGGATGTTGCGTCGTTGATCGGCCACTCGGCCATGTCGTACCTCTTTCGTGAAGATGGTTCCGAGGAGGCTGTCACCTCTCGGTCGCGCACTCGGCGCGGGCCATCGTCGCGCCGATTGGTTAGCGAACGAATATTCACAGTATTATGTGACTGCGATCACGGTGTCAAGGGCCAATTCCGCGCCAATTAGCCGAACCGGGTAACCGAAAGGGAGGATTGCGCGAAGTAGCTGGACAAAAGTGCGAACACTCAGTCACTATCGAAGGGACGATCAATGCGCACCTCCCATCGGTGTGCGTGAAAGGGGTTCTGCAATGCGCATTCTGGTGACCAACGACGACGGCATCGACGCGCCGGGCTTGTTCGCTGTGTCAGCAGCGCTCCACAAAGCGGGCCACGAGGTTGTCATCGGCGCCCCGAGAATCGAGAGCAGCGGAAGCGGAACCTCCCTGGGCACACTCGAGCACGGCGCTGTCGTGGCAGTGGAGTCTCGCCGACTTCCGGGTCTACCGACCGTAGAAGCGTTCGCGTTCGACTGTCCGCCCGCGTTCGCTGTCCTCGCGTTCTGCGCGGGCCAGTTCGGTCCGCCGCCCGAACTCGTCGTCAGCGGGATCAATCCAGGACACAACACCGGCCGCTCGGTGTTGTTCTCCAGCACTGTCGGAGCAGTTCTCACAGCGCAGATCGCCGGTATAGGCGGCGTGGCCGTCAGTTGTGGTTTCCCGCCGTCTCACCGATTCGACACCGCAGCCGAGGTGGCGGTCCGCGTCGTCCAGTGGATCGAGGACAACGATGCCCGCACGCTGACGCTCAACGTCAACGTGCCGGATCTCGACTTCGGTCAGCTCGACGGGATGCGAGTCGCCACCCTCGGCGTTCGTAGCCTTCTGGGGCTGAGAATCACCCGCGTGGACGGTGGCGTCGAACTGCGGCGGTACGACAACACGACGGGCCTCGCCGACGGAACGGATGCCTCTACGGTGTTGACCGGTTCGGTGGCTGTGACTGCATTGACGACAGTCGGCGCGGACGAGAGTGCACTTGCTTCGGCCCTGCGCACGGTTGTCGATGTGCTGGACACAGCGGCCGTATAACCGGAGCGCCTCCGGCGCAGTTGGGGGGGGGGGGGGGGGGGGGGGGGGGGGGGGGGGGGGCGGG
>NZ_JBMDIX010000024.1:0-89666 GCF_057808915.1 Rhodococcus sp. FG69 | reverse complement strand
GACCGTCAAGCCCAAGGGCCTGGCAGTCAAGTCCGGATTCAAGAAGCCGGGCGCGAAAGCACCGGGCAACCCTGCTCCCAAGGCTGCCGAGACTGCAGCACCCGAGGCACCAGCTTCGGAGGCGCCAGCTCCTTCGGCTTCGGAGGCGCCAGCATCCGAAGCGCCGGCCGAGGAGTCGAAGCCGACCGTCAAGCCCAAGGGCCTGGCAGTCAAGTCCGGATTCAAGAAGCCGGGCGCGCGGACTCCGGGCAAGCCTGCCGCTCCGGAGGCTGCACAGTCCGAGGCTCCAGCGGCCAAGGCTCCAGCAACCGAGGAGACTCCGGCCGAGACACCAGCTCCAGCGGTCGAACCACCGGCCGCTCAGGAGACTCCGACCGAGGCACCAGCTGAGACACCGTCTGCGGACTCGGACAGCTCCGACAACGGTTCAGCGCCGACCGGTGACGAGCCAACGCCGCCTCCAGCGAAGCCTGGCGGTCTCGGATTCCGTCCGGGCACCAAGGTTCCGGGCCGAAAGAAGTGAGCTAGCACCGTTTTTGCGAACCAAGCACCCCTGTTCACGTCAGAGCAGGGGTGCTTGGTCGTTAGAAAGGGTGCTAGCTTCACGAACCCGGATCCGATACCACACCGATTCCGCCGAGCACCCCGAATTCTGCGCACAACCCGGAGTTATCCACAGCCGCAGGCTCTATCCACATGTCGAGGATCGGGTCTTGTCCAGCCGCTCACCGGTCGCCACTATTCGCTCATGGCACACATCGTCTCCCGATCCGACGCACTCACACGTGGGGTAACCGACTCCGAACTGCAGCGTTTCTGCCGCACGAGGACGTGGCGTCGGCTGCGCCCCGGAAGGTACGTCAGCAGAAGCGAGTTCGATTCCCTGTCTCCCCTGGACAAGCACCGGGTGATTGCAGAGGCCGTGATGGACGCGTCGACCGCTGGGGATGCGATCCTCAGCCACGTCAGCGCCGCAGCGTTTCATGGTCTCGATGTGTCCGTCGCGGATCTAGGTCGGGTACACATCACTCGCAACAGAAGCGGTGGCGCACGAAGCAACTCACTGCGCGTCGTGCATGCGGCGCCGTACTCCAAATCCGACGTCACCTGCATCGACGGCATTCCCGTCACAACTCTGGCGCGCACCATCGCCGACGTCGCACGATCCTTGTCGTTCGAGAATGCGGTCTGCGTGGCAGATCTGGCGGCTCGCCTCAGGAACGTCACTCCCGAACAGGTTGCCGCAGTGCTCGATTCGTGCCCAACACACCCGTCGAACCGCAAGGCTCGTCGAGTCGCGGAGTTCATGGACGGGAAATCGGAAAGCGTCGGAGAGTCCCGCTGCCGCGTCGTTCTACACGAGTTGGGCTACACGCCGCGATTGCAGGTTCGACTCGCGGATGCAGACGGAGTATTCGCGCGCATCGACTTCTATCTGGACGGCATCCACACGGTGGTGGAGTTCGATGGACGCATCAAGTACGGGCGTCTGATTCCCGAGGGAGAAACACCGTCGGACGTGGTCTGGAAGGAGAAGGTGCGCGAGGATCGCATCCGCGCGACCGGAAGGCAGGTGGTTCGGCTGACCTGGGCGGACCTCGACAATCCCGATCGAATCGAACGTCTGATCCGAGCCGCGGCCATCCGTGCAGCGCAATCACCTCCGCCGACAGGATCGATCAGCTGAGCTAGCACCGTTTTTGCATAGCGTGGACCTCCGCTCACGTCCGAGCAGAGGTCCAAGCTTCGCAAAAAGGGTCCAAGCTCCCCCAGCTCCCCAAAACTACTCAGGCCGCCACAGCTGCAGCTCGGGGATTCCCGGCGGTGTGAAGCCGAGCACCTGACCGTAGAACGACAGTTCGGATTCGCGTGCGTTCACCTGCGTCTCGAGCTTCCGGAAGCCGTGCGACTCACCCTCGTAGGCCAAGTAGGCGTGCGGAATACCCTTCTTCACCATCGCATCACGGAATCGTTCGGCTTGAGAGGGTGGAACGATCGGATCGGACAGCCCCTGCAGCAGCAACACCGGGCACGAGAGTCCGTCGACGTTGTTGACCGGCGCCCGAGTGCGATACAGATCGATGGCCTCCGGAAGCGGTCCGATCAACCCGTCGATGTAGCGGGACTCGAAGTCGTGCGTCTCGGCGACGAACAGCTCCAGCTCAGCAACACCGTAATAGGATGCTCCGCAAGCAAATACATCCGAGGACGTCAACGCAGCCAGAACGGTCCAGCCACCGGCGGATCCGCCTTCGATCGCCAGACGGGTCGGGTCCGCCAACCCGGCGTCGGCCAACCCCTGTACCGCGGCGATGGTGTCCTCGACGTCGACGATCCCCCACTGACCGCGAAGCCTGTTTCGGTACTCGCGACCGTAGCCACTCGATCCGCCGTAGTTGACGTCGACGACGCCGATGCCGCGGCTGGTGAAGTACGCGAACACCGGATTGAGCGCGGGTGCGACGTGCGCTGTCGGACCGCCGTGGACGAATGCCACGTACGGCGGCAATTCGCCTTCCATCCCTTGGTATTCGGGACTGCGGGGGGCGTATGCGATGGCATGCACCTCACGCTCCGCGCCCTGGAAGGTCATCGGCTCACCGAGCGGCAGGTAGTCGGCGTCGGGAACGGTCTCGAGGCCGGAGCGCACCAGGCTGTGTTCCCCCGTCGAGAGGTCGAGCAACCGAAGGCCACTGGGACTCTGCGCTCCACCCGCCTTGAGCAGCACCGAGTCTCGGTTTCGCCCACCCAGTGACACGGACGTCAACCCGCCGAGGTCGATGTCGTCCAGCGAACCTGTCTCCGGATCCAACACGGCAAGCGTATCGACGCCGAATGTGCGCACTGTCAGAAGTTTTCCGTCGTCCAACACCGAGTACCACCGAGCGCCGAGCTGCCACAACGGCGCACCGAAGTCGGCCTCGCACTCGTACAGCGGACTCGAAGAACCCCCGGTGTCGGTGCGGTAGATGCTCCACCAACCGGTGCGATCGCTGATGACGTACAGCGAGTTCTCGTCGATCCATTCCGGTTGCAGGATCGATTTCTCGGAGCTTCCCAGTACGGTCTTCCACTCACCGGTCGCGAGGTCGGCGACGCGGAGTTCCGTTCCATCCCATGGCATCTGCGGGTGGTTCCAGGCGATCCACGCCAGCGTCGAACCGTCGGGAGACAGCCGCGGATACGCCAGGAAATCGGATCCCGATACCAGTGAGCGCACGCCTGAGCCGTCGAGAGCGATCATGCAGATGTCGCGGGTGACGTCGGCGCCGTCGTGTCTCTCCCGAACAGCGAGAACCTCATCGCCGACGATCGACAGCTCCCCGTATCTGACCGACGACGCCACCTCGGGCGCCGGGGTCAATGGGACCGGTTTCTCACCTGCTCTCGTGACGTACACACGCTGATCGGAGAACTCCGCGAAAACGATTCGTGCGTCCTCGGTGACCGTCCACGCGCCGCCTCCGTACTCGTGAACGCGGGTCCGGGCGTTGAACGGCTCGGGCAGCAGCACCTCGACCGCGTCCCCGGCCTGTCGACAGATAGTTGTCCGCCCGTTCTCGCTCGGCCGCATCTCCGCCCACCAGATCTGGTCCCGTACGTACCGGCCGCCCTCCACCGGGTGCCCGCTCGCAGACAGGTCCGCAGCGGAGATCGGTGACGGCCAGGATCCGAAAGGCAACGCTGCACGAGTCATGCGATCAGCGTAAAGGTCGTAACGCAACGTTCACCGGCAGGAGAGAGTATGTGGCTGAAGATTGAGGGAGAGAACATCATCTGGGGGTAGGAATGCGCGACACGGTACCGAACAACCTCGATCAGGCCATCCTTGCGTTCGGTCAGGCTTGGTGGCGGTACGGCGGCGGAAGCGATGAGGACATCTACGTCGAATTCGGTCTGTCCGCTCGGTCCTACTTCGAGAGACTGCGCGCACTGCTCGACGGGCAGGCCGGAGCATCACTGGACGAGCAGACACGGGGACAGATGCACGCGATCTGCATGCGCCGGCTTCACTAGCCGACGGGCGTCAGCAGCTCGGGCCCATCGTTTCTCACGCTGTTGACTGCCGTACTGACCTCGTACGGCACCAGCCGTGGCTCGGGAATCGCCGCAAGCATCTCCTGGACGGACTCGAGTGAGGTGATCGACGGATTCAGCCAATCGGATCGCAGGTCCTTCGGCAGGACCACTGGGGACCGATCGTGAATGTGCCCGAGCGCATCGGCGGCCGGAGACGTCAACACCGTCACGGACCACACCCATCGATCTGGGTCGTCCTCGGACTTCGACGGGTCACGCCACAGTTCGTACAACCCCGCCATTGCGAGAACACCGTCGGAGTGCAGAAAGTACGGAACCTTCTGGCCGTCCCGCTTCTCCCACTCGTAGTATCCGTCTGCCGGAACGATGCACCGCCTTCGTGCCGCCGCCTTCTTGAACGACGGCTTCTCGGTGATGGTCTCCGAGCGTGCGTTGATCATTCGACTGCCGATCTTCGGGTCCTTCGCCCAGGACGGGATCAGTCCCCACCGCACCGACCGAAGTTGGCGCACGGCGTCGGCCTCGGGTTCGTCTTTCGGCGCTCGTTCGAGGACCGTCCTCACCGTCTGCGTCGGCGCCACGTTGTAGGCAGGTGGAATCTCGTCGCCGACCGTCTCTGCGATGTCGAACACCGCACGTAGATCGCTGTCGCTTTGCGTACTCGCATACCGTCCGCACATGCCCACGATTGTTGCACCCACTACCGACAAGTAGCACCAGGCGGAATATGCCTCGCGGTTCAGAGGTCGCACCTGGCACGATGGGAGGGTGAGCCATCCGCAGACGATCCACCAGACGCGTCAACACCGCCCCCTGCAGCAGTCGACCAAGCTGCAGAACGTGCTGTACGAAATCCGTGGGCCGGTGCACGCCCACGCCGCGCGGCTGGAAGCGGAGGGCCACCGAATCCTCAAGCTGAACATCGGCAATCCGGCCCCGTTCGGCTTCGAGGCACCCGATGTGATCGTCCGGGACATGATCGCCGCGCTGCCGTACGCGCAGGGCTACTCCGAGTCCAAGGGCATCCTGTCCGCTCGACGCGCCATCGTCACCCGGTACGAGCTGGAACCTGGATTTCCCGAGCTCGACGTCGACGACATCTACCTGGGCAATGGTGTCTCCGAGCTCATCACGATGACGATGCAGGCGCTTCTCGACGACGGTGACGAGGTACTAATTCCGGCACCGGACTACCCGTTGTGGACGGCGATGACGACGCTGTCGGGCGGCAAGGCCGTGCACTACATGTGCGACGAGGAGAACGGATGGAACCCCGATCTCGCCGACATCGAATCGAAGATCACGCCGAAGACCGTCGCGTTGCTGGTGATCAATCCCAACAACCCGACTGGCGCGGTGTATTCGAGGGAAGTGCTGCAGGGCATCGTCGACCTGGCTCGTAAGTATCAGCTTCTTCTGCTGGCCGACGAAATCTACGACCGGATCCTGTACGACGACGCCGAACACACGTCGTTGGCCAGCCTCGCTCCCGATCTTCTGTGCCTGACGTACAACGGCCTGTCCAAGGCCTATCGCGTGGCGGGCTACCGCTCCGGTTGGCTCGCCATCACCGGCCCGAAAGAACATGCGGCTGGCTTCCTCGAAGGCATCGACCTGCTTGCCTCGACGCGACTGTGCCCCAACGTCCCCGCGCAGCACGCAATCCAGGTGGCACTCGGCGGCCACCAGAGCATCGAGGATCTGATCCTGCCCGGCGGCCGACTGCTCGAACAGCGCGATGTCGCGTGGGAGAAGCTGAACGCGATCCCCGGCGTGTCCTGCGTGAAGCCGCGTGGTGCGCTGTACGCGTTCCCTCGCCTCGATCCGGAAGTACACGAGATCTACGACGACGAGAAGCTCGTCCAGGATCTGCTGCTGCAGGAGAAGATTCTCGTGGTCCAAGGCACCGGCTTCAACTGGCCCGGACACGACCATCTGCGCATCGTGACGCTGCCGTGGGCACGGGATCTCGCGGTAGCCATCGAACGATTCGGGAACTTCCTGTCGTCGTACTCGCAGTAGAAATTTCCTCACGTGCCCGGCCGGTTCATACGGTGAACTGACCGGCAAGTAGGGAAAGTGGTTGAAAAGTGATCTAAAAAACATCGCGCCGACGCACCACTTTCGCCAGATCGTCTGTAGATTGGCCATGGCACCTTGTGTGCCCGAGCACTGGTCGTACCCCACCCCCCCGGGGCGATCAGGAAGGTGGCGGGGGACGCCCCCCCTGCTCCCCGCCACCGAGCTCCACACGCGTCCCTGCCGAAATCGCTAGCCACTAGCCTTGCACCGTGGAGTCACACGGTCATGGACACGGACACAGCAACGCACCAGCGCCACTCGGGCCCGTTGCAGCGCGGATCGTCATCGGACTGCTCGTCGCCATCGGAATTGCCGTGATCGCAGGCGCTGTCGCGCTGTGGCCGAGCCAGCAGAGCATCGAGGTCCCACTTCCGTTTCAGACCTCCGGAGGCGGATCCGTCGAGACAGAAGCCGGAACCGTGGTCTCCCAGGACATCGGTGCATGCGGCAGCGGATCGGCGGGCCGAGTGTTCACCGGTAGCCCGACGCCGCCTGTCGGTGGCGGCTACGAGTGCCAGCGCAGCATCGTGACGATCGACTCCGGGCCGAACGCCGGAACCCGAACCCTGATCGAGATTGTGCCCGGGCCAGGACAACCCGACATTCGCACGGGGGAAAGTGTTCGCCTGGTTCGCCAGACCGACGCGGAAGGCACCACGCAGTACTCGTTCAACGACTTCGCCCGAGGACTCCCGCTCGCCATCATCGTCGGAGTCTTCGCACTCGTGATCTGCATCGTGGCCAGATGGCGCGGTTTCCGAGCACTGCTCGGGCTGATCATCGCGTTCGGCGTACTCGTCGGATTCATGCTGCCCGCGCTACTCGACGGACAACCCGCGATACCGGTGGCTCTCGTCGCCGGTTCGATCATTCTGTACGGGGTGCTCTATCTGGCGCACGGGATCAATCTGCGCACGAGTTCTGCCCTCCTCGGCACTCTCACATCGATGGCGCTGGCCGCCGTGCTGTCCTACGTGGCAATCCGTATGACGCATCTGACCGGACTGTCCGAGGAACAGAACACCAACGTGCAGGCCTACATACAGCAGGTGAGCATCACGGGCCTGCTGCTGGCAGGCTTCATCATCGGTTCACTCGGCGTCCTCAACGACGTCACCATCACCCAGGCGTCGGCCGCGTTCGAGATCGCGTCGGCCGACGCAACGGCGACCCGACGGCAGATATTCTCGTCGGCGATGAGGGTCGGCCGGGACCATATCGCCAGCACCGTCTACACCCTTGTCCTTGCCTATGCGGGCGGCGCACTTCCACTGTTGTTGCTCTTCAGCGTCGCAGGACGATCGATCCAGGACGTCCTCACCGGTGACGCCGTGGCGATCGAAATCGTGCGCTCGTCCGTCGGCGGGATCGCGTTGGCCCTGTCGGTCCCGTTGACGACGGGAATCGCCGCACTGCTCGCGCGCCCCGGTGGCGTCGGACCAGGAACCGCCCCGGCAATGCCGGCCCCGAAGAAGTCGGGCCGGCATTCTCGGTAACCCGCTTCTCAGGCGAACGCAGCCGCGACCGACTCCGAGAGCAACACGCCCGCATGGGTACTGAGGCCGTTCTTCAGGCCGGGATCGGCTTCGCATGCCGCTTCCCAGCCCTGGTCCGCAAGCGCGACCACATACGGCAGCGTCGCATTCGTCAACGCGTACGTCGACGTACGCGGAACCGCGCCGGGCATGTTGGCGACACAGTAGAAGACGGACTCGTGGACGCGGTAGGTCGGGTCGGCGTGCGTCGTCGGGACCGAATCCTCGAAGCATCCACCCTGATCGATGGCGATGTCGACGAGCACCGAACCCGGCTTCATCCGCTGAACGAGGCTGTTGGAGATCAACTTCGGCGCCTTGGCGCCGGGCACCAGCACTGCACCGATGACCATGTCGGCAGCCAGCACGGCCTGTTCCAGCTCCAACGCGTTGGAGACGACGGTCTTGACGCTGCCCCGGTATTGATCGTCGATGGACCGCAACGCAGCGACATTGAGATCGAGCACGGTGACATCGGCGTGCATGCCGTGGGCGATCGCGACGGCATTGCGTCCCGAGACGCCTGCGCCGATGACGACGACATTCGCCGGCCGCACTCCGGGGACGCCGCCCATGAGAACTCCGCGGCCGCCCCCGCTTGCCATCATGTGGTACGCCCCGGCCTGCGGGGCGAGCCGCCCGGCGACCTCGCTCATCGGCGCCAGCAGCGGCAGCGACCCGTCGCGTCCGGTGACGGTCTCGTAGGCGATCGAGGTGGTACCCGACGCCAACAGTGCATCGGTGCACGGCTTCGACGCAGCGAGGTGCAGGTAGGTGAACAGAACCTGGCCTGTGCGGAGTCGGGAGTACTCCTCGGCGATCGGTTCCTTGACCTTCAGCAACAGATCCGCGGCCTCCCAGACCTCGTCGGCGAAAGTGATGATCTGCGCACCCGCTGCTTTGTAGTCGGTATCGGAGAACGACGATCCCGAACCCGCTTCGGTTTCGATGATGACTTCGTGTCCACGCGAGACCAATTCGTGCACGCCTGCCGGTGTGATGGCCACCCGGTATTCGTGGTTCTTGATCTCGCGGGGAATTCCGATCTTCATGATGTGACTCCTATGCGGTTCGGCGGAATTGCCTGTTCGAGGGATTGTCACAACTATGAATTAAATGCAGAAAACCGACAACAGATGTGAATAAAATTCTGTAAGCTCGGTCGATGACGGTCAATAGTTCATCTCCGGGACGCAACAGCACCCGCCCGTCGAATGATGTTCGGCACGTCCAGCTCGACCACATCGACCACATCTTGATCGACGAACTTCGCCGGGACGCCCGAATTCCCAACAACGCGCTCGCCGCCGCGGCTGGGATAGCACCGTCGACCGCGCTGGGACGCGTCCGATCACTTGTCGAACGAGGTGTCATTCGCGGCTTTCATGCAGAAATCGACCCCGAGGCGCTCGGGCAAGGCATCCAGGCCATGATCTCCGTGCGACTCCAAGCCGACGCCCGGAAACGAATCAGCGAGTTCGGCACACAGATCGCCGCGCTCGAGGAAGTGCAGAACATCTACTTCATCGCCGGCGCCGACGACTTCCTCGTTCAGATCGCGACGGTGGACACTGCAGCGCTACGAAATTTCGTCGTCGACAATTTGAGCGCACATCCTGCGGTCTCCGCGACAGAGACGATTCTGATCTTCGAGCACGTTCGCCCTCGAAACAGCGCGTCGCGTTCCGGAGCTCAAGGCGCAGGCGGGAACAGTGGCGGGATCGTCGGCAACGTGAAGTCGGGCAGACCGGGGATCAACGGAGGCGGCTCAGGAGCAGGCGCCGGCGCTTGCTGAGTCGGCGCGGGCGCTTCCTGGGTGGTCTGCTCCGCGGTGGTCGGTGAATCCACCGTCGGCTCGGGTTCGACCGGCACCACAGCCGCTGTCGTCTCGGGGGCCGGCGGAGCGACCGGCACCACCGGCGCACTCGGAACCGCCGATGCCGGTGGCGTCGTGGCGGCCACGCTCGGTGCAGGAGCATCGGTCACTGCGGTGTCGACGACGGTCGGTGTGCCGCTCGGCCGCAACAACAGAAAGCCGGACACCGCGATGATCGCCGCTGCGGCAACTCCGACGATCGACCAGGCACGCACCCGACGACGCGTGTGCTCGGCGATGGTCTCACCGTCGTCGTCCTCGTAGTCCGCGTCCAACCAGTACACGTTCTGCAGAGCGAAATGGGAGGCAGAGGCGGGCTGCTCTGGCGATTCGGTCTGGGGCTCCGAAAGAGGGGGCGTCGAACGAGGCGGAGTCGAAGGAGGAGGCACGGGAGGAAGCGAGGCAGTGCGTTCCGATGAGCCGACCGCCGCAGCAGATGCGCTCACGAGCGGCGGCAGCGCAGTCGGGAGACTGTCACGCGAGATGGAGATGGTCGGCGTCGCGTCCGTCGGCCTCGGCGATACCAGAGCCGACCGATCACTGGTTCCGTTACCGACCGTGGCTGCAACCGCCGGGCCCGCGCGGTCAGCCACTCTGCCCTCGGCCGGTCTGGCCGACAGCGCGGCACCGCGGGCCGCGACGGACTCGGGCTCGTTGGGGGTCAGCGCGGGCAGGTCGAGCGACGCTCCGACGCGCTTGCGGACCAATGGAATTCGCGAGCCGCCGCCGACCAGGACGACCGCGTCGATGGGGACGTGGGCACCGATCAGCACATCGCGCGCGAACTCGATCGACCGATCGACCTCGTCGGCGATCAACGTCTCGTAGCTGTCACGAGACAGGAGGATCATTCCGCTCTCGTCCGGCAGACACACCGCATCGTTTCCGGACAGCCGTTCCTTGGCCACCCGGCAGCGACGGGTGAACAGGTCGATGTCGGGCGCATCGCTCGGCTTGCCCAGACGGTCGAGCTGATTGTCGCGCAGAATCGCGTCGAACTGGTCCCCACTGAACTCGGTGCTGCGACGGGTGACGATTACCCGGCGAGCAGCGAGGTCGACGACGCTGACGTTGAGACCGGAACTACCGAGGTCGTACAACGCGACCGTCGAGTATCCGGCGGCTTCGCCGCTCGCGATCAGGTATTCGACGACCGCTTCGACCTCGTTGACGAGGCGGTAGTTCTGCAGATGCTGATGTTCGAGCGCTCTGTGCAGGGTGTCGGCTTGATGCGCGTCTCGATACGCAACGCCGGTCGCCATCTGCCGTTCGGTCTCGGCCGCGACCGCACTGATCGACTCGGCCGCGAGATACTCCACGTCGTCGTCGACGGTGTCGATGACCTGATTCCGAAAGAACAGCTGTTGGGGAGCCTCGAGCACGCGAGCGGACGACATGAGGGATGCGACGGCCGTTCCGTTGCGCGGCAGCGCCATACGTACGGCGTGGGCGCCCATGGACACCCCCAGCAACACGGTCATCGTTCCTGCCTCACTCGAACAGTCTGCGGACGGACGCGGAAGTCCGCCCGACCCGCCACGCTACCGGTAGTTCAGGCGCGGTGTGCCGTGGCCCTTCCGCGCCCGACCGTCAATTCCCGACGTCCAGCCCGGTTCCGGAGCCGAAACCGACTTCGGCGAATTGCTCGTCGTCGAGTTCGGTGCCATCGGTCTCGGGCGTGATGTCCTCACTGTTCACCTCGCCGGAAATCCCCTCGGGATCGGCCGGCGGGGGCGGGAGAGCGGGGGCCGGAATCGCAGGCACCTCGGCGGGCGGCACACCTTCGGCTACCGAGATGTCGCTCGTCGTACCACCGACAGGCTCGACACCGATCCCAGGCGGTGGCGGGGTATCGCCGCGAAGGAAGACCACGGCCCACACCAGGAGCACGACGGCCCCGACCCCGACCAGCCCAGCAGCATCGCGCACCGACCAGCTGATACGACGGCGAGACGGCGATCGACCGGAAGCAGGAGCGGCAGCAGGGCGTGCGGGCGCCGGCGCCGGTGCCACCGCGTCCGGAGCGGGCGCGACGACCCGCAGAGGCGTCGTCGGAGGCTCCAGGTCCTCGTCCGCATCGACGGTGAGAACCATGTCGTCGTACTGGGCCTGCAGTGGTTCACCGCCGAGGTACTGCTCCTGCTCCTCGAGCACGCCGTCGAGATCGAGGTGCGGCGCCGACGGCTGTGCTTCGAGTGCCGCGCCTTCGACGATGACGGAGTTGGGTGAGTCGGGCAGGACGAGCGGAACCGTCCACTCCTGCTCGACGAGGGCCTTGACCAGCGGGATCCGCGCTTGTCCGCCGATGAGGAGGACGGCGTCGGGTTCGTCGGGAGCCGCCCAGGCGAGAGTCTGCAGGAGCGTCGAAGTAACGGCCTCTTCGAATTCTTCGCGCGTGAGCAGCATCGGGCCGTTGCCCGGAGCACGGACGCCCGCCGAACTGGAGATCAGTTCCTTCAGTTCACGGAAGAACGCGCGGTACTCGCGTTCGGCGTCGATGCCTTGTGCAGGGGGAAGAATGCCCTTGCTCATGACGAGGCGTTCGACGACGTCGTCGAGCACCTCGCCTGACAGTGCAGCGCGCCGAGCGGACCGCGTGACCTGTCCTGCTGCGACGTCGAGGGTGAACGCCGACGTGCCGTACCGACCGAGGTCGAGTACGAGAAGTGCGCGTGCATCGGCCAGAACATCGACGGAACGGGCGTACGCGAGCAACGCGGCACCCTCGCCGACCATACGAATCGTGGAGGTCTCGCCGGTGTCCAGCGAGGCAAGTAGCGACTCGACCGCATCGACGTCTCGACCGGTGAGCACGACGTCGTCGAACGGTCCGCAGTCGACAAGCTTGCCGTTCAGGTGCCAACTGGCTCCTTCGGCATCAATCGAGTCCTCGACACGTTGCCCGTCCCGAAAGTACGAGATGCGGACGGCGTCCGACTCCACGGCCACGCCGCAGACTCCACCCATCGGCTAGAAATTCCTTCGACTGTTTCGAACCCCGACCTGTTCATCACTCTACTGGCGATCGGCTGTTCAACTTGCCCCACTCGACCGTCGACGGGTGAGTAGTGCGTCGTTCGACACACCCCCTGGGCGCATACACCCAGGTGAACACAAAGCCTGTAAAAGATTGCATCAGCAAACTACACTCTCGTGGTAACGCGATAAAACAATCTAAGATATTGTTTGGGTGGGTCTGGGGAGACTGCTGGGTGTCGAACGGTCGTAGCCTTCGACCCACGGTCGCGATCGAGGCCGACCGGTCTCGGTATCAACGAGATTCGGTGGAGGTTCGCATGGAGACGCTCAACTCTGAAGATGTCGCACGAGTTCGGGACGTTCTGGACAAGTTCGGAAAGCTGCCGGTATCGGCCGCTGACCTCGATTCCAGCGCGGACCTCTACGACAACGGCCTCACTTCCCATGCCAGCGTCAACGTCATGATCGCGCTGGAGGACGAGTTCGACGTCGAGTTCCCGGACACCATGCTGCAGAAGTCCACGTTCGGCAGTGTCGATGCCATTGCCGCCGCTCTCGCACAGCTGACGGACTGATCGCCGGTGACCACCGTCTACGACACCGACACACTCGCTGTGTCCGAGGTCCTCGCCATCCTGCGTGAGCATGCAGACGCAGTCGACCGTGACGCACGCTTCCCGGCCGAGTCGGTCGACGCAATGCGCAGAGCAGGGCTGCTCGCTGCGGGTATTCCCGTCGAGTTCGGCGGCGGTGGACAATCTCTGACCGAACTCGCAACCACCGCGCGTGCTCTCGGCGCCGAGTGCGCATCCTCGGCCATGATCTTCGTGATGCATCAGTCTCAGGTCCTCAGCATCGTCCGACACGGCAAGTCCGACGCCATGGAGTCGCTGCTGAGACGTATTGCCGCTGAGCAGCCCCTCGTCGCATCCGCGACAACCGAGATCAACATCGGTGGCGACGTACGCACCAGCAGCTGCGCCGTTGAATACGACGGCGAGCGAATCACGCTCTCCAAGACCGCTCCGGTCATTTCCTACGGCGAGTACGCACAATTCGTACTTGCCACGGCACGGCGTTCGCAGGACAGCCCGCCGAGCGATCAGGTTCTCGTCGTATGCGAGAAGCCGAACGTCGAGCTTCGCAAGATCGGCGAATGGGACACGCTCGGCTTCCGCGGAACCTGCAGCCCTGGGTTCCAACTCGAAGCAACGGCGACGACGTCGAACATCCTCGGGGACAACTACGGTGACATCTCCTCGCAGACGATGCTGCCCGCGGCGCACGTCCTGTGGGGTTCGGCGTGGCTCGGCATCGCCGACGCCGCGGTCGCCAAAGCTCGAAAGTCGGTGCGTAAGTCCGCGAGCCGCACCCCCGGCGAAACGCCGCCTGCCGCGTTGCGACTCGCGGAGCTCTACGTCGTCCACGAGCAGTTGGTCGATACCGTATTCGGTGCCGCGGCCAAATTCGAGGCCATCGCCGACTCCCCTGCCGAACTCGGTGCCATCGGGTTCGCCGTCAAGATCAACAATGTGAAGGTGACGGCGTCGACGCTCGTCATCGACATCGTCGGAAAGGCCCTGCAGATCTGCGGCATATCCGGCTACCGGCAGGACGGTGATCTCAGCGTCGGCCGTCACCTCCGAGACGCTCACGGGTCGGCCATCATGGTCAGCAACGAACGAATCCTCGGACACAATTCCCAACTGGCGCTCGTCTACAAGGGGAAGTAATGACCGCGACGCAGGACATCATCGTCAGCGAACTCGACACCGCCCGTTCACTTTTCCGTGACGAACTGGTGGAAGCGGGCTTACTCGTCCCGAGCTCGGTCGAAGGGCTCTACGGACGCTCCGGCGAGTTCGAGGACATCATCGACACCATCGACGACCACGTCAAGGCAGCCGGTGCCGCAGAGCACGGCTACTCGGCACCGAGGTTTCGCTTCCCTCCTGTCTTTCCACGGGAGGCATTCGAACGCACCGACTACATCGCCTCGTTCCCCAACCTGACGGGCGCGATCAACACGTTCGACGGCGACAACAAGGCCCACGCGGCGTTGCTGGCCGATCGTTCCGAGGGCAAGGACTGGGATCACCATCTGGAGTCCGCCGGCACGATGTTGGTGTCGGCAGCATGCCACCCGTCGTACTCGATGATGACCGGCACCCTGCCCGACGAGGGTCGTCTGCTCGACATCTACGGATACTGCTTCCGGCACGAACCGGCCGTGGATCCTGCTCGCATGCAGGCATTTCGGATGCACGAGTACGTTCGAGTCGGAACACCCGACGAAGCAATCGCACACCGCGAGCGGTGGGTGGGCCGCGGTCTGCAGGTTCTCGCCGATCTGGGACTCGAAGCCGAAGCGGTCATCGCGAACGACCCGTTCTTCGGGCGCGCCGGCCGGATGCTCGCAGCGAACCAACGCAACGAAAACCTGAAGACAGAACTGGTCGTCAAGCTCTACGGAGATCTCGACGACGGCACCGCAGTCGTCTCGTGCAACTGCCATCGCGACCACTTCGGTCACACCTTCGATATCAGGACAGCCGACGGCGAGCCCGCGCACAGCGCGTGCGTCGGATTCGGCATGGAGCGAATCGCGTTGGCGATGTTGCGCACTCACGGTCTCGATCGCCGTCGCTGGCCGGCCTCACTCGCGGTCGGATAGAGCGCAGGCAGATAGCCCGGGCAATCCCCGCACCACCCCGTCGATACGACAAGGACCAATTCCAGTGAGCAGTCGAGACACCGCTGTGCGGAACACGGACACGAGCGCGTCCCACACTGCCCCGTCCACAGCCGCGGGAAAGCATTCGACGTGGTTCGGTGCGGAGTCGTCGAGCCTGCTCGGGACCGTGCACGTACCGGCGGGCGGGCGGGCGCGCGGCGCCGTCGTGCTGTGTCCGCCGCTGGGGAAAGAACAGGTCGACTCGTACCGAGGCCTGGCTTTGCTTGCACAAAAGCTCTGTGCAACAGGACTTCTCGTCCTTCGATTCGATTATTCGGGAACCGGAGACTCACACGGCGCACAGGACGAGGCTGGTGCCGTCGAACGCTGGCAGGCCAGCATCGACACTGCGGTGCAGTTCGTTCGACGCTGCGGGCCGCAGGAGGTAGCCCTGGTCGGTCTTCGCGCCGGCGCGCTGCTGGCGACGTCGGTCGCGGAACGGAACGGGCAGCTCACCGGTCTCGCACTGTGGGATCCGGTCGTGCGTGGACGCTCGTACCTCCACGAGCAACGGGCGTTGTACTCGGTCAGTGTCACCCAGGATTCCGAAAAGGATCCCCGGGTGTCCATCATCGGCGCTGTTCTTCACCCCGATGCCGTGCCGGCGTTCGGGGCACTGGACGCCACGAAACTACCGCCGGTCGGGTGTCCGGTTCTCGTCGCGACGAGACCTGAACGCGGTGATGCAAAGCCGATCAGAACCGTCGTGAAGAACCAGAACGCCGAAGAACACACCCTGTCCAAGCACGAACTGTTTCTCGAACCGAGCGATTTCGAGGTGGTGCTTCCGACCGAGGACATCACGCACCTCGCCAAGTGGGTCGGCAACTGCTTCGACGGCGTCACGACGGACGTGCACGTCCCGCTCCGAAACACCGCGGTGACAGGAGACGGCGACGACGCCGTCACGGAAACAGTGGAACTGCTCGGGCCGACACGGCTGTTCGGCATCAGAACCACGTCACCGCGGTGCATTCCGGCGGGACCAACCGTCGTGTTCTACCCGACCGCCAACGAGCACCGCGTCGGCCCTGTCCGTAGTTGGGTGGAACTGTCGAGAACGCTTGCAATGCACGGTGTTTCCACTCTCCGGTTCGATCGACGCGGCACCGGGGAGAGTGGCGTGGTCGAGGACGACGAGATCACCAGGCTCTACAGCGACGAGGGCAACGAGGACGCGCTTGCCGCGGTTCACGCTGCGGGCACGTCGCCTCACAACGTGATGGTATCCGGAATGTGCTCGGGCTCTTGGTATTCGAGTTACGCTGCGCGGGAAATCGGCGTCAACTCCGCGGTGCTGTTGAACACCCTCGACTGGACGACTCGCCGGCTCGAATTCGTCAAGCGTGCATCGATGCACAACGAGGACACCGGCCTCGCCAGCACAGCACTCGACCGTCTGCACGATATCGGTGTCGCGGTGAAGAACAGCCTGCAGTCGTCGATGCCGTATCCGCTGTGGTTCTGGCTGGGTACGCGCGGACTCATCCAGGTCCCCGAGATCTCGCTGCGCAAGCTGGAAGCGAAGAACGTCCGTACTACTGTTCTTCTTTCGCCGACGGACACCGCATGGTTCATCGCCAATCGTGGGCCGGAAGGCATGAACCGCCTTCGTGGGACGCGGGCGACGCGCAGGAGGAAGACACAGTCGACGTCTCCGGCCGTCGTGAAGTCCTACGCAGGTGGCGACCACTCGCTCTACGGACGCGATCTTCGCGAGACGGTCCGCGGTGAACTTCTCCGAGCGGTGTCGGATGCATTCGACGTGGAGATCAGCGCGCCTGCACCGCCGGTACCAGTGGATTGGACCCCTCTGTGAAGCATCGCGCGCCCAAGGTCGCGCCTCCGCAGCATCACAACCTGGAACGGCTGGAGTGGTATCGAATCGAACCGGTGCACTGGGACATGGGTCTCATGTCGCACACGATGCCGATCCAGCAGATCCAAGCCGAGAACCCGTACGTCAGCGAACGGGTTTCGTCGGATCTCCCGCCCGAGCAGGAGGCCTCGGCCGATACCAAGAGCTCCGACCGAAACCTTGCCCTCAACTCGCTCGCCATGATGCTCTCGACCGTCATCACCGGCGGTCTCGGTCTGCTGTTCTGGGCCACCGCCGGGCGTCTGTATCCGGTCGCCGAGGTGGGGAGCGCGTCCGCCGTCATCACCTCCGCGGTCATGTTGTCCACGCTCTCGAACCTGAGTCTCGGTTCGATGTTCGAGCGCTTCCTGCCGATCTCCGGATGGTTGGCCCGGTCGTTCGTCATCCGGGGTTATCTGACGGTCACCGTCTTCGCCTTCATCCTCGGCTTCGGTTTTCTCCTCGTCGCGCCCGTGGACGAAATGTTCACCACCACGACCGAAATCGTGTCCTTCCCGGCGTTCGTCGCAGTTCTGTCGGTGTTCGCGCTGCAGGACCAGACGTCCTCCGGCCTTGGAGTGGCGCGCTGGGCCGCGGGCAAGAACGTCTTCCACGCGGTCGTGAAGTTCGTGCTGCTCCTCGCCCTCTTCACCACCGCACGCAGTACCTCGATCATTGCGGCCTGGGCCATTCCGGCCCTCATCGCGTCGGTCATCCTGCTGCGGTCGATACTGCGAAATCTACGCACCGAGCCGCGGTACCACGTCGCCCCTGACCTGCCCCCGAAACGGGAACTGTGGTCCTACTTCGGTTCCGCCTACGGCATCACCGCGCTCGGATCCCTCGCCCCGCTGCTTGTCCCGATGATCGTCGTCGCGACCCTCGGCGCCGAGGACAACGCATACTTCTCGCTGACCTGGTCCATCGTGAGCGCGCTGTACATCCTCATCAGCGTTCTGGTCGGTCCGTTCGTCGCCGAGGTGGCGGCCAACCCAGAGCAGTTCGGACGCTTGACCAAGCGATTCATGTCGATGGTGTGTGTCGTGGCGCTGGGCGGCTCGTTCTTCCTCGCCTTCCTCGCGCCCATCGGTCTCGGCATCGTCGGCCAGGAGTACCGCGAACACGGAACGATCATCGTCCACCTGGCAGCACTGACGATCCCGCTGTCGGTCATCGGATCTCTCTACGACGGCCTCGCGCGCGTCCAGCGTCGGATGCGCCTCGCAGTGGTGGTCCAGGTGGTGGCCACGTCGATCATCATCGTCGGCTCGCTGGCGCTGTCGGACTCGCTCGGCATCGCTGCGGTCGGTTGGGCGTACCTCGCGGCCGAGGCATTCGGTGCCGTCGTCTTGATCGTTCCGCTGATCCGGTGGATCCGCGAACTCTCCCAGCGCGGAGGCACGCCCCCATCCGACGACGCGGTCCCTCCCGGACCGCCGCCTCCGGTCGGACGCAACGGTCCACCCGCGACGGGGCAGGGCGAGTACCAGAACGGCCGCACGCGTGAGTACAGCACAGCAGGTTCGCACCACATTCGTACATCGCCGCGGCGTCCGGGAACAGCCCGCTTGCACAGCCCCTATCGAAATCCGGCACCGGGAAGAGGTACGCCATGAGCCCAGTGAAGTACACAGCCAGCGCCATCGACATGCTGCGATCCGAGGCCCGAATCATCTGCGTACTCGGCCCGGCCGACTTCGGCGGGCTCGCTCGCATCAAGGAACGCCTCGGCCGGCTGGCATCCGCCGGTCCGGCCGCTCGCCTCGGTCTGCGCGTGGATTCGACGTCACGCAAGTGGGACTACCGACCTGACATGGTGTGCGAGGACGTCACCGAGATCGCCCCGGCCACCGGCTACGACGTCGGCGACCGGCTCGCCGAACTGTCTCGCTCCGCCTCGACCGAGGTTCCGGTACGCGCACGACTGGCGGGCGAGTACCTACTGCTGGATCTGTCGCACGGGTTGAGCGACGCTGTGTTGCCCATCGAACTGTTGGCCTTCCTCGCCGATCCCGCGGAGTCGCCCGATCTCCCTGCGTGGGCCACCGCGCGCACCGTCCGCTGTCCGCTGCCACGCGCGCTGGCCAGCTGGATGGTTCACAATCCGATGAAGGTCTTCGACGTTCTGTACGGCAAGTTTCGCAAGGCACCACATGCCGGCCAGTCCCCTGCCCTCCAATCCACTGCCCTCCAATCCACTGCCCTCCAATCGACTGCCGCCGAACCGACGGACGGGCATCGAATCCCGTGGACCCGATCCCCGGCCGTCGTTGCGGCCACATCGTCTGCCGGCGCGACGAAGGCACTGCGCGCATGGCGCGACGACAACCTTCCCGACGTGTCGGTCACCTCGATCCTGAGCGCAGCCGTTGCGTCGGCGTTCCGCGCGCGCGGCATCGCGACGTCGAACTCGGCGGCGTTCCTGTTCGACTGCCGGCGCTACCTCCGTGGCACCGGCGGCGTCGTCCTCGGTAACTTCGCCGTCGGCATCGACTTCGACGGAGTCGATCTCACGAATGCCACCGACGTTCACCGTCATGTCACTCATGCGATAGACAAGGGCCGTCCGCTGGCCGCGGGGGCACTCAGCGCGTTGATGTACTTGCGGACCCGAGCGTCTCTCCCGGTGATCGCTACTGATTCGG
The DNA here is from genome assembly GCF_057808915.1 of Rhodococcus sp. FG69. Classification (NCBI taxonomy): domain Bacteria; kingdom Bacillati; phylum Actinomycetota; class Actinomycetes; order Mycobacteriales; family Nocardiaceae; genus Rhodococcus; species Rhodococcus sp. FG69. The sequence goes on along the minus strand of NZ_JBMDIX010000024.1, from coordinate 69,916 downwards.
CCCCGTCGTCAGCCTGCGCGAATCTGACCTTCTCCGACGTCGGCCGCCTCCGCCAGCTCGAATCGATCGCGTGGACGGACGATCCGAGCAGGCGCTCGTTCTACCCACTCAGCGAGCCCAGTTTTCCGGAAACCATCGTCGTCACGTCGATGCATCTCCGCGATACGTTCCACGCGTCCGCGTCGTTCCACGACAATTTCTTCGATCGTGACATCGTGCAGTCCGCAATGGACCTCGCGATGAAAGATCCCGTCGCTCTTCTCAGCGCATAGGAGTTTGTTCTCTTGAGTACCCAACTGCAGCAGGTGCGGGCGGCGATACGCGGCAAGACGGCCACCGGGCCCGACGCGTCCTGGTGGTCCCGGGTCGGTTTCTGGGCAGGCGTGTCGGTGATTCAACTCGTCGTGCTGGAATTCGTCGTGTCCGCGACGTGGCGGGGGCTTTACAGCTACCGGACGAACTTCGTCAGTGAACTCGGTGTCGCGTTCTGCGGACCGGCCGGCAACTGGCCCTGCAGCAAACTGTATGTCCTGATGAACTTCTCGATCGCACTGTTCAACGCTGCACTCGTCGTCGCAGCCCTGGCATGGATGATCACCGGCGTCCTCGACGTTCGGGGCGGAGTGCTGTTGTCCGTCGCGGGGCTCGGTGGCATCGTGGCCGGAACGGTGAACCAGGGCCTGAACTACCAGATCCACTCTTTCGGTGCGATGGTCGTTCTCATCGTCGGATCGCTCGGGATCATCGTCGCCGGAGGCCATCGGACACTCGATCGCACGTCCAAGATCACCGTCACCGCACTCGGCGGCATCGCATTGGCTGCCGCATTGTTCTTCATCAGCGGACACCACTTCGGGATCGGCATCGGCGCAGTCGAACGGATCGCGGTCTACAGCATTCTCGTCGCAACCGTGGTGCTGGCCTTTGCCCACCGCAACACCGCGCGTCGGGTCGCAGCACGTGCCGGCGCCACGAACGACGACCGCCGACGATGACGCATCGCCAGGACTTCGTCGGCAGCGGCGGAGCGAGCAACACGCCTCACACCGTCGAGGTGTCACGGCTGCCCTCACCAGGGCTCGCCCCACCCCACCCCACCCCACCCGGTCTCACCCCGCCGACCAAGCCGAAGTTGTGGCCACGGCTACTGAGCATTGCGGTCGTCACGGCCACCTGTGCGGTGTCCGGGTTCGTCGCATACCAGCAGTTGTGGCCCACGCCCGAAGATCTCACCGCGTCGAAGGTCGTGAACGACGGCACAGTCGGCGGCTTCACCGTGTACGACCAGTTCGACGGCGCTGGTGGAACCGAACTCGACTCGGACAAGTGGAGTTACGACACCGGGCAGACCGGCTGGGGCAACAACGAAAAGCAGAACTACACCGATTCTTCGGCGAACTCGTTCCAGGACGGATCGGGAAACATGTCGATCTCGGCACTGCGGACCGCCGACGGGTACACCTCGGCACGTGTGACGACGAGGGGCAAATTCGAGTTCACGTACGGCCGAGTCGAAGCACGCATCAAGATGCCGGCGGGCGCTGGGCTGCATCCTGCGTTCTGGCTTCTCGGCTCCGACATCGATTCGGTGGGGTGGCCGCTCTCGGGTGAGATCGACGTCATCGAGACGCTCAACGATGCGGACAACTACCACACCGGGATTCACGCTCCGCAGGCCGACAGCTTGACGAGCCAGAAGGTTCAGGCGGCCGGATACGCGCCCGTTCTGCTGTCCGACGACTATCACGTCTTCTGGGTCGAGCGATCCCCGAACAAGATCGTCACGGGCATGGACGACAAGGTCCTGAAGACGATCACACCCGACGATCTGACCGGCGGTTCCGAATACTGGGTGTTCGACAAGCCGTTCTACCTTCTGTTCAACGTGGCGGTCGCAGGCGATTGGCCGGGGCCGACGACAGCGGAGACGAAGTTCCCCGCGACCATGTCCGTCGACTGGGTTCGCTACCGAACCGACTGATCTTCCCCTCGTGCTCCACCCGAAAGGACCTACCCCAAGTGTCGAAGCCAGCCGAACTCGAGCCTGCACTGACCAGTTCGCAGCCACCCGAATGGACCGGCGCCGTCTGGATCGGCGACGTCGACATCGAGGCCGAGATGCCGGACACACTGGCCCTCGCCTGCGCTGACGGGTACACCCGTGCTCGCCTGCTCGTGCGACGCGGGATCGATCCGCTCGGCTTCGTGGAGCTGCCGATCGGCGCGCACGGCCTCGACACCGGGGAACTGGTCGATGCCGTCCGCGCGCTCGACGTCGCAGATCCGGGTCCTGGCCCTACACGCAGTGCAGCTCAGCCGCCGATCACGGTCGTCATCTGCACGCGCGACCGCATCGATCACCTGCGCGGCGCGCTGGCTTCCGTACTCGCCGTCGAATATCCCGACTTCGAAGTGGTGGTCGTCGACAACGCGTCGCCGACCGATGCGACGCAGACGTACGTCCGCGCGCTGAACGATCCGCGTGTGCGCGTGGTGTCCGAACCGGTCGCGGGACTGTCGAGAGCTCGGAACACCGGTCTGCGGGCGGCGCGGCATTCGATCGTCGCATTCACCGACGACGATGTCGCGGTGGACGCCAAGTGGCTGTCGAGCATCGCCCGCGGATTCGACCGGGACGTTCGAGTGACGTGTGTGTCGGGCATCGTTCCCAGCGGCGAGATCCGCACGCATGCGCAGGCGTACTTCGATCGCCGCGTCGGCTGGGCCAGTTCGGTGACGCCTCGCATCTACGATCTCGCGAATCCACCCACCGATGTTCCACTGTTCCCGTTCCAGGTGGGAATGTATGGAACCGGCGCGAACTTCGCGGTCCGACGCAGCCGCATGTTCGATCTGGGCGGTTTCGACGAAGCCCTCGGCGTCGGCTCCCCCACCAACGGCGGCGAAGACCTCGACATGTTCTTCCGTGTGCTGATGGCAGGCGACAAACTCGTCTACGAGCCCGCTGCCATCGTGTGGCATCGTCACCGAGCGGATTCCGACGCCCTTGCGGTGCAGGCTCGCGGCTACGGGCTCGGCCTCGGTGCGTGGCTGACGACCGTCGCGACCGACCGCCGCGCAGCGACGCTCGCTGCACGGGTGGCCGTACGGAGGCTGGGCAGCGCGATCCGACTGTCGGCAAAGATGAGCAAGGTGGCGTCCCCGCCCGACGATCTCGCCGCCGATCTACCCGAGGGCATCGGCAGGATGGAATTGCTGTCCATCGCGAAAGGCCCGGGTGCGCTGCGCCGTAGCCGCCGAGAGGGCCGCCGCCGTCGACCGCTTCTGGAGGTCGGCCGTGAGCCTGTCCTCGACTGACTTTTCGGCGCCCACGGTCGTTGCGGCGTCGCCCGCCACGCGACCTCAGGTGCGCTACGCCGACGTCGCAGTACTTGCATCGACGACGGCAATGCTGGCGATGCTGCCCCTGCCCGCGGCGCTGCGGGCAATCCTGCTCGCAGTCATGGTGTTCGCCGGTCCAGGATCGGCGATCCTGACGTGGGTCTACGTCCCGCCGCGGGCGCGCATCGCAGCGCTGCCGGTGCTGAGCCTGGCGCTCGTCACACTCGTGACGACCGCCGCGATGTGGGGATACCAGTGGTCGCCACGGTGGATCACCACCGTCGTCGCACTTGCCGGGCTCGGATCCTCACTGCTCTGGTACCGCCGAAAGGACGAGTGGCCCGATCTACGTGGGTGGCGTAGCTGGGCGCTCCACACCTTCTCGCGACGCCATCTGTCCGATCGATGCAGGGCCGCCCTGACCACGCTGTGGGACCGGGAGTACTTGCGGCGCAATGTCGCCGGACTGATGCTCGCGCTGGCAGTCGTGCTGTGGCTCCCGTCGCTTCCTGGCCTGGAGAAAGCTGGGTACTCCCAGTTCGGACTACTGCCTGCAGGAACTGGGCCCATCCTGGTGATCTGCATGGCTTTGGTCGTGGCGGCGTTCTTGATCGCGATCCGCCGACACCAACTTCGCACCGCCGTCGCGGCGATCGCCGTTGCGATTCTGGTGCAGCGCCTGACCGTCACCTTCGTCACGAGCGCACCGGTGTACGAGTGGACGTACAAGCACATCGCGGTTACCGAGTACATTCTTTCGTTCGGGGCGTTGCCGCCCAACGGAATCGACATCTATGCCCAGTGGCCGAGCTTCTTCATCCTCACCGCGTGGTTCGGCCAGGTCACCGGATTCGGCATCCTGTCGCTGGCACACGTTTTCGCGCCACTCGTCCACGTACTGATCGCGCTGTTCGTCTACGGCCTCGCTCGTGTGCTGAAGCTGAGGCCCCGGGTCGCCGTGATGGCAGCCATGCTGGCAGAACTGGTCAACTGGGTCGGGCAGGACTACTACGCCCCGCAAGCGCTCGGATTCGTGCTCGCCGTCGGATTTCTCGTCCTGCTGCTGGCATCGACGCAGCTTCGGGTTGCCGGTTTCCTGGCTATCATCCCGTTCGCGGCGCTGGTGCCGAGTCACCAACTGACGCCGTACTGGCTGTTCGCGGTCACCGGAGTTCTGCTGGTGACCGGTCGTGCGAAACCGTGGTGGTTGATGTTCCCGCTGGCGCTGATCCTCGTGGGTTACCTCGTGCCTCGACTGGACATCGTCGCCCCGTACGGGCTGCTGTCGGGGTTCGACCCCGTCGAGAACGCGGCCAGCAACGTGCAGGCTCCCGGCATCCTCGGCAAACAGGTGACGTCGCTGATCTGTCGAGCATTGTCGGCCGGGGTGTTCGGCCTTGCCATGGTGTCGATCGTGTACGCGTGGCGCACCAAGAAGACGTTCTGGGCACCGATGGTGATGGCCTTCGGGTCGATCGGCCTGCTCGCCGGCCAGAGTTACGGCGGTGAAGCAATCTTCCGGGTGTACCTCTACGCCATTCCCGGTTGTGTGCTGCTGATCGCGCCGATGCTGCTGGCCCTGCTCGACGCGAACGCCGGTGCCGCTCGCAGCACTGTGCGCAGGTTCGGAGCGCGCGCAGCGGTCGCGTGTGTATTCCTGGGCAGCGTCGTTGCCGCGACGTTCGGGCTGCAGGGCTACTTCGGCCTGTGGCCTCTCGTCATCGAGAATCGGTCTCAGATCGAGCACACCCAAGCTCTCGTCGAGAGTGCTCCCGCGGGATCACAGTTCACGATGTTGTATCCGGCGGGCTATCCCATCAGATCGACCGCAAAATATGTCGAACAAGCCGAAGCCAACGTGATGTTCGATGCGCCACTGAACTACTACGGCCCCGAATACATGTTGGCGTTCCCGACCGTCGAGCAGCTGACCGCGTTCGAATGGGAAGCGTCACAGCGCGACACACCGTCGTACGTGATCCTGACCAGACAATCCTTGGAAGCGATGAAGTACTACGGGTTCATCCAGGACGGCGCTGCGGACACCTTCGAGCGGTGGTTGAGGTCGAATCCTGCCTGGTCAGTGGACTACCAGGACTCGGACACGATCGTGTTCGAACGCGCTGTGGGCTGACCGACCCGCGGTATGACGCACGTCTCCAAACAATCACTTAGTTTGTTTAATCGTGACTTGACAAACTCATAGCTTCTTTTAAGGTTAGACGCAGTCGATGAAAACGCAATCGTGTCGCTGAATCAGGGCGCAGGTTGCTTCTGTGGATCCGCCGGGGGTCGCGACACAGGCTTTCTGAGATCAGTCGGTCACACACTGCCCTCAACCCGTCTGGAATGGATATGTCGAACTCCCATAACCCGCGCATCAGCATCGTCATCCCCACTCTGAACGAGGCCGCCAACCTGCGCCACGTTCTTCCGCTACTGTCCCACGACTACGAACTGGTCCTGGTCGACGGCGGATCCATCGACGGAACCATCGACGCCGCCCGCGAGATTCGCGGAGACATTCGCATCATCAAGCAGACCCGCAAGGGCAAGGGCAACGCGCTCGCATGCGGTTTCGAGGCCGCCACCGGCGACATCATCGTCATGTTCGACGCCGACGGGTCCGCTGACGCCGACGAGATCCCGCGTTTCGTCGACGCACTGCTCGCCGGGGCCGACTTCGCCAAGGGCAGTCGTTTCACCGACGGCGGCGGAAGCCACGACATCACGCCTCTTCGTCGTGCAGGCAACGGCGGACTGCATCTCGTCGCCAACACTCTCTTCGGCACGAGGTTCTCGGACCTCTGCTACGGCTACAACGCATTCTGGCGCGATCTGGTGCCGGTCCTCGATCTCCCGCCAGTGGATCAGCAGGGCCGCGAGGACGAGATGCTGTGGGGCGACGGATTCGAAATCGAGACCATCATCAACTGCCGCTTCGCGGAATCCGGGGTTCGTATCCAGGAAGTTCCGAGCGTCGAACTCGCTCGTATCTACGGCCAGAGCAACCTGCGCACGTTCTCCGACGGCTTCCGTGTCCTTCGCACCTTGTTCACGGAGCGGTTGCGGGCGCGCAAGCTGTCCAAGCAGTCGATTCCGCGCCCTGATCGCCGCACCAACGCTGCCCGTACCGACATGGATCTCGAGTTCGAGGCGTTCGAGGTTCTCGACGAGATCACGTGGCAAGAAAAGTCGGCGTGAACAGCCCGACTTCCTCGGTAGTCATCTGCGCGTACACACTCGATCGCTGGGACGATCTCAGTTCCGCTGTGAATGCAGTTCTGCGACAGTCGACCCCGGCAACCGAATTGCTCGTGGTCATCGATCACAACGACGAATTGCTGTCGCGTGCCCGAATCGAATTCCTACCGCGGGGCTCCACCGTCACCGTCGTCGAGAACACGCATCCGCGCGGATTGTCCGGCGCGCGCAACACCTCGCTCGACAAAGCAACCGGCGAGATCGTCGTATTTCTCGACGATGACGCCACACCGAGATCCGAGGATTGGCTGTCGTCACTTCTCGCGCACTACGACGATCCGGCCGTGTACGCGGTAGGTGGTTCGGCGCATCCGGTATGGCCCGACACGCGTCCCGCTTTCCTTCCCACTGCGGTGGCAGGGCAGCCGGGCGAACTGGACTGGATCGTGGGCTGTACGTACAGGGGGCAGCCCACGACCACTTCAGCCGTACGCAACCTGATGGGCGCGAACATGTCGTTCCGTCGCGAGCCGATCATTGCCCTCGGTGGCTTCGTATCCGGGATCGGGCGCATCGGGCGCATTCCGCTCGGGTGCGAAGAAACCGAGTTGTGCATCCGGCTCCGGCAGAATCATCCCGGTGCCGAGATCGTCTTCGATCCGGCGATCGTCGTCGACCACACGGTCAGCGCAGACCGGACTCGGCCCAGGTATCTGCTGTCGCGGAGCTACGCCGAGGGTGTGTCCAAAGCCGCCATCGCGCGCCTGATCGGGTCGGAGGACGCACTGTCGTCCGAGCGGGCGTACACCGCGAAGATCCTGCCTCGGGCCGTCGGCCGTGAAACGTCAGCGGCGGCGCGTGGCAATCCGGTCCGCGCCTGGGGTGCTGTCGCTGTCGTGGCCAGTGTCGGTGCTGCGGGATTCGGCTATGCCCGCGGTCGCCTCAGCCGCATCTCGGGCTAACCGATCTGCGCGCGCTTGACCGAGTTGAGTGCGCGCACATGGCCCGTCACCTGTGCCTTGTCCCCCGTCACCGTCAGTACACGCCGGCAGCCGGGTGCGAGGTGGAACCACGAGTCGCTGACCTCGAGACCGTCCACGTCGATGCACACGTACTGCGCTGCCCACTGGGTCGACACGGTCAGTGACCACACACCGTCGTCGACGGGTTGCGCGTGAGCTTCGAGTCCGATGTCGTTCTGGCGGGCATGCCGGGCGCCGACGAGGTGGACCGCCTGCGCAAGAGTGGTACCCGAGGGATCCATGACGTCCACCGAGACCGCCGCGTACGTCTGCGTCCCGAAACGGTATGCGTGATTGGCGTCGGTGAACGAGCCGATTACCCGGTCCACCGATATCCGCCGAGAACTATGCGGACCCAGCTCGATTCGACATTCGTACGGTTCACCGGCAGCGCCGGTCGGCCCGTGCAGCGTCACCCTCAGCGTTCCGTGCACGGTTTCGGCGGTGTCGTCGACCAGCTCCACGGTCAGGCCGTCGAGACCGTCGTCGACAAGGAAGACCGCGACTGGGCTGCTGAGGCGAGCGAGGCTGTACCACGGCGCTTTCGGTATTCCCGCCGAGTCGATCAACCCCCAGCCCGCTCCGGGCACGAGGTCACGAAGGGTGAGCACCAACGCACCGGTGCACTCGGAGTCCGTTCTCCGCCAGTGCATGTACGACGCCGACACCGCCTCGCACACGGCAGCGCGACCGTAGTCCAGATACAACTCGGCATCGTCGCGGCGCACGAGATGCGGATCCACCCCGAAGATGTCACGGACGTAGTGATCGCGCACATCCTCGAAGTCCCAGGACGATCCACGGTCGCGCGGCACCGCAGCCTTCCAGTCCGGGTGGTGGCCGGCAACAGTGGCCGATCCGAACATCCTCTCCACCGAACGCCGTTCCGGCGGAATCGAAAATGCCAGGCATTCCGCGGCGAATCGCACCCGCGCCGTGCGTACATCGGACAGTGGCCGCAGATAGCCACCTACCCCGAAGTAGTGCGCGATTCCGTCTCCGACATGGGTGTGCAGCTCCCCGGTCGTCGACGACGGACTGGAGGTGACGTACGGGGTGCCGGGTAGTTCGGACTCGACGAACTCCGGAATCATCCTCTCCAACAACGACATGTACTGCCCATCGAACGGAACACCCAGCATCGTCGGCTGCTGTTGCGTCTCGCTTCCGCCGCTGACGACCGCCAAGGCGGGGTTGCCACCGACGAGACCGGTCAGCACTGCCAACTCCTGCTCGAACATCTCGACGAAGTCCTCGTCTTCGGGCGGGTCGAACGTCGCCACCATGACGTCCTGCCAGACCAGGATCCCCAATTCGGCACAGAGAGACCAGAATTCGCGCTGCTCGTACACCAACGTGCCGACAACTCGCACCATGTTGTGTCCGGCAGCGCGTACCCGCTCCAGCTCGACCCGCATGCGGTCCGAATCCACCCACATCCGCACCGGATCCGGCGGCACCCAGCATCCGCCGCGCGCGAAGGTTCGGATTCCGTTGACGGTCAGCGTCACCGCGCGATCCGTTCGGTCGAGGTGCACGGATCGGAACCCGAGCGTGCCCGACCCGACGACGCTACCGTCGACCTCGAGTTCCCACGGGTACAGCGTCGGCTCGCCGTGGGTGTGCGGCCACCACAACGACACATCGGGAACGACCACCGAGGCGTCGATCGTGTCGGTATTCGAGGGGATCGAGATTCTCTCGGTACCGACCCGCACTACGACGGATTCCGCAGGTGCCCCTAGATCGGCTCGCACTCGGACGGTCCCGTCGGTGCCCTGGACGGCCGCGTGCATCCGAATGTTACGCACCGTCGTACGCTGGCGGAGTTCGACGGGACGCCACAGACCGATGACGGGCGGCAGCGGACCGTACACCGGCGCCCGCCCCAGGAGGGTGGTGCGTTCGTGCCGCAGCCCCTGTTGAGCCACGAGCGACGAACGCCACCGTCCGCGTGGCCGTCTCTTCTTCAGATGCGCGTCCATCGACTCGACGCGCACCGCGATATGTACGACCCCGGACCCCGCCTCGAGGTCGAGCGACACCGGCACGAACATCGAGCGAGTCCGCGCTGATTCGACGCCGCCGATCCAGATGGTCGCTCGCGTAGCGATTCCTCCGAAGGTCAGCGTCGTGGCGATACCCTCGGGTGCCTCCACCGACGCCAGAAACCACCAATCCAGCGAATCCGGCTGCAGGTCACCGACGGACGCAACGACAGTGCCCGGTACTTGGGCAGGCTGCCACCGAGCATCCGCGGGGAGTTCGTCGGGATGACTGCACGCGCCGGCAGGGGTCGCAGTGAGCCGCCATTCGACGCCGTCGAGGTAGTCCGTACTCACGAAGAGCAGGATGTCACAGGGCAGCCGACACGATGTTCATCGCCGCTGACCAATTGGTCGCCATGTCCGCGAGCGGCTCGTCGAGCGATACTGCGCGACCGCGAGAGGCGCGGGCCATCCGGAATTGGACGGCCTTTGCACCTTGCGCAACCTGAAGAAAGTGCGGGACCGCGTTTTCGATGCCGTCCGCGCCACGTCCGGCGAGATACCCGACCAGATCTGCCGCGAGTTCGGCCGTCGCGCCGCACTGCCGCAGCAGCCCGAAGGACCACAGGTGAAACGCGTCGGGTCCGGACGCTTGCACGAGGGGAATGTCGGCGACGATGCGCTGAGCGAGCCGGTCGACGGGATTCCCCGGGGCTCGTCGCGACAGGTGCGCGCGGGCCACCGCCAGATCTCGCTCCCCGACGCCGTCCGCGATGGTGTGTCGCCCGAGCCGAATCTGTTCGATGTACGGGAGGAGTACTTCCTCGTACGGCTCGGGGGCGAGGTTGAACACTCCGTCGAAGTCGGCGCCGGACAGCTCGAAATAGCCCCGATTGTGGAAATAGCCGAGGACCTTCTCGGCCTCGTCGACCGAGTTCGGCACGATCGTGGTCTTGGTGTGCTGGTTGCGGTAGCTGGTGCCCGCAGTGTCGGGAAGCCAGAAGCCGTCGACCTCCACCGTCAGCAGAACACCGTCGGACAGTCCTTCGCGCACGTGCGCGAGAACCGGGCGCCAGACGTTCATCTCACCGACGTCGATTCCGTACAAAGTGCGCAGGTCCTCGGATTGCATCTTGACGAAGTCCCACTGCCTGCCATCGCAGCCGGCACTCAGTACGAACGCGAGCGCGGGCACCGGATCCGCCCCGAGAGAATGAAGAAGTTCGATCCACAGATCCACGTAGCAGTTGGTCTCGGTCCATACCCGATCGTGTGCGTGGATCGTGTGTGGCTGGTATTCCGCCGGGCGCAACGCCAGTAGGCGCTCTTCACTGGTCCCCGGGGCTTGTTGGTTCCCCTGGGTGATGGTCGAGCCGATCGACATGTTCATCGCTGTGTGCCTCTCGCCGGATCACAAGCTCACGGTCCCCACGCCGAATTGCCCGCATTGCCTTGATTCAACAGCTGATTCTAACCAATCGGTTTGTTTATCGCACAATTTCGGCCGGTATGCTCGTTAGGAGATACTTCGGCTAACGATTTACCCGCCTGGTCAGGATCGACAGGAACGGACGTCGGTATCGAGGGCATTCACATAGAGAACAGTCGCTTCCCCGACGGTAATGCTGATGTGCGGTTTGCAGGTGGCCACACTTGCAGATAGCGACTGAGCTGGGCATATGTGGAGTCTAGACAATGGATTATCGACCGAATGCCGCTTGCGGCTCGAAGCACCGGAGGCGACCACAATTGCGACGCGTCATTCGCGGAACAGCCATTGCGGTTGGTTCTGCACTCTTGTTGGCCTTGGCCGGAATGCTGGTCGCCAGACAGTACGGCGTGACGCAAATCACACTCGTTGCTCTACTCGTCGGCATGCCTTTCGCTGCACTCCCGGCGGCGTTGGCGGTAGCACTCTTCGCGGTCGCGAAGTCTCGGCTCGGCGTCGCAGTGGCCCTCGTGTTCACCGTCGTACTTGCCGCGATTCAGATTCCTGGATTCATCGCGGAGCAGCACACCGCGTCCGGCGCCCAGATCACGGTCCTGACCATCAATGCGGCGCACGGCGACGCCGACGCGGCAGCCATCGTCGACGAAGTCAGGAGCAGTGACGCAGACTTCCTCGCCGTACAGGAGCTGACCCCGAGCGAGGAAACAGACCTCACCGCCGCGGGGATCGAGGATGTGCTGCCGTACAGCTTCACCGCCGCGCTTCCTGTCGCCGACGGCACCGGGCTGTGGAGCCGGACGCCGCTCACCGACGGCGAGCCACTCGCCGACTTCGGATTCGTTCCGGTACAGGCGAACACTGTCGTCGACGGCGTCGACCTGACTGTGGTGTCGTTCCATGCGATGTCGCCGGCAACTCCGCGCCACACCGTCCAATGGGCCGAGGACCTCGCGCACATGCGCAGGCTCATGGACTCCTACCCCGGGACGGTCCTCGTCGCAGGAGACTTCAATGCAACCGGCGACCACCGTCAATTCCGCCGATTGACCGAGAACGGGTTCATCGACGCCGCCGATGCGTCGGGCGCAGGCCTGTTCCGGACATTCCCGTCGTCCGGTCCGCTCGCCCGGCTCGATCACGTGGTGGCCAGCGACGACGTCGACGCCATCGAGGTGAACCCGGTATCGATTCCGAATTCAGACCACCTGGGCGTCGTTGCGCACCTGCGGTTACCGGCAGCCTGAGCGAGCGTCTGGTCAGAACCGAGGTAGCTCGAACACCGGTGGCGGCGGCAGCTGGATCTGCGGCAATTGGAAGTCGGGCAGACCCGGAATCAATGGAGGCGGAGCCGGAGCGGGCGCGGGCTCCGGAGCAGGCCTTTCGTACACCGGGGCCTCGTAGGTCTCGACAGGAGCCGGTGCCGGGGCAGGAGCCTCCACGGTGGTGGTCGGCGGGAGCGTCGTGGTCGTCGTGCGCGAGGTCGTCGGCGGAGCCGTCGTCAGCGGCTGCTCGCTGTCGGCAGGAGCACTGGTGGGGTCCTCGGAACCGCCGTAGCCGAGCGTCAGACCCAGCGCTGCAACGGCAGCAAGTCCACCGGCAACGAGAGCCGCGCCCCTGATCTTGCGCTTCGAGGTCACCGAGCGATCGACCGGTTCGGGGCTGAGCCACTCCGGCGCGCCGCTCAACGCCCGCGCCCCGGAGGGTGTCGCCGGCCCGTCGCGGAGAACCGACGGCGGCGTGACGGCCGGAGCGTCGCGAACCGGGGTAGCGAGAAGCGCAGCGCCCTTGGCGGCCACCGATTCCGGCTCGGCGGGAGTGACGACAGGCAGGCCCGTCCAGGAACGCAGGATCGCTTCGACGAGCGGAATCCGAGCTCCGCCGCCGATGAGGAACAGTGCATCCACGCGCTGCGGCGACCGGGTGATCACGTCACGGACGAGCCGCGCCGAGTACTCGATCGGGACAGTCACGAGAGCTTCGAACGATTCGCGGGAAATGAGGATCACACCGCTCTCGCCCGGCAGGCACACTGCGCCCGACGTCGACAGCTGTTCCTTCGCGATGCGGCACCGAGTGGTGAACTCCTCCACACCGACCGAATTCTGAAGCGCGACACCCTGCTTGGCAAGCTGGTTGTCGCAGATGAGCCGGTCGAAGTCCGACCCGCTGATGTCCGTGGTGCGCTCGGCGAGAAGGACGTTGCCGGTGGCGCGATCGACGACACTGATGGTCAGACCCGAGCTACCCAGATCGTAGAGTGCGATCGTTCCGAAATCACCGATCTCGCCGGACGCTTCGAGATACGCCAAGGCCGCACGCGCCTCGGGTACCAATCGGTAGTTGTGGAGACGCTGCACCGACATGGCTTGCTGGATGTCACCGAACTGCTGTTGGTCTCGATAGGCAACACCGGTGGCCTCGACACCACGATCGCCGTAGTTCTGCGCAAGAACGACGCCGATGGTTTCGGCTGCGAGTTCTTCTGCTCGATCTCGCTGGGTGTCGACGGTGTCGTGGCGAAAGTCGAGTTCACGCTCGCCGGATGTGTGCAGGCGAAGGTCGGGACGTGCCATACGGACAGCACTGGCCCCCACCGACACACCGAGAACCTCAGTCATGACCTGCCTCACTTGGACGTGCGAAGGGACTCGCCGACAGGATGTGTAACGATCCAATCTCGAAGCCCCCGCTCGGCATCACTGTAGCGTGAGCGCTGCCCAAATGCGATCACAGTTGCTTTTCCGCTAGTTCAGGATGCCTCCGGTCCGCTTGTTACGCGTCCACACGACGTCGGCCCGGTTTGTGGGCCCTTGACGGTAAGAAGGACCGATAGTTGTCGGTTCGACACCGGGATCGCGTCAGGTTGCCGCCGAGATTTTGCCACCCACTAGTCTGGCCCGCGTGCACGTCCTCTTCGTCTGTACCGGGAATATCTGCCGCTCACCCACGGCCGAACGGCTGACCGTGGCCTACGCGCGCGAACGTGGGCAGGAGTTGACGTCGTCCAGCGCGGGCACGCACGGTCTGACCGGACACCAGATGGATCCCGACGCCGCGACCGTCCTGCATCAACTGGGCGGCGATTCCGACGGGTTCGTCGCGCGTCGCATCACCCCCAGAATCGCCGACGAGGCCGATCTCATCCTGACGATGACAGCTCGTCACCGTGATGCCGTGCTGGCAGTCGCACCGCGCAAACTCCGCACGACGTTCACTCTCCTCGAAGCCGTCGCCCTCGCCGAGGCATCCGGAGCGCGGACGATCGCCGAGATCGCCGATGCGCGCTCACGGCACACGGTCGCCGCGTTGGACATCGACGATCCGTACCGGCGTGAGCTGGAGGTGTACGAGCAGATCGGCCAGCAGATCGCCGACGCCGTGCCCAGGATCCTGCACCTACTCTGACGTTCCGCCCGTTTGTACCGCGATCGAACGACAGACCGAGCGCTGCAGTGGTGATAACGGTGACGAAGTCGGTCCGTATCACTGTCGCACAAGACAATTCGCGCGCTGTCATGCATGATGTGCCGCATGCCGAAGTATCAGTTGCGAACCGACGACGACGAACTACTCGCCGAAGCCGAGTTGCCCACCGACAGCAAAGCCATGACATGGGCAGTACGGCAGACTACCGAACTGCGCAAGACACTCGATGGACGACGATGGCAGGGCCACCGCCTCGTGGGCGATGTTTGGGAGCACCGTTTCGGCGGCGGACGAGGCGCGTCGACGCAGGATGCGGTTGCTTAGCTGAGCGAACACCGCGCGGTCTACGGTAACGTTCTCGCAACAGCGCCGCAGAAGCCGACGCGGCACCTCGAGAACAAGGCCGAACAACGATGCGCGACAAAGTCATCGCGATTTCGACGGTGGCAATCGCCGGAGTCGCTGTTGTAGCTGGACTGACGATAGGCGCCCTCGGCGGCGCCTTCGACGACGGAGGCGACAAGGTGCAGCCGCCGGCGTTGCGCTCGGACCTCAGCGTCGCAGTCACTGCCACGAGTTCCTCGGTGATCACCGTTCCTCCGTCGCCGACCTGGCGGGTTGCGACGCCGACTACACCGAAGCCGACCACCTCTACAGTGACCACGACATCGTCGGAGTCGAACGAATCGACCACCAGACCTCCGCGCGGACGGACGACCACGGAAGAGTCCACAGCGTCCGACGAGCCTGCAGAATCCGACGAGCAGGGAGCAGGGGACGACAGCTCCGAGACTCCGACGTCGACGACGCGCTGACCCGGTTCCTCTCGGCCCCTGTACTGGCCCGGCCGCCGGTCCTCCTAAGGGAGGACCCTCCTCTCGCCCGGTCGGCCGATGTGCGAGCCGCGCATCTCGCGCGAACATGCACAGATGAACGCCGTCGCAACCGTCATTGTCCTGTGTGAGCTCGGTTTCTGGGTACTGATAGCGATCGGTCTACTCGTGCGGTACGTCCTGCGCAGGCGTCGAGCGGCGACGTGGATCCTGGCATCGGTGCCGGTTCTGGACGTCGTGCTGATCATCGCGGTCGCGTTCGATCTGGCCAGCGGAACGCCCGTCGGCGGGGTCCACCACCTCGCGGCGTACTACCTCGGCTTCAGCGTCGGCTTCGGTCCCGCACTGATTCGCTGGGTGGACGTGCGGGTTGCCCGCAGATTCTTCGGCGGTCCGGCACCTGTGAAGATCACGAAGGACACCGTCGAGTACCGCCGCTACCTGTGGGAAGACTGGTTCCGGGCCGTCGTGGCGTGTGGCATCGCTGCGCTCGTGCTACTCGTGCTCGCATTCACGGTCGCGTCGGGCGAGCAGTCTGCGGCACTCGTGGGCAACATCGCTCCACTCGGCCTGATTCTCGGGATCTGGTTCCTCGCCGGCCCTGCGTTCGCGTCGACCACGGCGTCGGTCCGCAACTGAGACAAGGCTAAATATATGTGACGGCATCGGTTACATGTACTATCGGACGCCATGCCCGTCATCGAACACTCCGCCGTCGCCGACGTCCCACGTTCGCGTGCGTTCGCGTACGTCGACGACTACCGGTCTGTGCCCAATTGGATGTTCGGCGTCCGATCGTTCGAACCCATCGGCGACATCGACCACGGCCTCGACGCCCTCTACGCCGCCGAAATGCAGATCGGTCCGAAGACGCTCCGTTCCACACTTCGCGTTACCGAGTGGATCGAGGGTCGATCACTGACACTGTCCTCGGTCGAAGGTTTCTCGACGGTCTCGACATGGTCGTTCGCGGACACACCGGATGGTGGGACGAGGTTGGACGTCGACTTCGCCTACAACTTCCCGGGCGGGCTCGCCGGCCGAGCACTGGGCGCGCTCGTCGAACCGGTTGTCGGCCAGGCTATTCGGCACACCGAATCAACGTTGCGGAGGGAGCTCAGCGCGTTGTGAGCGCGGCTCCGTCCCTCATCCCCCACTGCGACGGAGTCACCGGACACCCGCGGAATCCCCGATCCGCAACGCCTCGACCAACTCCCGGTACAGCGAATCCGACTGCAGCAGCTCCGCGTGGGTCCCCCTGGCCCGAATCCGGCCGTCCTCCATCACCAGGATCGTGTCGGCATCCAGCACGGTGGACAGCCGGTGCGCGATGGTCACGACGGCCCGGGTCGACGCGATGGACCGGATGACGTCGTGGATCGCGGCCTCGGTCCTGCCGTCCACCTGCGCGGTCGCCTCGTCGAGCAGCAGCACCTGCGGACTTCGAACGATCGCCCTCGCCAACGCAATTCGCTGACGTTGACCGCCGGATACGGTGGACCCGACGAGATCGGTATCAAGCCCGTCCGGTAACTCCCGCACGCTTCGACCGAGATGCACCGAGTCCAATGCCCGCCAGATGTCGGCTTCCGATGCATCGGGATGTGTGAACAGAAGATTCTCTCGGACAGTCCCTGGGATTGTGGGTGTCTCCTGTTCGGCGTAGGCGAGCGCGCTGCGGACATCGTCGTTGGACAGGTCTGCGTACGGTGACCAACTCCCCGGTCGGCCGCGTCGCGAGGCTGCCGACAGTGGCACGAAAGTAACTGCTCACCATCGACTTTCGGGCGTCGAGAACGATTCGCTCCGCGAGCGTCCCGAGCATGATCCACTGAACGTAGAGAACAGCGGATCCGATGACGAGAAGCACCACGAGCAGGGCTACTGCACCACCGAAGGATTGCCCCGACCCGAGACCGTCGAGGACAGACTTGGTGACCATCGGCGTCGCGAGCGAAGCGCCGGTGCCGACGAGTCCGAGCAGCATGCCGAAGATCAGTGTCCGCCGGTGTGGCCGAACGAAGACCCACAGCACCCGCAGATTGGGCAGCGAAATCGCTTTGTCCGGTTCACCCATGCTCGATAGTGAAGCACCGATGTCGGGAGTTCGTCGAGCACCAGGACTCGGCGCCGATAAGAACTTCTATTTCCGAGTGAAGCCGATCTCGCCGAACTCGGCGCCGAATTGGGTTCCGACCGGAGCCAGCTCGCCGACCCACACCAGAACCCCGGTCAGGCCGTCGGGAGCGTCGACGACGATGTCGATCCTTCCGATGCCCAAAACGCCGGAACCGAGGACACGGGTCGATGCCAACGTCCCGTTCTCTTCCGGCGGAGTCCTGATCTCGACGACTGCTCCCGGATTCGGCGTCGCAACCCAGACTGCGCCCAGGTCGGTGGGTTGTGCGAAGGAGACGAGAACACCGATACCGTTGCCGGGGTCACCGAAGGGCTCTCGATAGAGGTCGGTGGACCAGGAGGTGACCGGGTCGGCGTCGACGGCCAATACTGCCTCGTCCGCATTGTCGGGCGCACGCACGGCTGACCACACCTGCGCCCCGGCCGGCAGTATCGGTTCGGCAGAGAGTGTCGGCGAGATGTCCGCCGTGGGAATGGCCGGGATCGCGACGACGTTCCGCACGTCACCGTAATCTCCGCCGAACATCCGGGTGGTGAGCATCCAGCCACCGATGCCGAAGACGGCGACAAGTACAGCCGATGCGGCGACGAAGGTAACGACGGAGCGGTTCTGCGGGGATGGGCTTCTCGCCCCGGCCTGCACCGGATCGAACAACTCGGGTTCCGAACCGGACTCACCGACGACCACGATGAAGGGGGCGAAGTCGAAGGTCCGCACGTCACCGCGGGCAGTGGCCCGGACTGCTCCTCTGAATTTGCGAACGGCATCCGCGGACGGATCTCTGGATCTGATCACGTCGACGTCAACAAGCGTCAGCGTCATCTCGCGCCCTGTGTCCAGTTCGCGGGCATCCCATTGCTGAACCCACGGAGCGGACGGTCGACGGGTGAACAATCGGAATCGCCCCGCGACCACCGACCCGGGAACCTGTGGTGTGTCCATCTGAGCCTCCACCCCCGACGCCCCGGGTGTGCAGAGCGCCGCTGATGACTGCATTGTGCTCTCTCACAAAGGACACTGTCCGGCCTTTGGGAAAGCAGTCAAGCAGGCGCGTTCCAGACCAGCCGAACGGTCGTTCCCTCGTCGTCCGAGGTGACCGAGGTCGAATCGGCGAGCGCGCGCATCAACGGGACGCCTCGCCCGCGAGTCGAGTCAGGTTCGTGTACGGACCACTCCCCGCGGTCGCGAATCGTCACTTCGATCCGTCCGGTCGCCGACACGTAATTCGCGAACAAGTCGAGGGTGCCTGGCCCGTGATCGGACACATAGGCATGCTCGACGGCGTTGGCCAGCGCCTCATAGGTTGCGAGCACTACGTCGTACACCCGGTCTGGTGCTACCTGCAGCCCGGTGAGCCAGTGACCGAGCTCCACTCTGAGAGACGAGGCGCGCTCCGCGACAGCAGATTCGCCATCGAATATCAGGTGCATGACGTCCTCGTGAACTGTTTCGGCGTGGGGTCGGGCGGCAGCAGCCACGGCGTCTTCTCCGCCGAATGCAATTGCCATCATGACCACGTCATACCCGAAAGCTCAGGAATTACCCGCACCGAGCGCGGACAGCGCCTCGGCGACAGTGGCGAAGATGCCGAAAACCTCGTGCAGACCCACGAGAGTCAATGGTCGACCGGTGGACGGCCCGTCCGCCACGACCGCAAATCCCGTCGAATCGTCGAGCTGTTGATGAGTGGAGGCAAGGAGCGACATTCCAGCCGAGGCCAGAAAGCCGACGTGGGACAGGTCGATGACAACTGCCGACGGGGCCTTGTCCAGCACCAACTTCATCGACTCCGACAGCTGCGGCGCCGTGGCCAGGTCGAGTTCTCCTGACACCGTCACGATCACGACATCGTCGCGCCACTCCACTGCCACGTCGAAATGCTGAGGGCCGAGCCCTGACTCGTCTAGCGTCACAGGTGACAACATACCCGAGGCCGACTGTGATCTGCCCCGGCAGATCGTGCTGCCCCCCGTCGACTGAGGATAGGGTCTGTCATGTGGCCCCCACCCGTCTGACCGAGAGTGCGACGGTCGCAGTCGGGGGTGCGGTCGGCGCGGTGGTGCGGTACGAGATCTGGCAGTGGCGAGACACACCGAAGTGGTTGTTGATCAACACGTTCGGCATCAATGTGGTCGGATGCCTACTCCTGGGCAGTGCTCTCGGCTATCTGTCCGGCCGGCCGGCACCGATCCCCCGGGCGGGGGTAATGGGCCTCGCCTGCGGCTTCACCACGTTCAGCTTCTACGCACTGCAGGGCATCACCCACGACGGCGCATGGAACTCCGTGGTCTACATCGTCGTGACCCCCGTAATCGCCGTCGCTGCGCTCGCTGCAGGCGCGCTCGTCACTCGTCCGGTGCAGCGAACTCGATGACAGTCCTCCTCCTCGTCGCGGTGGGTGGGGCGTCGGCCGCGCTGCTCCATCACCACCTCACCCGAGCTGTCAGCGACCCCAAGCGCATCCTGGTCCTGACGATCGTGACGTGCACGCTTCTGGGATTCGCGACTGCCGCAACGCCACCGCAGTGGTTCGTCGGACTTGTGTGCGCCGGCTTTCTCGGGTCGCTCGCCCCAATGACGTCGATCGCACTGTTGACGGTGCTTCGATTCCGCGAGCGGCGCTACCGAAGCGGGCTGCTTTTCCTGGCCGCCGCAGTGATCGGCGGGGTCGCCTGCACGATGTTCGGTTTCCTGCTGTACAGCTCGGGACTTACGCTCTACCGCAAATTCTGACAATCGCCCTGCACCGCGGCCTTCGCGAACCCTGCCAGCTGATACAGGTAGGTGTATTCCCAATGGACGAGGGAGAAGTCGTACGCCCGAGGCACGGCCTGCATCGATACCTCGCCGCCGAAACACTGCCCGAAGATGTACTGCGCCCTGGGCAGGTGGTAGCGCCAACTCACGACTACGACGTGGTCCCACCCTCGCTCCTGAGCAAGTTTCTGGGTGAATATCGCCTCACCACGCGTCGTGCTGGGAACTGGCTTCTCGCACAGCACGCTGTACGTGTCGGTCTGCACCCCGCAGTACTTCTTCATGACGGCGTCCGATTTGCCGTACGGATTGGACAGCACGACTGTGTCCGCCACGCCCTGTTCCGCGAGTTCGATGCCGTACGCCTCGCGGCCATCGTGTTCACCACCGAGAACGATGATGGCGTCGGCGCGCCCGATCGGATCGGTCTTCGCCTTCGTGAACGTCAGGTAGCCGCCGACTCCGACCACCGACACCATCAGTACCGGCATGACGATGGCCAGCACTACGAGGAGGTTCCGACGGATCACCCGTCAAGCGTAGGCACGCCGCAGCGAACGTGCTCGGGCGGCGACGAAGGTCACCGCCTGACCCGAACACGTCCCGCAGTTATTCGCTCGGCTGCGGCAGCTCGCAGTCGGTGACCTCGGGGTTGACGCCCGCGTAATTGAGTGGTCCGGCGACCACTGTCAACGCGATGGTTCCGACACCGGCGCAGTTCTCCGGCGCGCTGTCGAAGTATCCGCGCTGGAACACCGCGAAAGCACCGATGGCGAGCCAGACGACGATGATGAGAGTGACGAAGCGCATGGTTTGCCCCCTAACGTAGCCGTGTCTCGGCTACCGCGAAACGGGCGAATACCCCATCTGCTGCAGTCGAAACCCCGTGCGGTGACACCACAGCGAAATCAACTATCCACTCACGGGCCCCGACCCAGAGGTTTGTCGATCCTCGGTCAACGTGTCCAGTTCCCTGCCCTTGGTCTCGGGCGCTGCGTACGCCATCCACAGCACCGCCAGGACGACGAACGCCGTGACGATCGCGAAAGTGAGCGGAAGACCGAGGATCGGCCACATCACCGAGCCGAAGAGCAGCGGCGCAAAACCTGTCGCGATACGACTGACGGAGGAGGCATAGCCGAACCCCGACGCCCGCAGCGGCGTCGGGTACAGCTCGGAGACGTAGCAATACAGCACCGGGATCGCGATTTGAATGACGAACCCGAACACCGCCAGCCAGACGAGCACCGCTGATCCGACGTCGAGCATGACCGCGAACAGCACCAGCGCAGCACCCGCGATCGGCCCGGAGATGCCGATGACCCATTTCCTGCCGACGACCTCCACGAGGTACGCGGACACCGCGACGCCGAGGATGCCGACCGCAGTCATCAGCGTCGTTCCCGCGAATGCGGCGAAGTCGTCGTACCCTTCGCGACGGAGGATCGACGGCATCCAACTCAGGGCCGCGTAGTACAGCAGCATGATCGAGACGAACAGCAACCAGGATGCCGACGTGATCCTCGGGCTGTAGCTCCACACCGCTTTCACACCGGACAGAGCTGTCCGCTTCGCGGGAGGTTCGGCGGTGATGGAGTACTGCTGCACGTCGGCACCGGTGCGCGCAACAAGATCGTCGATGACGGTCCGAGCCTCCTCCTCACGCCCGACGGCGGCCAAATACATCGGCGATTCGGGGATCCCTCGGCGCACCCAGAACAGTAGTAGCGCAGGCAGAATCATGAACAGCAACATGATTCGCCAGCGGACGTCGCCGTCGATCGGTACCAGCGCTGTTGCGACGACGCCACAGATCGTGGCTCCGATGGGCCACCAACCGTCCATGGCGGACAACACTTTCCCGCGTATTCGACGCGGCGAGAATTCGCTGACCAGTGCGTAGTCGACGGGAATGCATCCGCCGAGTCCGAAGCCTGCACAGAATCGGAGCAGAACGAAGATCTCGAAGTTGGGCGAGAACGCGCCGAGTACCGAGAACAGCGCAAAGATCAACAGGGTGATGGCGAACGCGCGCTTGCGCCCCATCCGGTCGGCGATGGTCCCCCACACGACGGCTCCGACGGCCATGCCGATGAGATTCCCGGTTGCGACGAGCCCACGCTCGGTCTGCGACAGGTCCCAGTAGGAACCGAGCAGGGGCGTCAGGAACCCGTTGAGAGTCACGTCCCAGGCGTCGAACATGAAGCCGAGACCGCCGATGACGAAGATCCGGCCCTGCACCCCCCATTTCCAGGGAAGCTCCTGCACGATCTGTTCACCGGTTTTCACCGACGCATCCTCTCACCGAATGCCCCTATAGTGTCCTCTCCATGCGAACCGGGGTGGCCCTACCGGCGAGTGCCGCACTCGTGTCGGCAGGGTGCACAGCACCGGCGAACCGGAAACGGCCGGCGAATCGACCGTCACGTCCACGACGCAGAGCGTCCGCTTCGTGTCGGGGTCGGTCACCTTCGGCACTCCACCACCGACGACTACTACCGAGGAACCGGCTGATTTCGGTATCTCCGACGTCCGACTCGAGGACGGGCGGGTCATGGTCACGTTCTTCGGCGACGGCGTCGTCAACTACGTCGGCCACTACGTCGACGAGGCCGCGGTGATGTCGAGTAGCGACGTGCTCGACGTGCCGGGTTCGTCGATTCTGCAGCTGGACCTCATCTCGGCACCCGCACCGGCGTCGGGTTCGACCGTTCGCCAGGTGCAATCGAACTCGGCGAGCACCGGCATCGTCTCGGTACAGACCGTCGAGCCGTCCGACGGAGTCACGCAGTCGTTCCTCGGCACGTCCGCGAATCGACCCGACTTCACGGTTACCGTCCAGCCGAACTCGCCGACACTGGTGATAGCGGTGCCGTAAGCCGAGAACAGCCGAGCGCGCGCAGCCCCCGACGACCCGGTAGACTGGTACGCGGTGCGCCGGGAAGTCTGGTCGGCAACAACTTAGTGCTGCGCACATGCTTTCCGTTCCTCAGGTGTGCTGCAGCTCCGCCGTACGCACACGAAAGGCCACTCACCCAGTGACCAATCCCAAGACCCGCCTACCACTGTTCTCCCGCGGTTCATGGTCCGAAGCAGACCGAATCGGGCAGATCCTCCGCAAGGAAACCGTCGGTGGCGCCTTGCTGCTCGCGGCCACCCTCGTCGCGCTGATCTGGGCCAATTCGCCGTGGGACGAGGCCTACAACTCCCTGATGAGCACCCGCGTCGGACCGTCGGCCCTTCATCTGGACCTCACACTGTCAACGTGGGCCGCCGATGGCCTGCTCGCCATCTTCTTCTTCGTCGTCGGACTCGAACTGAAACGCGAATTCGTTGCAGGCGACCTTCGCGATCCCGCGCGAGCCGCCCTGCCGATCGCTGCCGCTGTGGGCGGAATGGCAGTTCCCGCACTAATTTTCGTCATCATCAACCTCAGGACCGGCGACGGCGCACTGCTGGGGTGGGCAATCCCCACCGCCACCGATATCGCCTTCGCGGTCGCCGTTCTCGCAGTCATCAGTACCCACCTCCCCCTGGCGCTGCGAACGTTCTTGCTGACACTGGCCGTGGTCGACGACCTTCTGGCCGTCACGGTCATCGCGATCTTCTACACCGACGACATCAACTTCATTGCGCTCGGATTGACATTGATTCCGTTGGCGCTGTTCGCATTCGCAGTGCAGAAGCGCGTTCGCTCGTGGTGGATCCTGCTGCCACTCGCTGCGGCCACCTGGATCCTGATGCACGAGTCCGGAGTCCACGCCACCGTTGCCGGCGTGCTTCTCGGCTTCGCGGTACCCGTTCTCCGCAGTCAGGCCGCAGGCGGACCCGACGCCGGACCTGGGCTGGCGGAACACTTCGAACACAAGATCCGGCCCATTTCGTCCGGAATTGCCGTGCCGCTGTTCGCATTCTGCGCGGCAGGCGTGACCGTCGGCGGATTCTCCGGTCTACGCAGTGCTCTATCGGACCCCATTGCCATCGGCATCATCGCCGGACTCGTGGTCGGTAAAGCCATCGGCATCTTCGGCACCACCTACCTCGTCTCCCGGTTCACCCGAGCAACTCTCGACGCCGGTTTGAAATGGCTGGACGTCTTCGGTGTGGCGATGCTCGCCGGCATCGGATTCACTGTCTCGTTGCTGATCGGTGACCTCGCGTTCGGCGAAGGAACCCAGCGTGACGACCACGTCAAGGTCGGCGTGCTCACCGGTTCGATCGTCGCCGCGTCGCTCGCCGCAGTGATCCTGCGCAGCCGCAACAAGGCATACCGCGCGATCCACGAAGAAGAGACCCGCGACGACGACCACGACGGCATCCCCGACATCTACCAAGGCACGCGGGACGAGAAGGCCTAGACCAGATCGTCTTTCGCCGAACGCACCACCTTGTCAGGATCGTGCTTTCCTGGACGGGTCGCCATGTAGTCGGCCAGTTCACGCTTGACCACCGGGAGCAGTAGGTAGAGGCCGGTGATGTTGACGAGCGCGAGCAGGAACAGCGTCGCATCGGCGAAGTCGAGCACCGATCCGAGCGAGAGGACGGTGCCGATGACGGTGAACGTGCAGAACATCAGGTTGAAGAAGTTGCGTGAGAGTGGGCTGCGGCCGAACAGTGATGTCCACGCCTGCTGTCCGTAGTACGCCCAGGTGATTGCAGTGGACAGTGCAAACAGTGCAACAGCAACCGTCAGGACGTACGGGAACCACGGCAGCACCGTCTCGAAGGCGTCCGAGGTGAGTGTCACGCCGCCGGCAGGCAGTTCACCGGTCTCGGCGACGATTTCTCGTTGGTCCTGCCAGGTCTGGGTGTTCGCGATGACGATGGTCAACGCCGTTGCGGTGCAGATCACGACGGTGTCGATGAACGGCTCCAGCATTGCGACGAAGCCCTCGGTCACAGGGTGCCGAGTCTTGACCGCGGAGTGCGCGATCGCGGCAGAGCCCAAACCGGCTTCGTTGGAGAACGCTGCGCGCTGAAACCCGATGATCATGACGCCCAGAACGCCGCCCGCGACACCTTCGGGCGAGAAGGCACCCTCGAAGATCGCCACGAACGCCGACGGTACCGATTGGAAATTGACGCCGATGACGACGGCGCACGCGACGATATAGACGATCGCCATCGACGGAACCAGCTTCGCGGTGACAGCCGAGATCGACTTCATCCCGCCGATGATGACCAGGCCGATGATCAGTGCGATTCCGATACCGAAGATGGCCTTGGCGCCGTCGGAACCGAGAAGCCCATCGTCGCCTCCGGTGACGGACCGAACCTGCGCGAAGGTCTGATTGGCTTGGAACATGTTGCCGCCGCTGATCGCGAAGAACGTGATGATGATGGCGTAGAAGACAGCCATGATCTTGCCGAGCTTGGCTAGTCCACGATCGGCGAGGCCTTTGGTGAGGTACTTCATCGGCCCGCCCGACACGGTGCCGTCCTCGTTGACGTCACGGAATTTCACGCCGAGGGTGCATTCGACGAATTTCGACGCCATTCCGAGAAGACCGGCGAGGATCATCCACAGCGTGGCACCCGGGCCGCCGAGCGTGACGGCCACTGCGACGCCGGCGATGTTGCCCAGGCCGACCGTTCCCGACACTGCCGCGGTGAGGGCTCGGAAGTGACTGACCTCTCCGGGCGCATCGGGTTCGTCCTCCTTGCCGCTCACCAGGATCAATGCGCGTTTGACCCCGCGGAACTGAATGAACTTGAAGGAGACCGTGAATATGACGGCGCCGACGATCAGCCACAGGACGATGAGGGGTATGTCAGCGCCCGCGATGTTCACGGAGTAGAAGACGAAGTTCGTCACGGCCGCGGAGATGGGATCGAACGCGTTGTTGATCGCAGTCTCGATCGAGCTGATAGTCCCCCCGTCCGCAGCGAGATGGTCTGTGGACGGGGGGTTGAAACTCATCCGTCGATCCAACCCCAACGGAGACCGGCGCCGCACCGGTTTGCCCACTCTCGGGCGATGTTTTACTCAGTGTTGACTATCGGGAGGCCACTGAGGAAACACCTGCGCGCCGGCCGGAGGGTCGATCGTCAACGACGTGGGGACTGAGCCAGCTTCTTCGCAGCACGCCGCGTCTGTGCGACGACCTGCGGGACGTTCTGCCGACGGCTACGCCGGTACAGCACGAGCGCGACGAGTCCGACCCCTGCGAGCGCGGCAGCAGCAAGCACGCGCGGCGAGGTGGATGTATCGACGATGGAGCTCACGTCGACGTCGGCTTCACGAGCCTTCTTGGCCGCCGAATCCGCCAGATCGGTGATGGAGTCCGCCGCCCTCGACGTCGCTGTGGTGGCCTTGTCCGCGAGGGCTCCCGCGGCATCGCTCGCAGTGTCCACTGCGTCGGACGACTTCTCCTGGAGTGCGTCGATGCCGTCGGACAGAGTGTCCCCCACCTGGCGGGCTTTGGCCTTCACCTGATCGGCCGCGCCGTCGCCGCGTAGGTTGTCGTTGCCGGTGGCGTCGCCGACCTTTTCTTTCGCTTGGCCGGTGAGCTCCTCGGCCTTGTGCTGCGCCTTGTCCACGAAGTCAGCCATGTCGACTTCCTTTCAATTCGATGTAATCGCGTGTACCTAGTTGGTCGTATGCCGGCGTGGCAGGTGCACGCCCAGTCCACGTGATGTGCGCCATACTTCCGCTCCTATACCCCAGGGGGTACTTGCATACCCCCCACGGTATGTGCCATGGTGTGTCGACACACGCCCTTCACTTCTGAAGGGACGTCGAGCGCTCGTTCCGATACCCCCACCCGCATAAGGAGACCAATGCCCCTGCCCGACGCCCTTCTGGATACCGAAGAACCACGCGTCACCTCGCCCGGCGTGCTCGGGCGCGCAGGAGCCGCGATGGTCACCCACCGCAGGTGGGTGTTCGGGGTGTGGCTGCTCGCGCTGATCGCCCTCGGATCGGCCGCACCGACGGTGTTCACCTCGCTCGCCGGGGCCGGCTGGCAGGCCAACGGATCCGAATCCGTCCAGGTCCGCGAACTGGCACAGCAACACTTCGGCGGTAACTCCTCTGCCGCCGTTCAGGTCGTGGTGCACTCCGATACGGCCTCGATCGACGACACAGCCGTGCAGCAGACACTCACCGACGTCGCAGCGGTCTTCGACGGGGACCCGCGTTTCGGGGAGATCGTGATGCCGCAACCGGGTATGACGATCAGCCCCGACTCGCACACTGGAATTCTCATCGCCGGTGCCAACGCGAGCACCGACGAGATGGTCAAGGCCGTCGACGACGTCAAGGGCGAGCTGACCGCCCTGTCCACCGACGTAATCGAGGTCTACCCGACCGGATCGTCGGCACTGTGGTCCGACTTCAACGTCGCCAACCACGACGCCATGATCCAGGCCGAACTGTTCTCCTGGCCCTTGACATTGGCGATCATGGTCCTGGCCTTCGGCTCACTCGTCGCCGCAGGCCTACCCCTACTGCTGACCGTGGCCGGACTCGTCGCCTCCGCCGGCGGACTCGTTCTACTCAACGAGGTGACACCGATCTCGGTATGGGCGATGAACTTCGCGATGATGTTCGCCCTCGCACTGGGTATCGACTACGCACTGTTCATCGTCGCCCGCTTCCGTGACGCTCTACGCAACGCCGATCCACGGGCTGCGGTCGCCGAAACCATGGACACCGCAGGCAAAGCCGTCGTCCTGTCCGGCCTGACCGTCCTGGTCAGCCTGTCGGCGGTGCTACTCGTCCCGGCACCGGCAGTACGAACGATGGCCATCGGCATCATGATGGCAGTCACTTTCGTACTGGTCGCCACCATGACACTGTTACCGGCAGCCCTCGGTGCACTCGGACCGAAGGTCAACGCCGCATCGCTGCCCTACGCCAAGCGTCAACACCATCGTTCGCCGAAGTTCGCCGCCTGGGGTGAACTGCTGCACAAA
This sequence comes from Rhodococcus sp. FG69, assembly GCF_057808915.1. Lineage (NCBI taxonomy): Bacteria > Bacillati > Actinomycetota > Actinomycetes > Mycobacteriales > Nocardiaceae > Rhodococcus > Rhodococcus sp. FG69. The sequence continues at coordinate 41,837 of NZ_JBMDIX010000024.1, read as the reverse complement.
CATCCGTGGCCATTCGCCGTCGTCTCGGTGGGAATCCTGATCGCGCTGGCACTTCCGGTCCTCGGACTGAAAGTGGCCATGCCCTCCATCACCGTCGTACCCGAGGACGCACCCGTGCGCCAAGGATACGAACTGGTCCAAGCACAGTTCGGCGACGGCGCGCCTGGCGCATTGCAGATCATCGTCCCCACCGCCGACGCCGAATCCACCGCCGCGACTGCGAGCACCGTCGACGGAATTTCGATGGTCACCCCACCCCAACAAGCACTCGACGGATCCGAATACTCACTGCTGCAGGCAATTCCAGCAGTGGACCCGTCCGATGAATCGATGGGCACCATCCTGCAGGATCTGCGCACGGAACTGCCGGAGTCGGCACTCGTCGGAGGCGCTCCCGCAGAGAACCTCGATCTACAGCAGGCCCTGAACGACTACCTGCCGATCGTGATCGGCATCATCCTCGTCCTCGGTTTCGTACTCCTGCTCGTCGCACTGCAAGCGCCACTGATCGCACTCCTGGGAACCATCGTCAGCCTGCTGTCCACCGCTGCAGCGTTCGGCGTCGCGAAACTGATCTTCCAGGACGGGCACGGATCCTCGCTGCTCGGATTCACCCCGCAGGGCTTCCTCGACGGCTGGGGGCCGGTGTTCTTCTTCGCCATGATCTTCGCCATCGCCATGGACTACACCGTCTTCCTTCTCGCCACAGCCAAAGAACACTACGAACACTCCGGTGACCCCAAGACAGCCCAGGTGGACGGACTCGCCCATTCCGGACGCGTTATCTTCGCCGCCGCCGCGGTGATGGTTGCGGTGTTCTTCACCTTCGCGCTCTCGGATCCGCTTCCGCCGAAGGAGATGGGAATTATCCTCGGTGTTGCGGTCCTGCTCGATGCCCTACTGATCAGACTGATTCTGCTTCCGGTGCTGCTGCGTTTGACCGGACACGGCGCGTGGTGGTCACCGACATGGCTTCGCAAGGTATTGCCCTCGATTAGTTTCTCGCACTGACCATTTCGCCAATACAGGAGACACGATGAACATCGCACTGACGACCACACTCGCCGACACCGACTTCGACGCCGCAGTTCGGAGCACCAAAGCGGCATTGTCCGAGCAAGGGTTCGGGGTACTGACCGAAATCGACATGCAGGCCACCTTGAAAGCCAAGCTCGACGAGGACATGGAGAAGTACCTGATCCTCGGCGCCTGCAACCCGAACCTCGCGCACCGCGCAGTCGGCGTGATGCCGCAGATCGGACTACTGCTGCCGTGCAACGTCGTCGTCCGCGCCGACACCACCACCCCGGGCTCGGTGATCGTCGAGGCAATGAACCCGGCGATCATGGTCGAGGTGACCGACGAACCCGGTCTGTCCGACGTCGCGGCAGAGGCAACCGTCAAGCTTCAGGCGGCCATCGATGCACTCGGTGGCGCACAGGCCTGAGCCCCGAGGCCTGAAGCTGCTACCCGTTCTATGCCCCCGGGGGTACCCTGACACTACCGGCACCATCTATCACCAAGGAGACCGACATGATCGGCGACGAAGACAGCATCGCATTGGTACTCAACCGCCTGCGACGTGCGCACGGCCAACTCGCCGGCGTGATCGGGATGATCGAGAACGGCCGCGACTGCAAGGACGTCGTCACGCAGCTCGCAGCCGTCTCCCGCGCGCTCGACAAAGCCGGGTTCAAGATCGTCGCCACCGGCCTCCGCGAGTGCATGACGGGCGAAGCAGCCGACAACAAGGAGCCCATGACCGAAGCAGAGCTCGAGAAACTGTTCCTCGCCCTGGCGTGAGGGTCAGCGCCTCGAGGTCAGGGGCTTGAGCACGCGACTCGGAACCCAGTGCGTCACCGTTTCACAGCGATCCTTCGAGGTGAGCTGATAGGTGACGCGGCCGATCCAATCGCCGTCGACGGTCATGGACCACTCGGTGAGGTCGCCCGGCACGACGGTGCGGACGTCGAAACCCTCGGCGGTGAACGTGCCGCTGTGATGCGGAGGCTGCGGATAGAGGATGGACAGGTCGATCAGGACCTTCACTGCAGGGGTCAGCACCTTGAACGGACGACGGCGGGGATCCACTCCGCCGCTCGATCCGTTGACCCTCACCGTTCGACCATACGTTCGAATTCCGCAGGACTCAATCCGGCTGAAGCGTACACTGTACGGTGACGAAAGGTGGTTCACCATGTATGCGCTTCCTCCATTGGGTAAACAGGCCGAAAGACTGATCGAACTCGGCGTTCATTCGCTCGCCGGCATCACCGACGCGGAGCTCCACGACGCAGTCTCCGATGCCACGGATGATTCGCTCCTCGTCCTGAGTGGCGTCGATCCGTCCGCGCTTGCACCGATGCTCGCATCGTCGGGCAAGCGCGGATTCGTCGTCTCCGACATGCCGGACGTCGCCCGGTTCACTCCGATCGAGTCGCTGACAATCCCGGCGGGTCCGGCATACCTGGTCCACGGCCCGAGACGTGGCGACGAGATGGAGAACTGGAGCCCCGACGAGGCTCTTCCCGCCATTCTCGCTGCCGGCCGCACACCGCTGACTCTGCTCGAGGGCATGCACTGGCTGCTCCAGGTACCCGAGGTGCTCGAACGGGGGCATTGCTTCATGACGATCGGGTCACGGCTACGCAAACCGAACGGAACCCTCGACACACGGACTCCCGCGGTATGGATCAGCAACGGAACCGGACGAGACGGAAAAAACAATCGCAACGCCCCGAAGGTCGGTTGGTGCTGGGCCGGCAACAGGCACACCTGGCTCGGGTTCGCGTCCGCCGCCCACCGGACGTAATTTGCCGCGAAGCGACTGGTGATAATTTCCAACGTTCGCACCACCAACTCGACAACGCGTCGCGTAACTGTGACTGTGGAGGGCGTCCTACCCGCCCGAAGTCTGGAGAAGTACCCGTATGAAGTTCCCGCGTCGCTCGATCGTCGTCATCGCTGCAGCTCTCACCGTGGGGCTCGCCGGTTGCGGGTCGGACGATGGTTCGGACGGCGGCGCAGATGCGAACGGTGGCGGGGATATCTGCACTCAGCTGGAGGACATCTCGAATTTCGAGATGGAGTCGCAGTCGTCCGCCGCGATCGACCCCGCCGACTGGCCGGGAATGCAGGCTGTGCTGAAGAAGTACGGCGACGGGCTCTCCGAGCACTACGACCCTGCGATCGAATCCGCTGACGCGGACATCGCAGCCGATCTCACCACGGTGCGCGACGCCAGCGCCCAGGTGACCGACCTCGTGACCGAGTCCTCGACGTTCGAGGAGTACCAGCAGAAGACCGAAGCCAGTATCGACGCCGAAAGCTTTACCGCCGCAAGCGAAGCCAGCACTCGGATCGATACGTACGCGAAGTCGAACTGTGAGTTCGCCAAGCAGATGCAGCAGCAGCAACCGCAGGATCCGCAGTTGCAGGAGATCCCACAGCAAGATCCGCAGGTTCAGCCGGGCGGGTAACCAGTGGCGCTCCGCCCCCAGGGAGTCAACCCATCCGATAGGTCCCCAATCCCGTCGCGATCAGCCGCTCCGAGCTCGTGGCGACAATGTCGACTGCGCAGGTGCTCAGGCTGCGACCAGCACGGACACGCCTTCCGACGATGTCGATGCTCTCCGCGAACGCCGGTTCGACGAACTCGACCGCCATCGATATCGTGACACCGCGCAACTGCTCGGGCACGCGCTCGCCTGCCCACGCGGCGGCCATGATGCCGATGTCGATACACCCGGCAAGCGCGCCCCCGTGCACCATGTCGCCAACCGTGATCAGGTCGTCCTTGAACGGCATCCGCAGCCTGGCGTGTCCCTCCGAGATATCGATCAGCTCGATTCCCAGGTGTTGCACGAACGGCGATTGCGGCAGAAACACCGTCATCGCATCTGACCCGGTCTTGGGATTCATCTCCACCCCTATCGGAAGTTGATTCTGCTATCGGAATCAGACTACGATAAATTCATGATGTTGGAAACCCCCACCGACAGACGAAAGCGCCGGACACATACGGCGGTGCTCGACGCTGCCCGATCACTTTTTCTCGAGCACGGGTACCGCAGTACGACGATCGAGATGCTCGCCGGTACAGCAGATGTCGCCGTCAGCTCCATCTACGCCAACTTCGCGGGCGGCAAAGCGGACGTGTACGCCGCCCTCGCCTGGCACACCACCACGACCCACGTGGACGAGATGAAAGGCTCGACGTCCATCGTCGACGCCTTCGACCGGTACGTGACCTTCCACCGGAAGAATCCCCTGGCGTTGCGACTACTCAGCCTGTACGACGTCGCAACGACCGAATCCGAACTGGTCGCGCTCGCGAAGCCTCGAATCGACGCAGCGCTGCAGGCGTTGGTCGAGACAGTCACGCGGGACATCACCGCGTCCGGATGCGATACCGATCCCCGTGTTCTCGTACTCACCACGTGGGCCGCGGTGAACGGGGCGGTGTCTCTTCGTCAGCGCGGAGTCGTCGACGAGAAGACACTCGACGCCATGCTGGCCGTCACCAGAGGCGATCTACAAGGCCACATCACGGAGGACTCCCATGCGCACAGGTGAATTGACGCGGCTGGGACAGCTGCGCGTGATCGGCGACGCCCTTGCCGTTCAGACGATCGCCATGCCTCGCCTACTGCGCGGGATCACAGCGCCGAGTAGTCCGCGCTTTTCAGGTACCCGGCCGGCACCACCGGATTCCGGACTGTGCCGCGACGCTCTACAGGAGGCGGAGGAGACCCTGACTCCTGCCGTGCTCGCCCACAGCCTCCGGTGCTGGGAGTTCGGCAACGCCCTCGCCATGGTCGACGGTCGGTCGTTCGATCCCGAGAACCTCTATGTCGCAGCCCTCTTGCACGACATTCGCCTTGGCGCCCCGGTGGACGATCGCATAGGTTGCTTCGCTGTACTCGGCGCCGAACATGCGCGCGAGTTCGTGACCGCACACGGGGGTTCCGCGGAAAGTGGCCACTGCGTGTACACAGCCATTGCCCGACATATGGACGTGAAGACTCCACTCGATGCGGGACCCGAGGCCGCACTGCTTCACGACGCCGCTCATCTGGACGTCGTTGGCCTACGCGCACACGAACTCGACGCAGCATTTCTCGACGACGTCGAATTGCGTTTTTCACGAAGCAGTTTCGCTGCCGAATTCACGACGGCAATGCGCATCGAGGCGCAACTACGGCCGCGCTCGACAGCAGCGGCGCTGTGGCAGTCCGGGATGAGGCTTGCGATCTCACTGAACCCCCTCGACCGGGGCGCGCATCAGTAGCGCGCACTCACCGCCGCGGCGATATCCCGCTCGAGCAGGTAATGATTGATCGCGATGGCAGCACGCGATCCCGCGCTCGCCGCGTCGATGATCTGTGCAGGCGAGTCCGCGACGTTGCCGGCCGCCCAGACACCCGGGACGCTCGTCGCTCCTGCAGCGTCCGTCTCGATCCATCCGGAATTGCCACGCGCACAACCCAGTTCGACCAAGAGCTCGTGCCGTGGAAGGAACCGCGGTCCGACGAAGACGGCCGACCGATGGATCGCCGTGCCGCTCTCGAGCACCACCGACACTCCGTCGCCGTCGTCGTCGACTGCCTGCACTGCGCCTTCGGCGATGTAGACCCCCAGCGCCTGAAACCTCCTGCGTTCCTCGGGTTCGAGTTCGATGATGCCCGGGAAGAACACGACGTCTTCCGACCACTGCCGAACCAGCGATGCCTGATGAACGCTGAACGGCCGATTCTCGCCGCCGATCACGCCGAGCGCGCTCTCGCGCACCTCGTAGCCGTGACAGTAGGGACAGTGCAGGACCTTCCGTCCCCACAGTTCGGTCAGTCCGGTGATGGGAGGCAGTTCGTCACGCAGACCGGTGGCCACCAGTACTGCTCGCGCTGACACGTCGATTCCGTTGCCGCAGTGGACTGTCAGATCCTTCGATATGGATTCGACGCGCGCCTCCACGATCTCCGTTCCGTATCCGAGCACTTCGCGCCTGCCTACGTCGAGCAACTCCGAAGCAGCCATCCCGTCGCGGGACAGAAATCCGTGCAGGTGTTGGGCTTTCGCGTTCCGCGGACTTCCCGAGTCCACGAGAAGGACCCTGCGGCCGGCACGTGACAACACGAGCGCTGCACTCAACCCCGCGGCGCCCCCGCCGATGATCACGCTGTCGCACTCCACTGTCATCCCCCTCTTCGTCGAGTAGAGTGACGGTAGCAAATTGTTAACTGGTTAACAAAGGGGATGCGCATGACGCTCAGGGCGAAAACGATCGAATCGTGGCGCATCCACAACCCCGGCCTCGACACGTCGCCGATGACGATCGTCGCGCTGATCAAAGAAATCAGCGAGGGCGTGGGCCGAGCGGTCGACGACGTCTACGCACAATCTCCGCTGTCACACGCTGATGTCGAACTGCTTGTGCCACTGCGATATCAAGCAGAATCGGTGACCGCGATCCGACTGGCCGAGCGCCTCGGCATGTCCCGAGCGGGCGTCAGCAAGACGCTGTCGCGGCTCGAGGAAAGGGGGATCATCGTTCGCGAGCAGGACCCTGCAGACAAGCGGTCCGCATCCGTCCACCTCACCGCGCACGGCGAACACCTCGTCGACGACATCTTCCCACGGGAGTTGGCCTCGCACGCAGCAATTCTCGAACGCCTCGGCAAGGACCGAGAATACGTCGTCACTGCGCTCGAGCTGCTCGCGAAGGCGTTCCGATGAGACGCCGCGTTCGGACGGTCGCCTGCGCGCCTCTCGCATGGCTTGCGGCGACCCTGATCAGCGCATTCGCATTGGCCCCCTGGTGGAGTAGCGTCGGCGATGTCGTCGTCACTTGGAACGTCGTCGGCGCCTTCGGGTTGATCCTGACGCTTCCGGGAGCCGTCGTCGTACTCGTTGCTTCCACCGCGTTGGACACACGTGCCGGTCGCTGGTTCACCACCGTCGGCTTTGCCGTACTCCTCGCCTTCGGTGCATGGATGATGCTCGTCACTGTGGACGAATTCAACTCTGCACCAAGACGATACGACGAACCCTCGATGATTCCCGAGTTGACGACCGCAGAACAACTGGTGTTCACGACGCCCTACGTGCTGTACATCGGTCTGATCGTATGGGTCCTGCTGCTGATGTGGCGGCGTCCGCTGGTATCAGTGCTCACGCGTCATGCGCCATCCAGCGCGAACGAGTAGCGTGGCCACGATCCACCCGACGAGTGCGCCCACCACCGGCACGGCAAACGGGAGATATTCGCGGACGGACCACCAGAATCCGGAGTTGTACCGTCCGACCACGTACGCGTAGTTCACGCGCACCGGCTGCGACATAGCCACGAGCAATAACCAGCCGACGGCGACACCTGCGACCAGACCGAACACCGACAGTGTGACTTTCAGACCTCGCATGACCAACCGTTCTCACTCACCGCACGCGCGTGCGTGATCCAGTGGGTCGATCCTGAACGGCCCTACCGAACACGACGAACCCACGGGTTTCGATCGATAAATCGACTGTGCGATCGGATAATTCGGTTCGTGCCGTCGATTCGGTCCGTACCGTCGTGCGCGAGCCGGCGATCGGCACGATCCGAGGCCGCGACCCACGGCCCTACATCGGGTACCGTAATCAGACCGCTGAGTTCGGATCCCGAACACGCCCAGCACTGCCCAGAGAGTCATGGAGGGATATGCCGAACCGTCCGGCAGCAGCTCTGTTGCTGACCGTTGTCAGTGCCATTGCACTCGCAGGATGCACCGCCGGTTCCGAGGACGCAGCTCCCGCGCCGTCTACGACGACAACGTCTGCATCACCGGCTACCACCAGTTCGGAAACACCTCCGCTCGTGCCGCCGACCGTTGTTGCCTCGGCCCCACCACCGCCGGCCTTCGAGCCGCCGACAACGTTCGTCGAACCGGCCATCGTCGACCCGTCAGGTCCGACGGTGTGCGCCGACTGCGCGATCACGCCGACCGAACCGTCGGCGCCCTCCGAACCCAGTCCACCGCCGAATCCGGTGGACTGGCGCGGATTCCCGTTGGGCACAACCTGTGGACCGATTTCGTGCACGTCGCCGGACGGCCTGATCTTCGTCAACCCCGATGCCGTACCCGGCCTCGGCGGGCGCACCTTCGACCTGTGCGATCACACCTACTGCGCGCCTCCGGGACTACAGATCATTCCCGGTCCACTGCCGTCCACCGGCAGCTCGGGGGGCGGGGGCGGAATCCCACCCGCACCTCGGTAGCCGACCGGAAGAAGTCGGTACGGCACAATATTCGCGTGGTGAAGACTCGGCGTTACCGCCTGCTGCTCGTCGCCGGAATGATCCTCGTGGTGGTCGCCGGACTAGTGCTCGGCCCGCTGAAAACGCCCGTTCTGTATCTCTGGAATGCCGAGTGCTTCGGGTGGAGCGCGAGCAGCGACGGACCACGGCTCGTTGCACTCGGAGACTCGATCGCCGAGGGCAATTCCGTCGTCGACTGGGGTATTCACGGCGATACCTCGTGGTACTCCCACCTCGTGTGCGGGGGCGGTTCGGCCGCCGCCGACGGACGCAACGCAGGCGCCACAGGCGAGACCACCGCACAGATCGCGGCTCGCATGGACGAGGCGCTCGCCGCCGAGCCTGATGTGCTCGTCGTCAACGGTGGAACCAACGATCAGGCACGCGGGGTACCTCTGGCAGAGACCATCGCGAATCTTCGATCGATCCTGGACCAGGCCCGAGGCGTCGACACCGTCGTACTCGCCACCGTGCCACCGTCGAGGTCGGCGCCGGACGACCGGTTGAACATCGCCATCCGAAACCTTGCCGCCGAACGCGGCCTCCCACTTGCCGACTTCGCGTCGACGCTGAGGACACCGGGCGCGACGTTCGACGGCGTTCATCCGACCGCGGACTCCGCGCGGTCGATGGCCGAGCAGGTCGTCGTCGCCGCCGGCTTGCGCTGACAGCGCTCACAGCTCGGCGTTACTGATCTGTTACTCGCTAGATGCCTTACCGTGACGAAACTCGAAACGGACACGAGATCTTTCCCTGTCAGAGTTTGTACAGGCACGAAATACGACGCGAAGGGCAGAAGAGATGATCACTGCAGCCAACCCCTTGTCCGTCGACGCCGCCGCACAATCCGTCGGCGAAGCTCCTCGATACTCGGTCGAGGTCGAGTCCTACTCGACCTCGTACGCTGTACTGCGAGTGTCGGGCGACCTGGATATGACCGCTCGACCAGAACTGACCGGAAAACTCGAGGATCTCCTCAGCAGTGGCGCCGACGTGTTGGTCGATCTGTCCGCGGTGTCGTTCATGTACTCCGGCGCCGCGAATGCCGTGATCGACGCAGCATCGGCGACGGATTCGCGTGTTCGTATCTTCGCGCCGACACGTCCGGTTCGGATGATCCTCGACGTGCTCGGCGCGGGCGTGCTGATTGTCGACAGTCGGTCGAGAGAGTGGACTTCATGATGAGCAGGTCAGATCACCCCGAATCAGAGCAGACGACGGAGACGCCCCGACATACGTCCGAGTCCAAACCTCAGGCATCGTCGTTCCTTCAAATGTTCCTCGAAACGCGTCCCCCCGGCGGCAGTTCCGACTGAGCCCCGCAGAGCGTCGATAGAGTGTCCGCGTGGATACTCCGTCGACTGAGTTCTCGATCGTGACGCCTCGACTCATCCTTCGTCACTATCGGATAGGCGACGAGGCGCAGCTACTCGAGTACTACGGCGACCACGATGTCTGCGGCTACCTACTGCACGAACCGTGGACCGAGTCCGATGCGCGCGAGAACGTGGAAATTCGCAGTAAGCGTTTCGATCTCGACGACGGCGATCTCAATGTCGTCGCGACCCTCGATGGTCGGATCATCGGAAACGTCAGCGCGCATTTCGTGAACGACACCGACCACACCGTCGAACTGGGCTGGACATTTTCGCCCGCCTACGCTGGCCGAGGTTACGCAACCGAGGCCGTCACCGCTCTCATCGAGACAGTGTTCTCCCTGCGGAGGGTGCACCGGGCGATCGCGCAGATGGACGCCAGAAATGCCGCGTCCGCGCGGCTCGCCGAACGCGTAGGCATGCGTCGAGAAGGCCACTTCATCGAGGATTGGTGGAACAAGGACGCCTGGTCGGACACTTTTCTGTATGCGATCTTGCGTCGTGAAGTGACCGAATGACCACTCGAGTCACTCTGAGTGACCCAAATAGTCGATCGCTCCGAAAGTTGGTGTGATTCAGATCACACAGCCGTCGGCGTTTGCTTTCGCGATCCGAAACCGACTAAGTATCTGCAACTTCCAATCACATGCAGACTAGGACCCCTGATGACCTCCACCGATTCCACAACCACCCCCGCACGACGTCGCAGCGGCGGCTTCTTCACGAAGTTCTCACTGGTGATCGCACTCGTGCTGATCGTCGCCCTGGTGATCTTCGTTCTCCAGAACACCGTGCACACGCGCATCAACTTCATCGGGTGGAACTTCGATCTGGCGCAGGGCGTGTGGCTACTGGGTGCGGCAGCGGTCGGATCGATCATCACTCTGGCCGTCACTGCGGCGCTGCGCGTCCGCCGCGCGGTCCGCTGACTCGAATAGGACCACCATGCTCCCGTTGCTAGCGCGTAAATACCTCTACCGATACCTGTTCGTCGCGATTGCGCTTCCCATTTTGGCGCGACTCCTCGTTCTGAGCGGTCTTGCGATCGAAAAGCGTTCGGGCAAACCGAACTTCATCTCCAAGGCTCTGAAGAAGGGCGGCACGTTCGCCCAGCGTCGCGTCGACAAGGCCGCAGGAAAAGACACGAAGTAGAGACTGTCCGGTGAGTGCGTGACGCGGTCACGCACTCACCGATTCTCAGAACGATGACGGACCGAATCGATGGCGCCCAACGCGAGGACGGCACCGATCACGACCAATCCCAGGAACGCGCGCGGTGCCCAGACGTCCAGGACCGCCCACTGCCACACTGCCCATCCGACAGCCACCGCCCCGACCACACCGGCGAACATTCGAGAACCGGCGACGTCCACGATCACTGCCGCAGCACACACGAGCGGCGCAATCCCGAGCGCGAACAATACGAATGCGCCCGCATAGCGGTAGTCCCAGGTATGCCAGGCCGGGAGCATGTCGACGCTGAGCCCCAGCGTGCCACCCTGAGGATCTGAGACCAGCGCAATTCCGTTGAACAAACCTCCCGAGCCCAGCAGCAGGAGCACGGCAGCGGTGGCGAGCTTCTTCACGCCCTCGCCATTACTGCGGCGTCTCGTCGATCGCACCGTCGCGCGAACGCACTAGGTACCGCGTCCGAGAACATGCCGACCATCGAACCCCTCTCACAGCGTCGCCCCGCCTGAACTCAAGTTAGACGACGCAAACCAACTTGTCAGTACGAAACCAGCTCATCCTGCCCGAACAGCGAGCGAAATACTGTGACGCAATCGTTGGTTGCAGGAGGATCGGGCAGGGTAAATACCGCCAGTTCGTTTCCTCGAGCTGATAACACTCAGCCCCGACATACGGAGAACCAGTGCTCAAACGCGACGTATCAGCGCGACTCGATGTCGACATCACCGACGCCACAACCCTCGAATTCCAGATCGCCATCGCGCCCCACCCCGGCACGACGGTGACCGAGTCACTCACCTTCGAGCTCGACGGACAGCCGATCACGCCCAAAGAGGTCAGTGGCGCCCACGGCAATCGCATCCACGTCTTCCCCGCCGGCGTGGGCAATCTTCAGGTCGCGTACGACGCCACCGTCATCGGAAACACGACGCCCGCTCCCGTGACGGACTACGACATGTCGCTGTACCTGCGCCCCAGCCGCTACGCCGAGGCCGACAAGTTCTACGGTTTCGCAGCGACCGAATTCGGCGCCTACGCAGACTCCGAGGAGCTGCTCGAGCGAATCTCGTCGTGGGTCGGTGCACGGCTGAACTACGTTCCGGGTAGCAGTGATCCGATCGATGGCGCTACCGATACTCTTCTCGCCGGGGCCGGCGTCTGCCGCGACTACTCCCATCTGGTCGTCGCGATGCTACGGGCGGTCAACGTGCCGGCGCGTCTGGTCGCGGTATACGCACCGGGCTGCGATCCGATGGACTTCCACGCCGTAGCCGAGGCTTTCGTCGGTGGAGTATGGCGGGTCGTCGACGCCACCTGCCTGGCTCCGCGCTCGACGCTGGTCCGCATCGCAACCGGGCGGGATGCGGCGGACACCGCATTCCTCGACAACCACAAGGGCGCAATCACCTTGAACAGCTCGGTCGTCACCGCAGTGGTCGACGGCGATCTCCCGAAAGACGACATCACCGAACTCGTCACCCTGACCTGATCTGCTCGGCACCAGAATCGTCGCTCGGGTTCAGGCGTGGCATATCCTGGATCGACGACGACGAGTAAGGGTGACACCAGTGCGCAGAGGTTCCGGACAGTTGGAGGAGTCGATTCTTCAGCTGCTCGGCGAGCACCGGGAGCTATCGGTGTCCGAGGCCCGTGAACTTCTGGGGGCAGATCTCGCGCACACAACCGTCATGACTGCGTTGGGTCGACTGCACGGCAAGAGGCTGGTCGACCGCGAGCGGCGCGGACGGTCCTACGTTTACGCACTTCGAGCCCCGGTCGACGAGCTACCAGCACTTCGGGCCGCGATGCGGATGCGAACGGAACTGGACACCCGAGCTGAGCGGGCGGATGTACTGGCCAACTTCGTTGCGGCGCTGGATCCCGAGGACGAAACGCTGCTGCGTGCGTTGCTGTCACCTGAGTCGGCGAAAGACTGAGCATGACGCTGCTTCTGACCGTCGCAGCTCTACCGTGGGTGCTCTCCGTCGCACTTCGCGTGTACTGCGGTCGGATCGACCGCGATTTCACACCGCAGGCGTCGGTGATCGTCTTTCCGATTCTGTCGATGATCACCGCCTTCTCCATTGCTGCGTCGATGGTTGCAGTGGCTGCAGTACTGCTCGCGTCGGAGGACGGCCTTTCGATCACACTGGGCGTCGTCATACTCGGTTGGGTCGCGTGGCGGTTGGCAGTGGTTGCGGCACATGGGCGTCGGATATGGGTGAGCGCGCGAACGGCGGCACGATTCGGTGCGGAGGCCGAAACTCGAGGCGGCACCGTGATCGTTGATTCGGCCGAGCCGGACGCCTTCGCGGTACCGTCCGGAGGAAGTGCAGTTGTGATCACGACAGCGCTCGCCGACGCGCTGTCCACGAGCGAACTCGACGCGGTGATCGAGCACGAACGAGCTCACATTCGATTTCGGCACAGCTTCTGGACGCAGATGGGAGAGATCGCAGCACAGTTCGATCCGCTGCTGCGCCCGGTCGTCCACCAGATTCGTCACGCTGCCGAGCGTCACGCCGACGAGACCGCCGCCGTTCACGGCCGGCCGGCAACGATGTCCGCTGTCGCCAGGACTGCATTGCTCCGCACGCATTCCGCCCGGCGGACAACTACTCTCGCCAGCACCGGGGGCGATGTGGTCCGTCGCGTCCGCGCACTGAACGGACCTCCCCCGGCCCCGCAGCGACGCCTGACTGTTGCCATGGCTCTGGTACTGATTCTCTCGTTCTCGGTGATCTCCGTGGCCCTGTTCGATGTGGCCCAGGACGTGGTCGCACCGGAAGCGGGCGAGAATGCCACGTCGGTGTTCCGCTGACGAGCGCGGACCTTCACACCCCTGCGACGCCCGCCAACTGGCCGATTCCATACGTCACGATCATCGCTAACGCTCCGCCGAACATTATCCGCGTCACCGCCGGTCGACGAGGAGCTCCACCCAACGTGGCGCTGATGGTTCCGGTCATCGCGAGCGCCAACAGAACCACGACGAAGGTGACCGGTATCCGGCTGGACGCGGGAAGCAACAGAATCGCGAGAAGCGGAAGCATCGCACCGGTGACGAAGGAAACCGCTGACGATACTGCGGCCTGCCACGGACTGGTCAACGCATCCGGATCGATACCCAGTTCGATGTCCACGTGTGCAGCGAACGGATCGTGCGCGGTCAATTCCTCGGCGACGATTCTGGCGGTCTCCGCCGACAGACCTTTGTCTTGGTACAGGGCGGCGAGTTCGGCCAATTCCTGTTCCGGCTCCTCGTCGAGCTCTCGCCGCTCCTTGACCAGAAGCGACCGCTCGGTGTCACGTTGGGTGCTCACCGAGACGTACTCACCGAGCGCCATCGACACGGCGCCGGCGACAAGCCCGGCGACACCCGCAGTGAGAACAGGGCCGCGTTCCGTCGTCGCAGCCGCCACGCCGACCACCAGGCCGGCGATGGACACGATGCCGTCATTCGCACCGAGAACTCCTGCGCGAAGCCAATTCAGCCGACCACCGATGTCCGAGTGCGGTTCCGAGGCGTGACCGCCTGGTACGACGTCCGACATGGTCAGCTTCTTCGCTCTGCTACGGCGCCGCTACTCATCCGAACCATCCTCCGCCGGTGCAGTGCTCACCGTGTTCTCCCACGCCGCACGCGCGCCGGATTCTCCGATCCGAATCACCTGCACGATCGTCGCGGCGGCCACCACAACCGTGACGACGACGACCGCGATCGACTGCCACCGTACGGATCCCGTCCCACGACCCTCGCGAACATGCAGCACGACGAGCAACGCGGCGACCACGACCAGGCCCAACGCGAAGAACAGCATCGAGTCGCCGAGCTCGGCGTGTGTTTCGACGGCTCCTGTCTCCGGAACGCGCTCCTCCAACCACTCACCGGCTTCGGTGGTCAACGGAGTCAAGACCAATGTGATGACAGCAAGCGCAGCGATCAGCCAGACGAGCCGTCGGCGTATCGCGGGCCACACGCTCGCGCCGAGAGCAAGGATCGCCGTCAGTGGCGCAAGCACCACGATGAAGTGGACGAGCAAGATGTGAGCTGGCAATCCATTGACAACCGACACGCGAATCTCCCGACGTCTTGACGTTGTTACTACAGCGATTGTAGTAGTTAATTCCGCCGTGTCCAGATTTCGAGCCAGGTGCAGTTCACGTGGCGTTCGCTTGACCCATGATTAGGCGGCTGTCAATATAGACGCATGTCGAAACAGAGCCTCGCAGTCGAGGACGTCACCAGCGGTGAATGCTGCTCACCCTTGATCCGCGAACCCTTGACCACCGATTGGGCAGGCGACCTCGCCCGGATGTTCAAGGCATTGGGAGATCCGGTCCGACTCCGACTGCTCAGCATTGTCGCCAGCCACTCAGGCGGCGAAGCGTGTGTCTGCGATATCTCCGATTCGTTCGACCTCTCGCAGCCCACCATCTCTCATCACCTCAAGGTTCTCCGCGAGGCCGGACTTCTGGATTGCGAACGGCGCGGTACCTGGGTCTACTACTGGGTCATTCCCGCAGCCCTGCAACAGTTGTCGTCGGTTCTGGCTGCCGCCGACCCAACCACAGACGATTCTGCGCTGGTGACCGCGTGAGCACCACGGCAAACACCTCCGACCACCCGGCCGTTGTCGGCAAGCTCTCTACTCTCGACAGGTTCCTCCCGGTCTGGATCGGCGTCGCCATGGTCGTCGGCATCCTGTTGGGGAAACTGATCCCAGGAATGAACGACGCGCTGTCGGCCGTCTCGATCGACGGAGTCTCACTGCCGATCGCCATCGGGCTGCTGATCATGATGTACCCGGTGTTGGCGAAGGTCCGCTACGACCGACTCGACACCGTCACCGGCGACAAACGACTTCTGATCGGATCCCTGGTTCTGAACTGGGTTCTCGGCCCGGCGCTGATGTTCGCACTCGCGTGGCTCTTCCTCCCCGATCTACCCGAATACCGAACCGGACTGATCATCGTGGGTCTGGCCCGCTGCATCGCCATGGTCATCATCTGGAACGACCTGGCGTGTGGAGATCGTGAAGCGGCAGCCGTACTGGTCGCAATCAACTCGGTGTTCCAGGTATTCATGTTCGCCGTGCTCGGATGGTTCTACCTGTCCGTCCTGCCCGGCTGGCTCGGACTCGAACAGACCACCATCGAGGCCTCACCCTGGCAGATCGCGAAGTCGGTTCTGATCTTTCTCGGCATCCCTCTGATCGCCGGGTTCGCCTCACGCTACTTCGGTGAGCGTGCCAAGGGGCGTGAGTGGTACGAATCGAAGTTCATCCCGAAGATCGGTCCGTGGGCGCTCTACGGTCTGCTGTTCACCATCGTCATTCTCTTTGCACTGCAGGGTGATCAGATCACTTCGCAGCCGCTGGATGTCGTCCGCATCGCACTCCCGCTTCTGGTCTACTTCGCGGTGATGTGGGGCGGCGGATATGCCCTCGGCGCCGCGATGGGCCTGGGCTACGAGCGCACCACGACGCTCGCATTCACAGCCGCGGGCAACAACTTCGAACTCGCCATCGCCGTCGCGATCGCTACCTACGGCGCAACATCCGGCCAAGCACTCGCGGGTGTCGTCGGACCACTTATCGAAGTGCCAGTGCTCGTGGGCTTGGTCTATGTGTCCCTGGCTCTCCGTAAACGCTTCACCCCCACTCGATCCGCGACTACAGCGACAAAGGAGTCCTGATGTCCGAACACCGCTCGCAACCCGAATTGCTCATGCCACAGGCCGTACTCTCCCGCACCGCCGAGAGATTGGCTGCCGAATACGAAGGTATCTTTTCGATGCAAACCGTAGAACGGTATGTATTCGAGTCCTACACGTCACTGCGGCGGACCTCTAAGATTCATACACACCTAACGACGCTTGCAGGTAAATTCGCCGCCGATCGTCTCACCGCACTTGCTCAATCTCAGTGTGACGCACCGAAGCTCGTACCCGAGGTGCTCTTCATCTGCGTGCACAACGCCGGGCGATCACAGATGGCCGCAGGCTTGCTCAACCACCGGGCACAAGGCCGGGTACACGTACGATCGGCCGGATCTTCGCCAACGCACGAGATCAATCCGATCGTGGTCGAAGCCATGACCGAAATGGGCATCGACTTGGGCGGCGAATTTCCCAAGCCGTTGACCGACGATGTTGTCGCCGCAGCGGACATCGTGGTGTCGATGGGATGCGGCGACGCGTGCGCCGTCTACCCGGGCAAGCGCTACCTGGACTGGCAACTGACCGACCCCGACGGCAAGTCGCTCGATGAAGTGCGGCTCATCCGCGACGACCTCGACGCCCGCGTGAGCGAACTTCTCACCGAATTGACCTCATCCGTTTCTGCCTGACCTCGCTACAGAAGGGCCCTCTCGATGTCCGATACACCCAGTGTTCTGTTCGTCTGCGTCCACAACGCCGGCCGTTCCCAGATGGCCGCCGGATTCTTGAGCCACCTCGCCGGCGACACCATCGAGGTCCGGTCCGCCGGTAGCGCACCGGCAGATACCATCAACGCCGCCGCCGTCGAGGCCATGGCCGAACTAGGTATCGACATCTCGGCACAGTCTCCGAAGATCCTGACCCCGGAAGCCGTCGAAACCTCCGACGTCGTCATCACCATGGGGTGCGGCGACGCATGCCCGGTCTTCCCAGGCGTGAGCTACCGCGACTGGGCTCTGCCCGATCCGGCCGGCAAGGGCGTCGAGGCGGTCCGTCCGATCCGCGACGAGATCAAAGCGCGCATCGAAAGCCTGATTGCCGAGCTGTCGCAGTCTGTGCCCACTCGATGAGCATGCCGAGCGTACTGTTCGTCTGTGTCAAGAACGGTGGCAAGTCGCAGATGGCTGCCGGACTGATGCGCAAAGCGGCAGGCGATACCGTCGAGGTGCATTCGGCCGGCACCAAGCCGGGCAGTGCAGTGAATGCGTTGTCCGCAGAATCTCTGCTCGAGGTCGGTGTCGATCTCACCGGCGAGCAGCCGAAGCCGATCGATCCCGAACTACTGGCTCGGATGGACTACGTCATCACCCTCGGCAGCGAAGCGAAGCTCGACGCCGTCGACGGTCCGACGTATCTGAACTGGGACACCGACGAGCCGTCCGAGCGTGGTATCGACGGCATCGAACGCATGCGGCTTGTTCGCGACGACATCGCCACCAGAGTCGACGACCTCGCCGCACTCTTGTCTCGGTGATCGGAAAATGGGCAGGAAGCCACACTTGCGACCACATCACGCGGGTTCCCGCGTGAAATCCGCGCAAGTGTGGCTTCCTGCTCACTCTTGCCTCCCGGTGCGGCCGTGACCACGGTCGTCATCGGTGGCGGTCAGGCCGGCCTCGCCGCCGGGTACTACCTGCGCCGGACGGGGTTGGACTTCGTCATCCTCGACGACCAGCCCCGACCGGGCGGCTCCTGGCAGGACTACTGGCCCTCACTGCACCTGTTCTCGCCCGCCGAGTACTCACGTCTGCCGGGATGGCCGATGCCGCCGTGGCCGCAGGGCTTTCCGCCCGCCTCGCACGTCGTGAACTACCTCACCGCGTACGAGAAGAAGTACGACCTTCCCGTGCACCGGCCGGTACGAGTGGACTCGGTTCGACGAGGTGACGGTCATCGGTATCGCGTCGAAACCGACAACGGGGTATTCGACGCGGACGCAATCGTCAACGCCACCGGAACGTGGTCACGTCCATTCTGGCCGACGTATCCGGGAATGCGCAGCTTCGGCGGAGTGCAGTTGCACGCTGCCGATTACCGCTCCCCCGAACAGTTCACGGGCCAACGCGTCGCCGTCGTCGGTGGGGGCAACTCCGCGGCACAGATCCTTGCCGAGATTTCGACCGTCGCGGACACGGTGTGGTTCACCACTCGCGAACCACGTTTCCTCCCCGACGATGTCGACGGGCGAGTCCTGTTCGACGTTGCCAGTGATCGCGCCCGCGCGCTCGCAACCGGCGCAGCCGACTCCGGTGGCGTCGCCGGGTTGGGCGACATCGTCATGGTTCCGCCTGTCAAAGAGGCACGCGAGCGAGGTGTCCTGCACAGCCGACGCATGTTCACGGAGATCGTTCCGGACGGCGTGCGCGGCGAGGACGGAACCGAGAAATTCGACGCCATCGTGTGGTGCACCGGATTCCGTTCGGCGCTGCGGCACCTGCGCGAGCTGCATCTGCCGACCACCGATTCGTCGACGATAGCGTTGAGTGGCAACCACGTTCAGGGCGAGCCGACGATGGTGTTCCTGGGATACGGCGACTGGACAGGCCCAGCGTCCGCGACGCTCATCGGGGTGGGGAGGACCGCACGTTCAGCAGTGTCTGCTCTCGCGGAGACGCTGTCGTGAATCCGTCGGGCCGGCGTTCAGTCCGCGCGGCGGCGTTCGAGCATGACGGTGTCACGCCAGACGCCGTCGAGCTGGGCGACACGCTCACGGATCCCGACCGTTCGATATCCCGACGAATGATGCAGCGCGATGCTTGCGCGGTTCTCGGGAAAGATCGACGTCTGCAGCGTCCACAAACCAGCAGCATCGGCTTCGTTGACCTGCTTGTGTATCAGCGACTTTCCCACGCCGCGGCCGCGGAACCCGTCCCCTACGTAGACCGAGTTCTCCGCGACCCCGCGGTAGCAGTCGCGGTCCGAGACGGGAGCCAACGTCGCCCATCCCACGACCTGTTCCTCGACTACGGCGACCCAGCGGTGGCCGACCGACCACTTTTCGTCCAGCACCTGCTGCGAGGGGACGTCGGTCTCGAACGTCGCGTCGCCGGTAGCGATGCCCTCGGCGTAGATCCGGCGCACCGCCTCCCAGTCGGAGTCCGTCATCGCGCGGACCGTCACATCGTCCGGAAGGTCCGCCGGGCAGCACGGTCGGGGCGTCAGCAGACCCATGACTGCATCCGCGGCGTGTGGGAGACCGGTGCAGCACGTCGGGTTGACCGAGACGATCGTCGTCGTGCCCCTCTTGTCCAGGGTCACGAAGCCGACGTCGCCAAGCTTGCGAAGGTGATGCGACACCGTCGGCTGCCCGATGTCGAGCGCGTCGGCGAGTTTGCCGACGGCGATGCCCGATGGGGATCCGGCGACGAGATGCAGAATCCGGACGCGCATCGGTTCGGCCAGGCACGCAAACCACTGGGCGTACGTCGCCGCATCATCGGCGGCTAGTGGCTCGACCTGGACTGGAAGCGCAACTGCGGTCATGACGCGAGTGTATCGACAGCGATCGATGGTTGCCACCATCGACGACCATCGATATAGTCGAACCAGCGAACATTGATGACCATCGATGAAAGGGAAGTACAGATGACCGAGTACCCGGTAGTAGTGGTCGGAGCCGGACCGATCGGCCTCGCCGCCGCTGCACATTTGACCGAAACCGGCTCCGAGGTCGTCGTGCTCGAACGCGGCGCTGGTGCTGGATCCGCCGTCGCGGAGTGGAATCACGTCCGCCTGTTCTCCCCGTGGTCCGAGGTCGTCGACCCTGCCGCTGCGCGGCTGCTCACGCCGACCGGATGGACCGCACCCGACGGGGACACCTACGCCACCGGCCGCGAATGGGTCGAAAGCTACCTCGCGCCTCTCGCTGCAGTGCTCGGCGACGCAGTCCGATTCGACTCCGAGGTAGTAGGTGTCGCGCGACGCGGACGCGACCGCGTCGTCGACGCCGGCCGTGACACCGAACCCCTCTCGGTCCACGTTCGCCACGGTGACGGCAGCGAGGAACGCATCCTGGCGAGGGCCGTCGTCGACGCCTCGGGCACGTGGGGGTCCCCCAACCCGCTCGGCAGCGAGGGACTTCCGGCCATCGGAGAACGCAATGCTGCCCAGCGCATCGACTACCGCGTTCCCGACCTCGCCGACGATGCGATCCGATCCGAGTTCGCAGGCAAGCACATCGTCATCGCCGGCAGTGGGCATTCGGCGCTGACCGCAATCATCACGTTCGCCGAGCTCGCAGCAGAGCACCCAGGCACACGACTCACCTGGGCAGTGCGGCGCGGCGTCACCGACTCGGTGTTCGGTGGCGGTGAGTCAGACGAGCTCGCAGCACGCGGCGCACTCGGTCTACGGGCCAAGAAAGCCGTCGACGACGGCTACCTGAACGTGGTCTCCGGATTCCGCACCGAGGAAGTCGTTGCGGACGGTGACCAGCTCACCCTCGTCAGCGATTCCGGTGCCCGCATCGACGGCGTCGACCGCGTCGTCGCACTGACCGGATTTCGACCGGATCTGTCATGGCTCTCCGAGGTCCGCCTCGATCTCGATCCCACGCTGCAGGCCCCGAAGTTCCTTGCAGCGCTGATCGATCCGAACATGCACTCCTGCGGAACCGTCTACCCACACGGCGTCGAGGAACTCACCCAGCCGGAGCCCGGTCTCTACCTGGTCGGGATGAAGAGCTACGGCCGTGCGCCGACGTTCCTGGCGATGACCGGGTACGAACAGGTCCGCAGTATTGCAGCCGAGCTCGCTGGTGATCATGACGGCGCGCGGAAAGTCGAACTGACACTTCCCGATACCGGCGTCTGCGGTGGTGCCGGACTCTTCGACGATCCCGACGCCGATGCTGCCGGAAGTGGTGGATGCTGCGGCGCGCCGGCAGCACCGGAGCTGATCAGTCTCAGCGCACCGTCCAGCCGTGACTGAGTCGGTCACCGACCCGGCGTCGACGCAGGAGGAAGCACATCCTGGTCGACGCCGGGTCCTGTCGATTCTGTGCCTCACCGAGATCACCAGCTGGGGCATCCTGTACTACGCGTTTCCTGTTCTCTCCCCTGCCATTTCTGCGGACACAGGTTGGTCGACCACCTCGATCGTCGCGGCGTTCTCGTTGAGCCAACTCGTCGCGGCGGTTGTCGGTATCCCGGTCGGGCGGATCCTGGATCGACACGGACCGCGCTGGGTCATGACCGTCGGATCAGTCGTTGCAGTGCCGGCCTTGGCGATCGTTGCCACATCACAGAACCTGGCGATGTTCTATCTCGGGTGGGTAGTCGCGGGGACAGCGATGGGCGCAGTGCTGTATCCGCCTGCGTTCGCAGCGTTGACGCGGTGGTGGGGAACGGACCGCGTACGCGCGCTGATGATCCTCACCCTCGCTGCCGGGTTGGCCAGCACGGTGTTCGCGCCGCTGACGGCTCTGCTGTCGGATCAGAGCGATTGGCGTCGAACATATCTGGTGCTCGCAGTCCTGCTGCTCGTTGTCACGGTGCCGGGCCATCTCCTCGGACTACGGGGGCGCTGGCCAGACGTGAGCGCTCCACATCACGATGCGATGCACCGGTCCGACATCGTACGCAGTCGGCCGTTCATCATGCTCACCGCGTCCCTGAGCCTGGCGGCATTCGTCGCGTTCGCAGGCGTGTTCAACCTCGTGCCACTGCTGCTCGAGCACGGCGCCGAACCTGCCGTCGCGGCCACCGCACTCGGGCTCGGTGGCCTCGGCCAGGTTCTCGGACGCATTGGATACCTGCCGCTGCAACGGTTCACCGGAGTTCGCGGGCGAACCGTCGGCATCATCGCTGCCACCGCCGTGACCACTTTCTTCCTGGGCATCGCGACGTCGACGGTTGGACTCATCGCAATCGCCGTCGGCGCCGGACTCGCGCGCGGGGTGTTCACTCTCGTCCAAGCCACCGCGATCACCGACAGGTGGGGGCCCTCCGAGTACGGACACTTGAACGGCGTCATGTCCGCACCGGTGATCGTGACGATGGCATTCGCACCATGGGTGGGCGCTCTGCTCGCTTCATGGACTTCGAGCTACTCGGGTGCGTACATCGTGCTCGGCGTGCTGGCGATCGTGGCCGCCGGAATGTCGGCCGCGAGTGTGCCGGCCGCTAGCTAGTCAGCTGAGCTTGTCCGAGAGCTTGGGCACCAGCAGATCTGCGATTTCGGCGTGCGCGAGGGGACCGAAGTTCCATGCGCGACCGAAGTGGCCGGTGAACTCCTGCAGCTCGCCGTTGTAGGTGACCGTCCGTTCGGGTGACAGGTTCAGCACGATCGCTTGGTCGTTCTGCACGCTGGGGAGACGTGCGATCAGCGGATTTGCGAACCATGCGTCGAACTCGGCCTGATCGGAAGCTTGATTGGAGATCACCAGCACGTCGCCGGTGAGTGTGTCGAGGAGTTCGTCGCTGATGGTTTCGTCGGGGAAGCTATCAGCGTTGGAATTCGCAGCAAAGCCCATCCGAGTCAGCAGCGCTTCGGGGTCACTGCCCGCGATGTTCAAGTATCCGGTCCCAGCTCCCCCTCCCCAGAACACGAGGTAGTCCACCGTCTTCCCGGCAAACTCGGGGTGCTCGGCGCGAACGTCGTCGAAGGTGGCGTCGTAGTCGTCGATGACCTGTTGTGCACGGGCAGAGAGGTCGAGTGCCTCACCGAGGAGTAGAAGTCGTTCCTGCCATTGCGGATCGTCCGGGTTGTCTGCCGGCGCGCCCAGAACGGGTGAGATGTCACTGAGCTGCTGAACCGTCTCGGCGTCGGATGCGAGGGTGTCGACGATGAGATCCGGCGACGTGTTCGCGACCTGCTCGGCCGGGTACGCGTCGTCGCTGACTGGCCAGACGGTCTCGATCTGGCCCGGAATCTTCTCCTGCGCCCACGGGTAGAACTCCACCTGGGCATCGGTACCGACCGGCGTCACACCAAGTGCCGCGAACAAATCGGCGTCCCAGGAACTCGCCATGACCACGCGCTCGGGACGGTCCTCGAGTACGACGTCACCCACTGCGGTGGTCAGGGTGAGCGGGTATTCGGTCGTCCCTTCCGCGGCGGGAAGAAGCGAATCCATCGCTTCCGCAGACTGAGTCGGTTCTGTGCTCCCCGAGCACCCGGCGAGGGCGACGAGTGCGATCGACGCGATGGTGAGGGTGCGAAGCGTGGTGGAGATCCTGGCCGCAGCCGACATTGTCGAGTCCTTGAGCATCGTGGGGAGCCGGGCGGCGTCCCAATGCAGGCTAGGCTAGCCTATCCATTCGTGAAAGGTGTCGCAGACTGCAACGACTCAGGCACGGGTAGACAGGAGATTCAGCCTCGTCTCGTTGACGACCAGTACTCCTGCCCCGGTTTCCTGGAGCGCCACCTGCTCGGACCTACCCTCGGTGTTGCCCAGCAGGCCCTCGATGGACACGGATGCGCGACGGGCACCTGTGGCTGGTTCGATCGCGAGGATCTCCTGCCAGTCCACGACGTACGCGGCGCCGCCATGGACGGCGGTCGGCAGAGCGTGGACGGGCTCGACATCGGCTGACCACAACTGCCCGCCCGTGCGGAGATCCCGCGCCGGAACGGACGGGGCGATCACCGCACCGTCGACTACCGCAACATCACTGGTGAAGTTGTAGTCGTCCGTCGCCCAGAGCTCTCGGCCCGAAACCGGGTCGAATGCGGTGCCGCCGAACATGACCGGATCCTCCGGCGCGTTCAGCGCATCGACCGAGGTCCGCTGATACAGCTCGGCATCTACCGTGGCGATGGTTCGGCCGGTCGAGTCGACGAGGTCCGAGCGAAACACGAACAAGTCGGAGCAACGCCTACCGACCACGAAGAAGACCTCGTCTCCCCGCTCGGACCGTCCACGCACGCAGTCGGGTGACGCGAAGTTGTCGACGATTTCACCGGTATCGATGTCGAACAGTGCTGTCCCCGACGAGAACTGGGCCACTCCGTTGCCGCGTGCAATCGTCACGATCTCGACCCGGTTGGTCGGCTCCACCCACGTGTCGTCCACGGTGAGTGACCACCTCGAGTCTAAGTCGTCGAGAGTCCCACGATGTATACGGACGGAGTATCCGTCGACTTCACCCTCGACCACGTAGATATCGGTGCCGTCCGCGGTCACGCCGAACACGTTCCACCCGGTGGGGTAGCGCGTCACCTCCCCGGATGCAGCATCGATGGCCACGACATCACTTCCACTGACGCACAACACGATCGAACCCATGACCGTCGACGAGCAGTTGTCGATCTCGTCCGCCGCCGCCGTCCACCGCACGACACCGGTCGAGGCATCGAACCCCACCAGTTCCGATTGCTCGAATTCCCTCGACTCCTGGTTGATCAGGCGGCCTTGGCGACGAGCACATCACCCGCGTCGATGACGCCTCCGGCCACCTCACCGAACCGTCCACCGACAGGGTCTTCGAACGTCGCGAACTCGGCGCCGAGCACGTCGGCGGCGTCGAGTGTCCAGACGGCACCCGGCGACACCGTGGTCGAGCGCGCGGGCTCCGCGTCCTCGAGGGGTGCAGTGGCCACCAACGCTACTGCTGCGCCGACGCTGACGATCGCAACCACGGCAGTGACGGCCAGCCTTCGGTAGGGGTTCACAGAACGTCCAATCCGTCCGCGGTGGCGATGGCCCGCAGCGTGTCCACTCCAAGAGGCTCGTCGGGACGTTCGGCGTGTGAGCGAACCTCCACCTGCGTTCCCGACGGGTACGTCACCGTGACGGTGCGACGCAGCCCGCCTGTCGACCCTTCCTGCGGCGCCGGCGAATAGGAGTAGGGCATCTCGTCGATCTGCAGAACCGCACCGTCGTCGAGGGTTTCGGTGGACAGCGGGCGGTTGTCGTAGGCCGGATCGTAGATGTCAGGCACCGTCGGCAGTTCCTGCCCGCCCATGATGGAAATGGATATGTCGGCACCGGTTCCGACTACGTCGACGTGCGTGCACACCACTCCCGTCCAGAAGTCGGCGAGTCTCAGCGTGTTCAGACCTGGTTCGAATTGTTCGTCGATATCGACATCCGCCAGCGCGTCGTTCAATTTCTGCGCGGCATCAGCGTCGATCGGGGGTCCGTCGGACATGTACGCCATCTCGTCGCACCCTGCCATCGGCCCAGGAGTGTTCGCGGGCACCGACGCGGTGACTCGCAGCTCCGGTAGCGCCACAATAGCTTTCAGTTCTTCGACGGTAAGCACTGTGTCGCGCTTCCCTGCATCGACCGATTGAAATCCCTCGGCGTCGGATGCGGTGGCGACGATCTCCGATCCGTCCGGAGCATAGGCAGTCACACTGCGGAAATTCGTTCTGTCCGTGCCGTATTCGTACCAGGATTCGATGACGTCGGTTACCGTTCCATCCGAAGACGTGGTCCGTTCCTGGACCGAGCCTGCAACACACGGCGGAACCGGAGTACCTGCCGACACGGACACGGACAGCAGACCGACGGTGTCACCACGTCCCATCTCTGCAGAGGCCGACGCCCAGCCCGGCACGGCAGGCTGTCCCGGTTCGACGGAGGTCTGCGGGATCGGCTGGAACACCAACGACTCCCGATGACTGCCGAATTGGATGTCCACGCCCTCGGGCAACGCCTGCTTCAACGCGTCGGTCATCATCACCGACCGAGGTCCGGAGTACCAGGGGTACTGCGGATTGTCGTACGCGTCTGCGCTGGTGGAGATCTGACCCCATGTCGCCGATCCCTCGGACGGTGGTTCGACGACGTCGCAGCCCGGGATAGTCGTCGGGAAGGTCACTTCCGCAGTCCGGTAGGTCGAATCAGCAGGGGCTTCCGTCGTGGGCGCAACGACAAAACGAGAGGACTCAGGGGATTCATGGGGCGCCGGGCTACGTTCCACCACCGCCGCAACACCGATACCGAGGGCGACGATGGACACTATCGTCAGCGCATCGGCCAACGCGCCGGCTCGACGAGGACTCAGGCTGGGCACCGAACGACAATACCCCCGTGGTCTAGCTAGTACTCGGATCGATGCGACGCCGCAGGTCCGCGAACGCGCTGTCGCTCAGCTCGACGCCGCGCACCGCCAGCACCCAGTCGAAACCGTTGCTCGACCAGGTTCTGGCATCGGGGTACGGCGCCCACACGTACTCGGAATGCACTCGTCTGGAGAGTGATCCGGAATAACGGTGATCGCCGAGGCTCGCGCTGAACGTACCGGTCTCGGAGTCCACTTCGTGAACGTGGGTCACCTCGAGTGTGATCGTCGTTTCGACGGTCAACGGCTCAGCGGTGACGTTGTCGCGGAACCAGGTCAAGTGTTCGCGTCGAGCCGACTCGTCCTCTTCACGCTGTCGTCGCACGAGCTCCTCGGCCGACTGCGACGGCGCCGACCACGTGAAGAGCTCATCGTCGAGCGAGTCGAGAATCTCGAACTCGGTCCACTCGTCGACCGAGCCGTTCGACGGAACCCCCTGCAGAAGAACAAGTCCTGTCTCGGCGTCCACGACCATGTGCAGCGGGTGTGGCTTGTGCGCAGGCGGAGCTAGATCGAACTCGTAGACGGACCGGCCGAGCCGACGGGTCATCTCGACGGTTCCGATCAGCTGGGTGAAGTCGTCGCCGACCCATTCCGCTGCGGGTCGACGCGCCAGCAATTCGGTACCGCTGCCCTGGAACATCAGTGGGTCAACAGGCTCCTGCACAGGTACATCGCGGCCACGGAACCGCCAGCTCCGCGTTCCGTCGCTGATCAGGACCGGCGTGCCGTCGGGCCGCTCGATGCGAACACGCGCGCCGTCACGCCAGACCGACAGGTCACCGACCGGACCGATCGCCACATTCCGACCGAACGATTCGGCCGTCCCGTCCTCCCCCACGCTCCGGATCTTGCCCCGCACAGGGGGATTCGGTCCGTGCACCATCTGGACCAGCACTGCGATCCACGGCACCTCCCGCGCCCGACGCCGTGCCTCGTTGCGGTCGGGCCGCGGCGTCTCCTCGGCCGGTCCGCCCCATACGAACAGGTCGTCCGGCAGATCGCCGCGGAGCTGGAGATCGGTCACGACGAGTCTGTCGACAGCGTCGGCGGTGAAGCGAAGAAGTACCCCGGTCTCGTCGTCCAGCACGACCTCGGCCACCTCGGACCCACCGTCGCGCGTGAGATCGACGGCGTATGCCCGACGCCCACCTTCGGAGGCGAGTCGCGGCGTCGAGGGAACGACCTTCTGAGACATGCGTTCGAGCAGAGACTGCCCGCCGACGAAAGCCATCGGTCCGGGCGATCCGAGCAATGGCATGTGGAAGTCGCTCTGCGTTCGATGCATTCGACCGTCTCGGCGCATCACCGCCGACGTGCCGTCGAAGAGATAGACCGGCTCACCGCCCTGTTCGACGCGCCACTGGTCGCTACGCGAGCGCCACACCTGCCATTGCCTGGGCTCGCCGTCACCTCGCGTCGTCACGGTTGCCGTCAGCCCGTGGGTCCCCGACGCCGCATGCCGCCCCATCAGTTCGATCCACGAAGGTGTCTCCGCCATCCCCGAAGCCTACCGACAGGTCCGTTCCTGGGGTGAGGGATCAGCGCGGGGTGGGAGTGGAACGCCCCCACCCCTCCTCCTTGCCGAGGTGCTCGAGCAGCGGTTGTATCCGGTAGCGCAGCGGGGTGGTCAGGGCGATCGTCGTCGTCGAGTGCGACACGCCCTGCACAGACACCACTCTCTGAGCGAGAGCTTGCAGGTCGGCCTGCGTCGCGGTGGCTACTCGAACGAGAAGGTCCTCACGCCCCGTCGTCGCGTGAATCTCGAGCACTTCCGGCATCGACGTCAGAGCGTTCACGACCTTCTGGATGCGGCCCTGCTCCAACTCCAACGCCATGAACGCTTCGACAGCGATCCCCACTTCGGTGAGGTCCAGTTCTGGTCGGAATCCGGACAGGACGCGCGCCTCGACCATGCGCGCCAACCGGGCCTGCACAGTGTTGCGAGCGACGCCCAACGCGGACGCCAGCTCCACGATTCCCACGCGGGCGTTGCGTGAGAGAACCCCGAGCAACTCGATGTCGAGCCGGTCGATACTGAGCATTGTTTTCAACTCCAGACGTGACGGGCGTCTCTAACTGAACCGATGGTGCAGTTGTTGCGCTTTCCTTTGATTGAAGAGCCGAATCGATGCACGCTTACACCACGTTTTGTTCATCTCGACCGCGTGCAAGTGTACTGAAGTGGAGCCTCTTCATGACCCAAATCGACGACACACGCGTAGCGCCGAGCGCTGTCGACCTCGACGACCGCTACCGAACGGACTCCGGACCTGTCTTGATGACGGGCGTGCAGGCCATTGCCCGACAGCTGGTCGAGCAACACGAACGCGATCGCCGTGCGGGCCGGAACGTGGCGACCTTCGTGTCGGGCTATCAGGGCAGTCCACTCGCCGGACTCGACCGACTTCTGGCCGGCATCCCCGAGCTGAAGGACGAGCACGACGTTCGACTCGTACCAGGAATGAACGAGGAGCTCGCGGCCACGTCGGTATGGGGCAGCCAGATGGAACTGCCGAAAGGCCAACGCACACACGACGGAATCGTCGGCGTCTGGTACGGCAAAGGCCCCGGCCTCGACCGAGCAAGTGATTCACTTCGCCACGCCACCATGTACGGCGCCCATCCGTCGGGCGGAGCACTGGTACTGGTCGGCGACGACCCGGCCGCCAAATCGTCGACGGTCCCCGCGGCCAGCGAAAAGTCCCTTGCCGCATTGGGAATGCCGATCTTCTTCCCGCGCAACGCCGAGGAGGTGATCGCGTTCGGTCTTCTCGGTGTCGAATTGTCGCGGCTGTCGGGATGCTGGTCCTCCATGAAGATCGTCGCCGACGTCGCCGACGGACTGTGGACGATGAGCACCGACTTCGCCGACTTCCCCATCGTCAGCCCGACGCTGGAATGGGAGGGCCGCCCCTGGACCTACCGTCAGCGGATCATGGCTTCGCCGCCGGAGAGCCTTCTCGCCGAAGCCGACATGTACGGTCCGCGTTGGGAAATGGTGAGGCTCTTCAACGAGGCCAACAACATCGACAGCATCGACATCGATCCGCCGCGTGCGCAGTTGGGCATCGTCGCGGTCGGGACGGCGTACGACAGCGTCCGGCAAGCCCTCGATGAACTCGGCCTCGGAAGCGAGCGGCTGTTCGAGCTGGGTATTCGTGTCATGCGCATCGGAATGCCGTTCCCGCTCGGGGAGAAGAAGGTCCAGCAGTTCGCCGACGGTCTGGACACGGTGCTCGTCGTCGAGGACAAGACGCCTTTCGTCGAATCCCAGGTCAAGGAAGCTCTGTACGGCACGGCGAGCGCGCCGAGCATCGTCGGCAAGTACGACGCCGAGCGCGCGCCCCTCGTGCCTGCGGACGGAGAACTCACCGCGGCTCGCTTGCTCAGGCCCCTGCGCCGGGTCCTGAAGGGGTACACCGAGCTGCCGAAACCTCCGCCTCCCGTGCTCGACCTCACCGTCCTGCCTGCCAAGCGGGCGCCGTACTTCTGCTCGGGATGCCCACACAATCGTTCGACGGCTGTGCCGGAGGGATCGTTGGCCGGCGGCGGAATCGGGTGCCACACGCTCGTCACGATGTCCTCGCGGACCGATTCCCAGGTCACCGGCCTCACCCAGATGGGCGGCGAGGGTGCGCAGTGGATCGGTCAGGCTGCATTCACCGACATCGACCACATCTTCCAGAATGTCGGCGACGGAACGTTCTTCCACTCCGGTCAGCTGGCCGTCCAGGCGTGCATCGCGGCCGGGGTGAACATCACCTACAAGATCCTCTACAACTCGGCCGTCGCGATGACCGGCGCCCAGGACGCCGAAGCCGGTCTCACCGTCCCCGAGTTGACGCACAAGCTCGCCTCGGAGGGCGTCCGTCGGATCATCATCTGCGCCGACGAGCCGCAGCGGCACCGCAAGGCAAAGCTCGCACCGGGCACGGTTCTGTGGGAGCGTGAACGCCTCGACGAGGCGCAGCGGATCCTGCGCGAGGTCCCCGGCGTCACCGTGCTGATCTACGACCAGCAGTGTGCGGCCGAGGCCCGCCGTAAACGCAAGCGCGGCACCCTGCCCGCGCGTCGAACACGCGTCGTCATCAACGAGGCGGTCTGCGAAGGCTGCGGTGACTGTGGAGTCAAGAGCAACTGCCTGTCAGTACAGCCGATCGACACCGAATTCGGCCGCAAGACCACCATCGATCAGACGTCCTGCAACACCGACTACTCGTGCTTGGAAGGTGAATGCCCGTCGTTCGTGACGGTGGAGATTCCCGAAAACGCCTCGCCCGCACGCAAGGCCGTCCCCGATCCGCCGACAGCGCCGGAACCGAAGCGCGAGAAGTTGACCGGGATTCACAACATCTTCCTCGCCGGCATCGGCGGGACCGGAATCGTCACCGTCAACCAGGTTCTCGGTATGGCGGCGCTGCGTTTCGGTCTGCATGTGGAAGGCCTCGACCAGATCGGTCTGAGCCAGAAAGCAGGACCGGTCACCTCGCATCTACGCCTGGCCACGGATGCTCGGGAATCGTCGAACCGCATCAGCCCGTCCTCGGCCGACTGCGTGCTCGCGTTCGACCTCCTGACCGCAGCCGACGCGAAGAACGTCGGATACGGGAGCGCCGAACGCACCGTCACGGTTGCCTCGACCACCAGGACCGCTACAGGCGACATGGTGTACGACTCCTCCGTCCAGTATCCGGCCGAAGACGATCTCGTCGGCAGGCTCGCGGCGGTCTCCAAGTCGATGTACTCGTTCGACGCGTCGGCTGCATCGGAGATGCTGTTCGGCAACACGGCAGCTGCGAACTTCCTGCTCGTGGGAGCCGCGTATCAGGCTGGTGGACTTCCTGTCTCGGCAGCGTCGATCGAAGAGGCGATCACGATCAACGGGGTTGCAGTGTCCGCGAACATCGCCGCGTTCCGTTGGGGACGCGCACGAGTAGCCGAACCGAAGGCCTTCTCCGACGCAGTGGAGTCGAACGTCGCTCCCATCCGCAGCGACACAGTAGTCCCGACACATCTGCTGACCGATCTGACGATCGAGGGCGACACTCTCGACACGGTCGAACGACGGTCCGCGCAGCTGATGTCGTACCAGGGAACGGCCATCACTCGGCGCTACCTTTCCCTCGTCCAAACCGTGTGGGATGCAGACAGCTCCGTAGGAACAAGCCGTGAGTTCACCGACGCCGTCGCGCACGGCCTGCACAAGCTGATGGCATACAAGGACGAGTACGAGGTCGCACGGATGCTGACCGATCCGGCATTCCTGAACTCGGTGGCAGCCGAGGTGCCCGGCGGTGAGAAGCTGACCTACAAGCTGCACCCACCGGCACTGAAGGCGCTCGGGCGGAAGAAGAAGATCGGGATGGGGCCGAAGAGCCACGTCGCGCTGAAGGTTCTCGCGCGTGGTCGGGTTCTTCGCGGAACACCGCTCGATCCGTTCGGTTACGCGAAGGTGCGGCGCATCGAGCGCACACTGCTGGCGCACTACATAGCGACCGTGCACGAATTCGCATCGACGCTGTCGACCGAGAACTACTCGACCGCTGTCGAATTCGCTCGAGCTGCCGACATCGTCCGCGGTTACGAGGACGTCAAGCTGCGAAACATCTCCACCTACCTCGGGACGTTGAAGCGACTCGGCGTCGAGGCACCCGCCGTAACACTGCGCTAGAGAAGACATCCCTTCACCCACGCACAGGAGCACATCCATGACGCACGCCGCCGAACACCACGTCGACATCGACACCTACTCCGGCGTATTCGACCGCCCCGACTTCGCCGACGACTCACCCCACGAGCAGGTTGTCTTCTGCCAGGACAAGGCAACAGGTTTGAAGGCGATCATCGGAATTCACTCGACGACGCTCGGTCCCGCGTTGGGTGGCACGCGGTTCTACCCCTACCGCGACGAGCAGGCTGCACTGACCGATGCGCTCCGGCTCTCCCGCGGCATGACGTACAAGGCTGCCGCGGCGGGGTTGCGGCTCGGCGGAGGTAAGGCAGTTCTCATCGGAGACCCGGCGCTGGACAAGACACCGGCCCTGCTCGAGGCATACGGCCGGTTCGTCGAGACACTCGACGGGCGCTACATCACTGCGGGAGACGTCGGCACGACCTCCGACGATATGGACATCATCGGACGGTCGACCGAGCACGTCGTGTCCCGGACGCCGGCAGCAGGAGGCTCGGGTGACAGTGCGCCGATGACTGCCCTCGGTGTCTTCAATTCGATGACTGCCGCAGCGAAGTCGGTATGGGGATCGACGGATCTCACCGGACGCCGGGTCGGCGTCGAGGGGACGGGAAAGGTCGGGTACAACCTCATCTCCCTGCTGCTCGACGCGGGAGCCGTGGTCACCGCCAGCGACGTCAATACCCTTGCACTGCAACGAGTGAAGACCGCGTTCCCGGGTGTCGCCATCGCCGAGACGGTCATCGACAAGGACATCGACATCTACGCACCGTGCGCGATGGGCGCCACGCTCACCGACCTCAGCGTGCGCACACTGAACGCAGCCGTAGTCTGTGGAGCGGCGAACAATCAGCTCGCGGTCTCACGCGTCGAAGAGTCGCTGCGCGCCAAGCGTGTCGTCTGGGTTCCGGACTTCGTGTCCAACAGCGGTGGCCTCATCCAGGTCGCCGCGGAAATCTCGAACACTCCCCGCAGCGAGGTCGAGGCTCAGGTCAAGAACATCGGAGTCACCGTCGAACGGATCCTCTCTCGACAGCACGAGCAGGGGATACTGGCCGGTCAGGCCGCCGACGCCATCGTTCGGGAACGCTTGAGCACGGTGGCGGCACGCTGACGGTCGTGGCACCATTCAGACGGTGAACACATTCCAGCGTGTATCCAATGGTCTCAACGTCTTTGTTCGGCCCTTGATCAAAGCCCCGATCATCGGCAAGTACATCTCGGGCGCGCTCACCGAGATCACCTACACGGGCCGTAAGTCCGGCAAGGAATTCACCATCCCCGTCGGATACAAGCGCCGCGGTGACGAGGTCACCATCGGCGTCGCCATGCCGGACAAGAAGTCGTGGTGGCGCAACTTCTATCCAGACGGCGGTCCCATCCGTATCGAGCTCGACGGGACCACACGGACGGGTCGAGCGGTGGCCCACAAGGACGGTGACAGCGTGCACGTGAAGGTCCAGCTCGACACCTGAGTTCTGGCCGACATCACGACAGCACTCGGTAGATCCTCCAGTCCGGCTGATCCGCGCCCACATTGGGCACTTCGAATTCGAGGGTCGCGATCGTGCCGCCGTTGTCGTAGACCGTCGGGTACCGGCGGTTGAGGGCGTCGGACTCACCGCGTCCACTGTTGGGCACCGTCAGGAGGTATTCGACGCCGGCTGCGGCGGGGTCGTTGAGGATCGTCGTGAAATCCTGGTCGGACGGCACAACGAAACGCTTCGGGTGAGCGGACGCCGCGAGGACGCCGAATCCGTAGACGGTGTCGACGAGGATCGACCCCTCCGGTAGATCCATACGGTCGAGATACGCCGCAAGTTCCCGCTCGGTGGAGAACGATGCGATGACCTTGCGCGCCGACACCGCATCGACGTCGCGGGCGTCCGGGTGCGTATCCAGCAGGTACCTCAGCGCGTACTGCTGGCTGGACAACGACGGCGTCAGCATCGCCCACCCCGTGATCGGCACAGCCAGCATGGACAGCACGACCGACAACACAACGACCGGACGAGCGGTCGACGGCCTGTCCGGACGCACCGTGACAAACGCCCCGCGCCGACGAGTGCGCGGATTCCCCCGCGCCGGAGCGAGTTGAACGACCATGACGACTGCCAACGGAATCGCACAAATGTAGAACCGCAGGAAACCGAACGTCGACCCACTGATGTAGGTCAATGCCTGAAACGCCAGAATCGCTCCGAACACAACCGGGGCGACGAGGAATTCCAGATCACCGCGCGCCTTGGCGAGCACTGCGCCGACGGGCAGCAGCAGCGGAAGCAGCGGCCCCATTGCGAGGACGGCGACCAACGCGAACGCCGCGTTGGCCAGCGGCGTCCCCGTCGACCCGCCCGATTGTTCGAGAATCGCCGAATTGCCGTAGCTCGAGGACAGCTGCGCCAGGAGTTCACCGGTGATCAGCCAGCTCGTCGCGCTCCACACCAGGAACGCGACGAATCCCGGTCCGGCGACGAGAACTGCATCCAGAATGGCCTGACGCCGCATCGCTCGCCACTCGCCTCGGCCACGACGCAGAAGCGTCACACCGGCAACGAGGAACGCCGCCCCGGCGATCGCGACGACGGCGTCGTATCGGGTGAGATAGGCCAGCGCCAAAGCGATTCCGGCGACGATCAAGTCGTGTACGTCATCGGTGTGCACCCACCGAAGCAACCGGCGCACCGCCCAGCACGTGAAGAACAGGAACACCGCCTCGCTCATCCCGTTCGCGCCGTAGAACACGATCATCGGGTTGAGAGCGAACACGGCAGTGATGAGGGCGCTGTGCCATCCGACGAGCCCGCGGTCGCGGCAGATGCCCAGCACCATCACTGTCGCACCGGCCATGAACAGCGCCGATACCGCGATGCCGGAGATGTTCCACCGCGTGATCGCCGACCACCACGACGACAACGCGACCAGCGGTAGCTGCAGCAGGGCGGTCAACGGCGTGAAGATGAACCCGATCGCCGATACGTGCGGATCCCGGCTCAACAGCACTGCCTGTGCTGCCGACGTCCTCGACAACGCATCGCCGAGCAGGTAGCCGAACCGCAGGCTGAGCGTCAGCCCGACCGCGAAATATCCGGCGAACGCACCCAGAAACAGTCTCATTTCACCGACTCTGCATCGGGCGTCGGCGTCGACAGGCCGTGAAACGTCTTCTCCCAATACGACGGATTACGCAGCAGCTGCCAGCAGCCCTTGATCGCTGCGACGCTCATCATCAGCCAGTACAGCGGCATCGTCAGGCTCGGGACCAGCAGGTACGCGTTCCCGCTCTCCCTGCTGGCGATGAGGTACATGTACACGGTCGCGACGTTGCCGATGATCAGCGATACCAGGGAGAAGTAGTAGATGTACGGCGGAAACAGTGCCGCCACCAACGCGGGTTGGCCGAGTATCCATGCCGCAGTGGCGAACCAGAAGATCATGTTGATGCACGCGGTGATCGGAGTGCCCGCCAACAACAGTGTGAACCGGTACGTCCCAACCAGGCCGAGTGCACGAAATGTGTCCCGAGGCCGACGCATGTGCACCAACCAGGTCTGCAGGTAGCCCTTGTACCAGCGGGACCGCTGCCTGATCCAGTTGATCGCGTCGCTGTTGGCTTCCTCGAGTGTGGTCGAGTCCAGGACGGCAGTCGAATAGCCGGACGCTGCGATACGCACCCCGAGGTCCGCATCCTCGGTGACGTTGAAGCCGTCCCAGGCGCCGACCTCCTCGATGACGTCGGCGCGCAGATGATTCGAGGTGCCGCCCAACGGGATCGGCGACGTGCTCCGCATCAGCCCGGGCAGCAGATAGCCGAACCACAACGCGTAGTCGGCGGTGAACCATCCGGTCAGCAAGTTCTGAGAACCGTTGTGGAAAGCCAACTTCGCCTGAACACAGGCCACGGTCTCGGGCAACCGAGCGAACGCCGCGACGACGCGGCGCAGCTGCAGGCGTTCCGGTTGATCCTCGGCGTCGAAGATCGTGATGATCTCCCCTGTCGCGAAGTGCAATCCGTAATTGCAGGCCTTGGGTTTGGTCCGTGGATCACCGGCCGGAACGAGCACCACGTCGACGACGTCGCTGACGCCACTGGCCTTCGCCGCGGCGATGGTGACGTCGTCGTCCTCTTCGAGCAGCAGCAGGACCTGCAGTTTCTCTGCCGGGTAGTCGAGGCTGCTCATCGCCGCGATGAGATCGCCGACTACTTCCGGCTCGTCGTACGCCGGCACCAGGATGGTGTACCGAGGCAATTCGTCGTCGGGAATCGCCCACGCTTCTTCGTCGGTGACGGTGACGATGGCACTTGCGTCGAGACCCCGGGAGAACAGCAGTAGCCGGTCCGCCATCATGGCGATGTAGCCGATGGTGCACAGCACGGTGATCGTCAACAGAGTCGTCAACGGCGCCAGACCCGCGCATACGACGGTGATCGCCGCGATCGTCAGCGCGGTGCGCTTCTGCCAGGGGACGAATGCAACGGCGGCCGACGCAAGCGGATGACGACGAGCGAGCCCGTTGACGGCGTCGTCGAGCGCCGCGGCTCGAAAGCTCTCCGACTCTTGCCCGACGCGCGGAATCACTTCGCACCCCATTGCGCGGCGACCAGTGCGGTCCCGAACGTCGTCAGCAGTCCCAGATCCTTGTAGTCGGGATCGTCGTCGGTGGCAATGGTGTTGCCGCGCAGGAAGATCGCCAGCGAGGTACCGAGGTTCGACGCCATCGACGGCATCGGCTGCGGAAAGTCCGCGCCGGGATCGTGATTGTCGACGCTGATGACGGTGACCCGCTGCGTGAACTCGCCACGCACCCAGGTGAACACCAGCTTCGTCCACGTCAGGAGCAGCGCGTCACTGACCGAGGTGTACAGCGAACCGACGACGTCGTGGCCCAGTTTCACCGGCAGTGCCTCGCTGCTACGGGTGTTGCTCAGTCGGTACAGCGTGCTCTCCGGGTACACCCCCAGGCTCGCGCGGTTCGTCGTCGTCAGCACATCGACGACGACCGTTCGCGGCCGCGACTGCAGGTCCCACGCTGGGTTTCCTTCGTCGGCGCGCATGGTCTGACGATTCAGCGACGACTTCTGGCCGAAGTACGACCTCACCCAGTCGAAGTTCTCGGTGCCGGTCTGCGTCCATCCGTCGGGCACGATGAGCGGCGCCGACGCAGGCCCGGGCGGGCCCGGAGTGGACGAAATCACCGTCTGCGCCGGGATCGGGATCACGAACAGGATCACCGACGCCACGACGACCGTCACGGCCGAGCTGAGCGACCTCTTCGCCGTCACCGGAGCAACAGGACGCGACAACGGCCGCAGCGATTGTCCGCGCCGCGCAGCGAGATAGAACCCGATGCCGACCACCGCTGTGGCACCCACCGTCGGGATCAGCTGCAACCACGCGATGTGCAGGTTCGGCCACTTCGCCAACATCGCCGCGAGAATCACGAATCCGGTTGCGACCGTGCAGACGAAGCCTGCCAATGCTCGTCGAAAGGTACGACCGACAGCGATTGCCCCGGCCAGGCCGGCAAGCAACACGAGTACCGCACCGTAGGCGAATCGGCTACCTCCCGCAGTGATGGCCACCATGCGATACCCCAACGGACTCAACGCAAGTAGCAGTAGCCACACCGACCAGAATCGCCCGACCGGCCGGAGCCCGAACAGCAGAATGGCAGCACCGAGGAAGAACACCAAGCCAGCGAGCACGTCGAGATGGGAGAGCTGATACTGCTCGACGTAGCGCGGCACCCACAGCGCCTTGATCGCCACCGCGGCCAGCAGCGCCAGACCGCCGACGATGATGTCGGTCTGCCGATCGTGGATCGGCAGCTCCCCGGCTCGACGACGCGCGATCCCCTGCGCCGCCACCGCTGCGAGGAACGGTAGGACGAAGATGTAGGTCGTGATCGCGCCGTCGGCTGCTTCCTGCGCCAATCGCTTTCCGGTCGGATAGGTCGCGATACCGACGCACATCACCAGCACTACCCAGTAGAAGAAGATGATGCTGACGGGTCGACGCGTCCGCAGGGACAGGATCCGATGGACTATCGATTCGGTATTCCCGGCCTTGGGGACGTCGACGTCTGTCGTCATGGCGCGCGGGAGTCACTTCTACGCGAGCGCATCCAGACGATCAGTGCTGCAGCGAGTCCGATCACCACCAACACGACGGCGGCGACGATTCCCGCGACGAGCAGCCCGTTCGAACCGTCGGGATCGGCGGCGGCGTCTGCTTCCGGGCCGGCGAGGTCGGCGCTGGACAACGACAACGGATCGGAGCCCGCGGCACCGAACAAGACGTCACCGCTGAGCCCGTACCATCGCGACGGGTCGGCGTCGAGCCATCCCAGCAATCTGTCCAGCTCCTCCGGCGCACCGTTGGACGATGCAATCAGCTTCGCCGCGTCACCTTCGGCGGCTGCCACTTGAAGGCTCGCGAACGGCAGTGCAGCATCGAGGGTGAGCACGGTTTCCGAGCCCTGGGCAGACACCGTCGTGAACGTCGTCGCGCCTGTGGACGACAGCGGTAGCGTCACGGTATCCGGCAACCCGCCGTCGGGGGCGATGACGATCGCCGGTTCGGTCCCGTTCAGGGCGTCCTCCAGCGAGATGACGCTGACGTCGAGAGCCCTGCTCGACATCCGCTGCAGTCCGTCGACGATCGAGACTGCACGCACGATGTTGGCGAATGTGTTGTCCGCCAGCGCGATACCGACGCGAGGCATCAATGTCTGTGGTAGCGAACCGAATCCCAGGGGCGCGTACGTCGACGAGCCGGAGGATTCGACGACGCTCGAACCGTCGACCGTCACC
This sequence comes from Rhodococcus sp. FG69, assembly GCF_057808915.1. Classification (NCBI taxonomy): domain Bacteria; kingdom Bacillati; phylum Actinomycetota; class Actinomycetes; order Mycobacteriales; family Nocardiaceae; genus Rhodococcus; species Rhodococcus sp. FG69. The sequence continues at coordinate 2,733 of NZ_JBMDIX010000024.1, read as the reverse complement.
TCGGAGACGACGGTGCGGCCACATGCGGCTGCGCTGTCGGCGGGATGCTCGACGGTGACGTCGAGGGTGGTGATCCGCTCCAGCGTCGCGTTGGGAATCTCGATCCACCGGTCGAGAATGCCGCTGTCGTCCGCAGGCCACGCCGCGAGGGTCGCACCGCCGACCGTTGCGGTCAGGGAGCCGGAGCCCGGAGTGTAGGTGCCGATCAGGTGCACCGACACGTTCGCTACCGACCGACCGAGACGTGTCTGATCGAGCGGGATCGAGGCTGTGCGGGTTCCGGTGACGGTACCGATGCCGAGGTCGTCGAGCGTGGTCGAATTCGGTGCGAGCACGGCAGGAGGTACGGATGCTCCGGCGAATGCCTTCGTCGACAGCGCCAGTTCTGCGACGTTGCTCGTCACGAGCCGCGCCTGGTCGATGAGCTCGGCGCCGGAGCCGGTGACGAACAGACGCGGCGGAGCCTGGTCGAGTGGGAAGACGAGTTCGGCGCTCGCATCGTTGTTCTCGGACAGAACCACCGACCGTTCGAACGGCCCGTCCGAGACCGCGCCCTGCAGCTCGGAATCCGGCCGCACGACGACGTTCACGGTCTGCGCGCCGTAGTAGTCGGTCACCGACGTCGTCATCGTCAGGGCTGCGGCGATGACGTCGGAGTCTGGCTCGGACGGAACGAACACGGTGAGCTGCCGGAGAACCGGGGGCAGGAAGTCGGCGAGGGTCCGTGGGATCGCGGGGAGGCCGGCGTACGCGACGGAGGCGTCGATGAGTCGGAGTGGGTCGTTGCGCACGTCGGGGCAGTAGGTGGCGTCGGGGATCAGCGTCGAGGACAGCTCGAGCGTCACAGTGCCGCCGACGACGGCGGCTGCGGTCAGCGGAATCGACACCGGAACCGTCGATGCGTTCGTATCGAGGACGATGCGGGCGATCGGGCGGTCGGCGGATTCGACGTCGAGCCAACCACGGTCGAGCCACGCAGGGATGGTAACGGTCCCGGTCAACTCCGATGGCACAGTTCCGGTGGGAACTGGAATCGTTATCTGGGCCGATCCGTCGAGCCCGTACAGCGGAAGCGATCTACCCAAGCCGAGACCGCCGAAGTCGAGGAATGTCATGACCGCGTCCGACGCGGTGTCGGTGGATTCCGTCTCGTCTGGTTCCTGGCCCCACGCAGGGGTCCCCGGGAGTAGTGCGAGCGCAAGGACACCTGTCGTCACGGCGACACGTGCGCACCATGAAGACATGCGGGAACTACGGAACATGATAGAAATCCGACCTCGAGTGTTGATACTGCCGAGTACCATTATGGTTTGAAAACGTAACTGGCGCAGCCGAAAATGGCGCTATCGTGGTAATGCAAAGAAACTACTCGCCAGTTACATTGCTGCACATTCGGTCACGGAGATTGTTTATCAGCTATCCACTATCCATATCGCCCATGTTCGATCATTCAACTGATGCACTTCGCTGTTCGCGCAAGAGATCCGATTGTCGTTGTGCGTGTCAGCTGACTAGCATCGTCGAATGCCCCGGACCACTCGGTTGAGTCGATGCGCTGCGATGACCGCCCTCGCAGTACTTTTCGTGTTCACGGCGCAGACGCCGGCGATCGCACAACCGGCGAGCCCCGCATCCTCTGCCCGGGTCACCGCAGACTCCGATGGCCTGAGACTGGACGGCTCACCGTGGTGGCCGACGGGATTCAACGCCTATCAGCTGGCGACGAACTGGTCGGTCAATGCGGGATGCGGTGCCATGGTCGACCTGAACTCGTATTTCTCGTCGCTGCCGGCGCATTCCATGACGCGGTTCAACGCATTCCAAGCGTTGGCGACCAATCGATTCACCGGTGCACTCGATTTCGGTCCGATGGACGCGGTGTTCGCAGCGGCGGAGGCGCACGGTCAGCTCGTCGTTCCCGTGCTTTCACCCCAGGACGGGGCCTGCGAGGGAGACGTGTTCAAGGACCGCCAGTGGTACATCGACGGTTGGACCAACCCACCCGCCGCAGGTGCAGTGCTCAGCTTCCAGGATTGGGTGACGACGGCGGTCGACCGATGGAAGAGTTCGCCTGCCCTCGCCGCGTGGGAGCTGGTGGGTGAACCTGAGACCAGCACCTGCGCCGACGCGAGTTGTTCGTGGTCGACCCGCACGTGCACGTCGGACGCTGCACAGGTATTGCGCACCTTCTTCGACACCGCGGGCGCTCAGGTCCGCGCCCTCGATCCGGACACCCTGATCACGGCCGGGCTGACCGGCGGCGGACAGTGCGGGAGCCAGGGCGACGAGTACCGCTACCTGGCGGAATCTCCCGCCGTCGACGTTCTCCAGTACCACGACTACGGCGCCGATGGGGTCCCACTGCCCGGCGATCAGTGGAACGGCCTCGCCCGCCGGATCACTCAGACCGCCGAGGTGGGAAAGCCGTTGCTGGTGGCCGAGATCGGCGAACTGGCCGGGTCCTGCGGCGAACTCGACGACCGGGCGACGAGCATCGCCACGAAGATCGACGGTCAGAAGCAAGCGGGTACGGCGGGGGCTTTGCTGTGGGCGTTCGTGCCCGACCCGAGGCCGGCGGAATGCACCTACGACATCGGCTACGACGACCCACTGTGGGATCTGCTCGGGCCGTAGCCTCTTCTCGCCCATGGGAGTTCGTTCTGCCCAACGACTCCGAGGCTCCGCAGTGGGGACTCGGCGTCCGGATTGCCAGCGGGGGCGTGGATGACTACA